>NZER01000137.1 GCA_002690445.1 Candidatus Pacearchaeota archaeon
CTCCTTACATCGCTTTCCCATTTTGCTCCCCAGAATCTATGATCAGTTGCAAATTTCCTATGTTCTGTTCAGTATTTTACGATGTGAGAAAAGAAATTGGGCATTCATAAAAATGTGTGCGAGAGCTGAAGCCGACAGGCGGAGCTCGAGCTGAAGTTTGATCGTAATAAATCATTTTAAGGTAGGACATATGTCCCCTGCGTGCACAAGTTTTGACCAGTATCTCCGATACTTATAAATCAATTTTGGAATTCCTAAATTTTGGGGGGTTGGGAAAAAATTTCACTCTTGACAAACTAAACACCCTATTCCAAGAGTGAATCGCGAGTAGAACAAATTGCTCTTGACAATTTTCTTCCACAATTACAAGAGTGAATTATGAGTGATGTGAATTCCAAAATAGTAAAAACTCATCAGAGATACTCTTGATAAAACACATCATATGCAACTCATCACCGCCGCAACCTCTTCCTCAAAAAGAAAAACCACAACAAATTAATTAAAACCAATGTCACAATTCCTATTACCAAAACAACCACAAGTGTATTGCCTCCACCTTCTGAATCTGCAGAAATAACATAACCCAAACCAATAATCCCTATCTTGTTCTGCTCAACTTTTAATTTCAAATCATTAGGAATACTAACATCACCATATTTCAAATAAACTCGGGTATCATAAGTTCCCGCCTTAACCCCCGAAGTATCCCAATAAGAAATCATGACTTCCTTGCTCAATGCAGGAATAATATATTCCGGCGACTTAAAATCTGCTGATACCTCTCCATCCTTATTATAAACTTCTGTCTGAGTATAAGCTCCCCTGATTGGCTCACTCCACTTATTCTCAACCAACATCTCCAGCTTAGCAATATCTCCTAAACTAAAATCTCTAACATCAATTCCCTGCAAATCCAGCACTTCACTCCCCACATTAAACCCCCCCTCCAACTGAACAACCTCGCCATCATAAATCAATGTAGCCAAGGCCCGATAAGCTCCAACAGGAACATCAGCCTCCCACTTATAAACAATCTCTCTCCTCGCCCCGCTATCAACAGAAATCTCATTTGTATTAAAACTATCCACCTTCTCCCCCATCTTATTATAAATATCAACATTCGCCTTCACAGAAACTAAATCAAATTCCCCCCGCGACAAAACCGGGATAACAAAAACAACTTCATCGCCTTGATTTGCATTAATAATATTCAATGTTGCTTCCGCATATTTCCCAGGATAAGGCACCTGAACATAAAGTTGAGTTACAACAGCCAACGCCGCTCCAATAAACGCTTCGCTTGTTCCAGATTTTCCAGGCAGCTGCATCACAACAACCTCCCCTATATGCAGCCCCGGAGAAAGTTTTGCCGGCAAATTAACATTATAAGACAACTGCCTCGATTCTTCACTAGCTGACATCTGAAAGGTATTTTCACTAACTCCGATACTTGCATTAAGCTCCCCTTGCACATAAACAACAATACTCATATCTTTTCCCTCAGAATTTAAAACAGAAAATCCAACCTCCCTCTGAAATCCAGGCTCAAAATCAATAGTTGTCCTCGCCGGAGTAATTCCAAGAGCTGAGACATTTGCTACCAGCATAATTCCGATTAATAAAATCATAGCTAATTCTATAAGCTGAAAAAAGCTATTTTGATTAATCTGCTCATCTCTATCTAGGATGGGTGGATGGGAAAACCTCCCAACAAACCTACCCCACATTTTCCTAACCATCCTGCCCCCCAACAAATTTACTTCCCTCTGCTTCAATTTCTTCACCCACTCCAACTTTCACATTTCCAACTAACTCTGTACCATTATAAACATCAACTTTCAAATTAACACTCCCAGCATTCACCACCCCAAACCGCCCCGCCGCCACACCCCCCAGCTTCTTCAACTTCAACTCCACTTCTGAATTAATAGTCAACTGCCGAACCTCACTCCCCCAAACCCCAACTGCCTTCCAATAATAATCACCTGGCTTCAGATTAATTTCCAGCCCTTCTTTAACAACATATTCATCAGGAGTTGTAAAATCTAAATTATCATCAATCAAAATCCTGTCTGCCTTTTCAATTTCAAAAAGCA
This sequence comes from Candidatus Pacearchaeota archaeon, assembly GCA_002690445.1. The sequence continues at coordinate 2,097 of NZER01000137.1, forward strand.
CATTTGTCTCTACTGTCTCAAACTCATCAACCGGCGCAATAATCAGCGGACGCGAATAACCAACTAAAATAATCAGCCCAATCACAGTCACAGCTATCAAAACCATATCAATTTTGAATATGTGTTTATTTTCCATTTCCGAAAGTTTTATATATTATGCCTCCCTTGACAAAATGTAAAGACTGGGTGGAGGACCTGTATCAATAACCAAACTACAGGATAATCGCCGTTATCACTCCTCACAGAGTCTGTCTTTACATAACTTCCTCTTACAGAGTAATTAAAATCATTGCTTTTCATTTAACTACCTCCCAATAACCTCCTCTTGCAAAACCAACTCTCTTTAACAAACCTCTTTGCTTCAGCTTTTCGATATTCCACTCAATTGATTTCTTTGTTAACTTACCTTTGATAATCATCTCACTTTTGCTAATATATGGGTCATTTTTTATCAAATTAATTATGGTCCTTTCATTCTCAGAAATTCTTTCTACCCCCTTTTCTACCCCCTTTTCTACCCCCTGTTTCTCCACTTCTTCTCTTTCTCTCATTTCTTTTTCCATATTATTCACCCAAACTTGATGTAAACAAGATTGTAATATTCCTGTCTCCCGGACCCTCACTCTGAGGCGTATCTATAAAGATATCAATCTCAGCTGAGTCAGTAGCATCAGTATAATTTAATTCTGCAAGACTAACAAAAAGACTGCCTGTAATCGGCACCGGATTCCAAGTTGTATTTGATATACCCCAATTAAACGAAGCATTTTCCCCGCTCTTATTATCTACCTTAAACCTATAATAATCACTCGTGCTTCCCTGACTACTCCACAACGCAGTAGAATTAACACTCACATTCACAAAAACAGTCCCATCATTCTGAATTACAAACGGCGGCGGCAAATCATCAGTTGTATCATTTGACTCCAGCGGATTTATTGTCCCAAAATTAACTTCATAAACAGGCAAACTCACAACAAGCGAAGCCGAAATATTCACAGTCCAATTAGCAGACCACGAACCATTAATAAACCCATCATCAGCTCGCACAGTCCAATTATAATAATTACCAGCCCCATTATCTATCAAACACTGCAGATCAGCTGACGGAATATAAAATGAATCTGATTGCCCAACATCATACCGCTCATCAGAAGCACAAGCTAAACTTGAAATATTAATTTCATAAGTCATACTATCACTATCAGCATCAGTTGCAGTCCAGTCAAACAACGGAGTCCTATTAGTAGTCTGGCTCCCGCTCGCCGGCTCAACAAGACTAATCACAGGTGGACTATTCAAAATCGTCAGCGTAGTTGAATTATCAGACAAAGTATACTCAATCCCATCATACACTCTCATTGTACAATTCCACAAATCCCCTTTTGTCGTGTTTGTCGATTCCAAAGTCGCAATAAACAGCGTATTATTTGCATAACTTTCATTATAATCCACAGTTAAATCCAGAACAGAGTCATTATACCAATAAACAGTCACATTCAAATCCTCATTATCAAGATCGCCAATTGTTGCAGAACAATACAAATCCTCATCAGTATAATTTGTATCTTCTGAACTATTAATTGAAACTTCTGGAGAAAGCGGCGCTGCATTAATTGTTATTGCTCTAACATCTGTCTGATTCCAACTCCCCGCATCATCTTTTGCAAATGCTTGATAAGTATAATCCTTCCCTGCATCCAACCCCACATTCGGACTTTTTGACTGGTTCACATACAAATGCCAATCAGTCACATTATACTTCTTCAGATTCGCCATGTAACTCGCATTTATCTCTGCTGCTGTCAAGCTTCTGTTCCATATGCGGACTTCGTCTATTGTGCCGTTGAGAGGATAATTCCCGCCTCCTGGTTTTCCTAAATATAAAGATAAACTGAAATTTAAATTAGTTAAATTAGTTGAAGTAGAATCTACTAATATCCCATTTTCATAAAATTTCATACTTATATTAGTCACATCAGTACTATCTCTTTCCCAAGTTCCAACTAAATGATTCCAATTACCTTCAAATTGACTCTCACTTGCTGTTCCTTCAATAGTTACCTGATCACTGCCATTTCCTATCTTGAAATATGGCCTTGAATATGATTCATAAATCCACATACCTTTTGCTGAGGATTCCCAATACGCGCCTGTATTATGCAAATTTAAGTAGACATCGGATATCGCAGTGCCAAATTCTGAACCTTTTGTCCAATTATTAGAATTTAGCCACAAAGCAAATGTTCCTGATTCATTTAAGTTGACCGAACTTATAGTAGAAGTTGAAATATCATCATTAATTCCATCAAAACTATAACAATACCCATATTTACATCCCCCACTGCTTGTATTAACTCTTGCACCAGTCACAGTCCCATTATTGCTATTTCCACTCCAAACTGCCAACCCACCCCCTCCGCCCCGCCTCACCAACACAACATCATTTTCTACATCAACATCATAAATCTTACCTGAATACGGAACTTTCTCAATACTCTTAACTCTAACAAGCTTATCCTCTGAATCCAAAAACCAGATTTCCTCACCTTTTTCAAAAGAAGAATAAACATTTGTAATCTTTTGTAAACCAAAAGATTTATAAATATCAACATATTTATGTTTACTAACATAATCAACAGGAGTTAAAATGGCAACTGTAACATTATCAATTCCAGAGGAATTAAAATCTAAAATGGATAAACATCCAAGAATTAAATGGTCTGAAATATTTAGAAGAATGATAGATTCTAAAATAGAACAATTAAAAAGATTAGAAGGAGATAAACTATAAATGCCATCTGTTACTTTTGCAGTCTCTGAAAAACTTAAATCTGAAATGAAAGAATTTGCTTGGGTAAACTGGTCAGAACTTGCAAAACAAGAAGTACTTAGACAAGATGAAAGAGCAAAATTATTTGAAGAACTTGAAGAATTAACAAAAGATAGCAAATTAACAGACAAGGATTGTCTAAAATTTGCTAAACTTGTCAAAGAAAGATTTGCAAAGAATTCAGGAGAACAATAAATGAGATTAGTAACTGATGCTAACATAGCATTTTCATTATTAAAAAAAGGATCATTTACAAGAAGATTAGCACACAAATATTCATTAGATTTATATTCACATAGATTTATCTTAGAAGAATTAGAAGAACATTCTGATGAACTTTGCGAATTACTCCAAATTTCTGAAGACAAATTTGAAAGAATAAAAGAAATATTATCAAAATTAATCAACTTAAAAATTAAAGTCTCTCCACAACAATTAAATTGGGCTAGCTCATTAATATCAGATCCTGATGATTCTTCATATCTTGCATTAGCACTTAAACTAAACTTTCCTATTTGGTCAGAAGATCTACATTTTAAAGAACAATCAGTTGTAGAAGTATTCACAACTAAAGAACTTAAAGAATTTCTTGAAGATGAATAAACTCTATGCTTCTCACTAACAACTATCTCACTCTCGATTCCACCTTCATCAACTATCTCAATCCTGTACATCTCACCCCCTAACTTATTGTTATCAAACACCTGCCACTCACTAGGCAACTGCCATTCCATCTCTCCACTTTCTTGATTCAATGTAGCAACCTTCTCTGTCCTATCAAGCTCACTAAACAACTTCCACCCACTACCTGTCAAAATCTCAGTCTCATTATCATAACAATACCCACTCAAATCTAAAACCCGCGTGTCATTCTCCCCCAAATCAGTCACATTATCAAAATTAAACATCAACACAAGAGAATCATTAAACAAAGTATAATTTGTCCCATTCCAATTCCACATAACTTCATCTAAATTACTTTCAACAATCGAAACATTAAACTCCTGGCTAACATTTGTCGTATTAGTCCCATTAACCGGCGTAGGAGTCACATAATCTATCAAAGGAAAACTCGCATCAACACTTACAGACCTAACATTTGTAAAATTCACATTCCCAGCATTATCCACAGCCCATCCCTTGAATGTATGATCCCCATCAGCCAAAGAAGTGAAATTATTCTGATATTGCGTCGCACTTGCATTGTATAATGCTAAAATTTCCGTATCATTTAAACTTCTGTTAAAGATTAAGACTTCGTCAATTACCCCATCAAAACTTTGTGCACTAGTCCCCCACCTTCCTATTTCGATAGTCCCCGTTGAATTAGAATTGTCACTTAGCACCCCATAGAAATGAGTGTTACCTACTTCCCCATCACCATCTATAAACAAGGAGGCAGATGTGCCGTTAAACCTCCCACAAGCAAAATGCCATTCGTTCACAGCAAACGTATATCCAGGTGGATCAATCTCATGCCAATCTTGAGTAGTATTATATACCAAAAACTTGATATTATTTAACCACCCATTCTGTAAAAGAGCAGTTATTGAAGTGTTTTCATCAGGGATTCCTATAATCATCTCATTCTCAGTTACACTGTCTAAATTATACATCCAAGCACAGATTGTGAAATTTAAATTTGTAAAATTAAAGTTTTGTGAAGCAGCTATTTCAATATAATCCCCACTCCCATCAAACTCCCACCCCTTCCCAAACCGCCCCGAATCAGTCTGATTTGCATTACCATAAGTTGTCCCATAATTATTATAACTCGAATTATCCATCACCTCCCCGCTCCCATTCTGCTCATCCATCCGCCACCACCCCACCAAAGACTTATCAAAATCTAAAAATGCATAATGGTCATTTGTATCGTTAGATGTCATATTCACATAAATATCAGTATTTGCCTGACTCGATGCATTAGCCGGAGTCAAAGTTGTAAAATTAACAAAAGGCAGCAAAG
>NZER01000138.1 GCA_002690445.1 Candidatus Pacearchaeota archaeon
ATGCAGGCGCACCGCGACGAAGCGGAAGCCATGATGCAGAAAGACCTTAATCTGCAGCGACAGTTCACACCTCAGCAACAACGCCTAGCTTGGGAAACTGCACAAGGTAGCGAGAATATTAAAGATTATGCGCCAGGTTTTATACCGGGTGCAGTTGATTACGCCGGTCTTGAGGGTGAGATAGACCATTGGAAGCGTAGGTTGGCTGCTGGTACGGATAAGACCATCATGGATCTTCAAGGGCCACGTATGGCTGAGAACGTGATGGATCAGTTGGCTGTAACTGATAAGCCGTGGATGGATACTAGAGACGCTGGGGCAGCGAAACTGCAGGAACTTTTGGGTAGTATAAACATGAGCGGTCTTTCTGGTGGTGAGCGTGCAGAGATCGAGCGTATGAACGCACGGCGTAATATGCAGAGGGGTTCAGCAGGTGGCGGTGGAAACCTCACGGCTATAGAGAACGCCATGCAGTTTGGTTCTGCAATGGATCGTAAGAGAGCTGCGTTGGGTAATGCGTTGCAGACAGCGACGAATTTTATGGCGGGTTCTAGATCGGGTTATGATCCTGTACAGGCTGTGCTGGGCAGGGGTAGCGGGACTAACCAAATATCTGCTGGGTTCCAAGGCGTACAACCTGTACAGAACTACTCCAATCAAATGCCGACTTTACCAACTAACATGATGCAAGGTGTAAACAAAGGTGGATTCCTTGGTACAATGAAACAAGGTAAGGACGTCATCAATCAATGGCTTGACAATTAAGGGTTATAAAATGGCAAACGGTTTTTCAGATTTATTGGGTCGGATAGCAAGCCCCTTTTATGAGGGTCGTGATATTGACGAAGAGGAGCGCAGGCGAATTGAGGAGTTACGCGCTCAAGGTGTGTATGTCCCGCAGGAGCGTCAGACAACTCCGTTTGGTTACGGCAGCGGGCGACGCCGCAGGGAAGATTTAACTGCGATACGCAAAGCAATACAGCCTGACCAGCAGCGCAGGATGGCGGAACACCTAGCGCGTGCAGGTGAGCAAGAGCGTCAGAGGATGGCGAGAGAAAAGCAAAATACAGCCATACAAATTGCTACAGAAAATCAAGCAAGATTAGCAGACTTAAAGAGACGTCAGGGTGATACTTTTGATCCACAAAGTGGACAAAGCTTCGGAGATTACCTGCGTGCTAGGGTAGCAAAACCACCACTCAGCCCTGACGAAGAAGCTGAGCTAAAAGTTAGGCAACGACGGCTACTCCCTGTGAGAAAAGAGGAGGCCGCTGTGGCGCAGGCGGAGCAGGGTGTTGCAGAGGGTGCTGTAAAGTATCCGACTGTTGTAGCCCAAGAAAGAGACAAGCAGGAAACGCTGGCACTTGCCGCCAAAGTTAGAGGTTTGTTGTCGCCAGAATATGCCGGTCTATTAGCTCAGGGTACTGAGATGGGTCTGCAGTTTCAGAACAAATTGCTTGAAGCTAAACTGAGTGTTGAAAATTCAGCAGCAGGCCGTGCAATCCGTCAGCAAACTGCCAACAATGAGGAAGCGCAGGCCCGTATAGATGCGCTAATTCTTCGGTATACCAATGAGTGGCTTAACAGTGGTTCACCGGATGCACAGGCTTTTAGGGGTATGGGCGGTCAGACGGGCCTAGACATAGCCGACCAGCTTAACATGATGGAAGCACGGCTTTTACAGGCCGCTGGTAGTGGCCTCACAGGTGGCTTACGCGATGCTTTTTCCGGCAATCAACCTAGACGACCGGGAAGCGGTAGGCGTGGTGCTGTAGCTGTTACCGACGAGGACGAAGAGTTGCAAGGGCAGCCACGTGCAGTAAGGCCACCTATTACCGGGCAAGGTCAAGCTCCTAGACAACCGATTACAGTTCCCCGAAGAGGTCAGCGACCTATGCGACAGACACAGCCACAGACACAGCCAGCTCCAATTTCTTCACCCGCGCAACGAAGACAACCTCCAGAATGGTCTCTGTTTCATAACACGCGAAAGGCAGGGGGGCCTGCTGCAGACAAAGCTATTTTTGCACAGAAGGACAGTCTTGTTAGCGAGATTGCCGACATCACAAGAGTTTTTACTCAACAGGGCAGAACGCAGCCTAGGTTTAGAATAGATATCGAAAGGCTTGCCGATGCAAAAGCTAAGCTAAGAGCTTTGGTTGCAGCGTATCCTTGGTTAAACGAATAAGCTATGGCACAGCGTTACATAGTACCAAGATTCCGCGCTCGTACAGGTGAGTTCGAGCAGGGAATGCTCAATAGGGGTTTCGATCCTGAAGAGTACGAATCCTTGAGTGAGGACGAGTACGCTGCGTACGTAGCCGAGGACTGGAGTAAGCTTGAGTCCCTTTGGGAAGGTACAAAAAGCAACATGGGCGGTGGCCTAGCTGGTGCTGCCGGTACATTTGGTGTAGGTGCAGCTCTTAGTGCTACAGGCGTAGGCGCAGCCGTTGGTATACCACTAATGCTCGGTGCAGGCTTTGCTAGTTGGTATGGTGGCAACTACGCACAAGGCAAGATCGAGGATGCGCTCTACGATGACGAGGAACTTGCAGAACTTCACGCAAAACGTCGTGATGCAGAACTTGCGAATCCTCTGTCTTATTTCGGTGGTCAAATGGCCCCTGCTGCACTCTCGTTCAGACCGTCACCAACACAGCTAGGCAAGGCTTTTCGTGGTACAGGGCAGGCTTTAACTGGGCGTAGTGTAGGTTTGGGTGAGAAGCAAGCGTTAGGTCAGATGGGTTTTGGCTCAGCCATTGACACAGCTTTTGAGGGTGGAAGGCAGCTCTACGAGGGAGAATTCGATCCCGGTAAGCTAGCCATGTCTGCCGCTATTGGTGCTACGCTGCAAAAGCCTACAATTAAACCCGCAGGTATAGACAGGTTAATTGCTAGAGGTCGGCAGAAAGCAGAGATGCGCCCTGTAGGCTCGCCGTTAAACCGTGACCCCGACAAAGTATTCAACCTCTGGGCAGAACCTATACCCTCTACGAGAGAGTTAAAGGAAGCCATTGGTAACGTTGGTACAACCAGTATCTACGATCAGGGTAAGATTTTTACCGGCGATACTGCCGTTAAGGTTGGTATCGTAGAGAACGCTGCTGCGCCTACGCCCTATAATGTTGCTGCCCAGATTGAGCATCACGTTACAGGTGGGGTTGGTGTACTCGATCCGTTAAAGGTTGGGCCAGCAGCAGCGTCTATGCGTAGACCTGGAATTGGTGCTGGGCCTTTGACAGCAGGTGAAGTCGCAGCCGCGCAGGGAGTCACGCCAAAGGTTATTAAGGATATTTATGGAGTAGCCGCTACTCAAGAGGGTGAAGCAAAGCTAAGATTAGCTGAGGGTGAGAAAGAACTTAGTGCTGCACAGAAGTTGTTAACAGAAGCCTTACGTGCAGAAGCAACTGTTTGGTCTAGAACACAGAATAAGTATATACAACCACAGAAGCCTATTAACGCCGCGAGAACCGCGATAAGAAAAGCTGACAATAAAATAGGTAAAGCTTACGAGCAACTGGATAAAGTTGGTGCAATGGGAGCATCCGAAAAGACCGCAATCAAGAAGCTATTCTCTGAGGCGGCGAAACCAGTAAAAGTTTTAGACCCTGCTACAGGTAAGCCCCGCAAAATTAAGGCAGCCTTGGTTCCAAAGGAGGCTAGCGAACGTATCCTAGACCGTAACGGCGAACCGTTAACAGAAAGAAAAGGTGTTTGGCATACGACTTTTGGTGAGATTGGTGGCGGACTGAGAATCTTAGGCGACGGTTCCATGCAAAAAGCCATAACGCGCAGAGATGGTACGGTTGGCTGGCAGTTTGTAAGCAGGGCAGAAGCAACTAAGATAAACAAGGCGTTCCAAGATCACTTAGCTGGTATGCGTAAGAGCGTAGACGAGGCTGTAGCAAACCTTAGCGTGAGTACAGGCAGAAAGCTACCGCCCTTAAACAAGGAAGTTTATGACATACTATCTCGGTTAGCTCTGGTTCGTGGCTTTAGTTTGACGCGGGCAATTAGTAATCTCTACACAGACAAGGGTAGACGAGCAGCAGGTTTTCAAGCTTATGATACACGGTCTGTAACTTATGATCCCAAGGCTATGGGTGATGACCTTATTGGACATGAAGGTTTTCATGGCTTCTTGGATGACCTTCAATATTCCACCAATCCAAAAGACCAAAGGTTGCGTGAAAAGTTCTTGAAGCTTTTCGAATCTGAGGAGCGAGCCGTTGAGTTTTTGGGCAGGGCTATGGCTGCTAGGGTAGCCAAACGAAAAGAGGCTACATTTAAGGAACTCTTACGTGAGGCCAGCCTGCGCTGGAAGGATAAGTTCGGAATACCCCTTACGTCCAAGCAACTCAAAGATTACCTGCTTATCAAGTACGAACACGATCAGCCGTTTATTTACAACAGAGAGCTTGTTGACGGTTTTGTCGCTAAGCGTTTAGGTGAGAAACCTACTGGTGAGGCAGGGCTAAAGAAGTACGATGCCAAGAGAGCTGCGCTGCTGAATGCTGTACAGGCTGGTAATCCTGTACCACTATCTGCCACAGCCGTTTGGTCTAGAACGTCAAAAGATCCGTGGAAAGATTTAAAATTTCAAGAAGAGAAGTTACGCCATAATTCAAAGGGTGAGGTGGAGGCCACAGCACAGGAGAAGAAGGAAGGCTTCGACGAGATCAGGAAGTCATTGGGTATGGAAGAGAAAGGTACGCCACCTGAAGGGCCGGGACTTGGACGTACACTCAACAAAATTGAGCAGGACACAGGGCAGAAATTCCAAGAAGCCCGTGGAGAACGCCCACTTCCAGCTAAACCTATGGGCGATTCTGATAACTTTCCAACAAACCTCAGTCGTTATACAGATACAGTTTGGCATGAGACTGACATGGATAGCGCACAAGATTTTATAGGTATGCACCAAACAGCTATGGACGGTGATGTATACCTCTCCAACAACAGAGAACTCGCGTTAGGGCAAGGCGGTAAGGGTGTTCTGCTAGAGTTTGACGCTTCGGGAATAAAAGGCCGTGTTAATAGAAGCAAACCCGGTTGGGACTTTGCTTGGGATCGCGGCAACGCTGAGTTTATTGCAGACGAACGTCGTAATAATCAAAGTGCGTGGGTTAAAAGCCTGCGTAGTGTAACCGTAAAACCAGACACACCAGCAAAGCCTTATCAACAAAGAATACTTAGCGACATAACCAGCGACTGGCACTCAACGACTGCAGAAGATGGTAGCGTAACGTACAGCAAGCAGGGTCAGCAAAAGTACCAAGAAGCCCGAGGCGAGCGTACAATCAGCGCACTAGACGAAGGTTTAATGTTTGCCTCTGGTCGTGATCGCGCTAGGCACATGACCGAAGTCTTTGACAAATTCGGCGCAAGCCTTGATGACTTCGATCCTGAACGTACCATACTAATAGGCGGCGATACTGAAGCTTGGTCAGGTATCAAGAGGTTTGTAGACCCTGTATGGTGGGCGCAAAGAATACGCTACGCAATAGCCGAAACAGATCAGCTATTAGTGAGGCCTTTTGAGGGACTAAAAAACGCCGATATTACAGACTCCACCAAAAAGATGGCTCTGTATATCCGTGACGCACATAACAGGCTTGAGCTGATGGAGAAACGCTACGTTAACAAGTTCGTAGAACCCTTGATTATGAGCTTGAACAAACTTAGCTTGAGTAAGGCAGATAAGGTAACTCTGGGCAGGTTCAGAACCTTACGCAGGTTGGTCAAAAAGAATTTCAAAGACCTAGATAGCGAATACGTACGTAAGTACAACACGGAGTACCAAGACTTATATTCCAAGGTGCTAGGTTCTAGTAAGCTGGGAGCTGCAAATAAATTACTCGATGATCTTTATGTACAGACACGAGACGAACACGTAGCTAGTGGGCCTAAAGTAAAGGTCGGAGATCTTTGGCGTGATCCTAAAGCTGCACGTGAGGGTTACTACGATCCGTTTATGCTCAGTAGAGATGCCACTACAATACTCAGGAAGAAGGCCCACACCGAGGAGGGTCAAGAGATGCAAGAGAAGATCCTTAAATTCTGGGTGCAACAGCGTGAGGGTAGAGTTGGCATCGAAGACGAGTTACGCAGCGACCTCCGTGAGTATATTGCGGTAATTAGTAACAAGGATAGCTTCATCAAGTCGTCGGGCGAAACTGTTGATCTTACGGCAGCGGCTAAGTTTAATGCCTTGAGGAAAGCTGAGGGCTTACTTATGCCGCCTGACTTGGTAGACCCTGACCCATTTCTGCGAGCGCAGCGTTACGTTGGTAGATTTGCTAAGGATATGTCTCGGTTTACACAGATAGAAAACGATCATATTGTACGCACTATCCGCGATTTACCCAACCAAGAGGGTGTTTATACACACAGGCAGACAAAGAAAGGTAAAGATACAATAGAGCCAACTACCCCCACGCTGAAAGAGCTGTTTGGTGAGGACGTAGACGTAGACTACGGCAGTCGTGCTGCCAAGACTTTCAGTAACCTAGACGAAACCCACGCAGGTTTTCACACAGACATCGACATACAGATTTTACGTGCCAACAGAATGATAACTTCACAGTGGCTTGGTGCGCTATCTGGAGTACGTGATATTACCACATCTTTTATGAACGACCTGCCGTATATGAGGCTGCAAGATATGCCGCTCATACTTAAATCGGTTACACACTTAGGCGATGCTTGGAGACAGAGTCATATATCCGGCGCGAACCGTAGCAAGCTTGCCGCTATAGAGTTTGCACACGATAGCGTAGACAGGGCCGCAGATGCTATGGCTACGGTAGCGGACTTTTCGCAGAAGTATTCTGGCCGCGAACTGTTCGAGCGCGGTACACGTGCGATACAGTTTAACCTTGGCAAGCTGCTGATGCGTAGTTATCTTAACAGTAACGGTAAAGACCCACACATACAGCGCGTACTTAACACCATGGGTCGTATGGCTGATGTTGATGTTAACTTCTTACAGAAGAATCCTACGTCTGTGGCCGAAGGCGACCTCAATAAACTCGCAACAGCCTTTGTTGAAATCAATCAGGGTACGTATGGTGCGCGTGGTGTACCCTCTGCAATGATCCGTGGTAAGTCTAGCTGGTTCCTGTCGCTGTCTCGGTGGTCGGTTGAGAAGTTCAATCGCTATATGAAAGATATCGTCATGCCTATAGGTAAGGACGGGGACTTCAGACCGCTTATGAAGGCTACGCTGGGTGCGGCTGTTACAGGCGAAGCTTTGCAGGAGATTGCAAACATGATTAACGCCAAGGAAAGCTACGAACCTTCAATCGCAGAGCTTATAGAATCTGGCGCAGACTTTGAAGAGTTTATATACCATGCCATGCACGTAGCTAACCTTGCTGGTTATTTTGGTGTGCTGTCTGGTATGGGCAATGATGTTGTTCGTATGACTGCTACCGGCAAGGGAGCTATTGAGGATGTTTCCGCTATTACGTTCCCTGCGCTGGAAGCTTTGCTTATGGATAAGGGTATAGCGCAGTCGCTCATTTCTTATGGTACTTCAGGGAATGTCGGAGACGTAACAACTTCGCTACGCTTAGCGGAGGACATTATGACGAACCTTAACCAGACACTACGTATAGGTCGCAACCAACTGTTGGCAAACACAGATGCAGGGAAATCCTTGGATGAAGCGTTGGGTACTACGTACTTTAAGGGCAGGGCAGCAGAGATCAGACGCAAGGATTTGGAGCGCGACCTTAAAGTTTTCAACCGCTTGTATCGGGGAGAACACAGTTCCCGTTGGTTTGCTAGCCTTGACCGTTACACAAGAACACCAGCAACAAACTTCAAATACTCAAACACCGAAGCTGACATGCGTGATAATGTGACGGGTCTTATGGAGAACGCTTGGAAAAGGTCTAAGGTTAGGGACGGTATAGATCGTGGTAAGTTTGGCAGGCTCCTGAGAGAAGGTTACGCAAAACCTGCGAGATTGTCCCCAAGGGTAAAGGATGCATATTCGTTACGTGAAGCACAGATGTTTGCTGACTACATCTCACGTATAAGAAGTAATGACGCAGTAAGGACTGTAATCGATCAGGAAGATAGAGACGAAGCTTTATCTATTGAGCGTAAGCGTATTATAATGGAAAGCCTTGGTGAGTTTGTACAGGGTAAACAGCAGTAAACGCTTTACCCCGGCAGATAGACCAGCTTCCCTCCCTTGCGTGAGCCAGTAATCTGATCGGTCTGCATTAAGAATTCCAAGGCTGCCTCCAACTCGTCCTTCTTCAAATCACTATGCCAATCCAACCACAAACGTTTGTGGGTTACACCCTCAGGTTTGCTGTTTACATACTCGCTAAGTTTCTTGGTAAATTCGTGGATTACATTCCTGCCTGTCAGGTCGTAACTCAGGTGCATAAAGACCTCGGTCTCAGCGAGGAACTTCTCTGCGTGCTTGAAGGACTCTAGGGTAATTTCCGTAGACTCTGCGGAGCTGCCCATCTGCACAGTCAGGGCGAGTTTCTGTAGATGGATGTTCTTCCGTGCGTAGTACAAGTCCAGCTTGGGGCTGGAGTTTATCCTGCTGTTTATGTACATGCCCTTTTCGTAGCGTTCCTTGTGGTAGGCGGAACACTCTGCCGACATGGGTACAGGCCCACACAGGTTGGCAAGTTTCTTTACGTGTTGAACCACCGCTGCCCTTGCTTTAACATGCTTGTCCTCGAAGCCGGTGAACTGCCGAAAGAACCTAGGCTCCTCTTGGTAGATCACAACAAACCGCGAGGTAAAACCCTGCGAGATAAGATTCTCATTGAAGCACTCGCGGATAAACGACGGTGTCGTGCCAGCTATCAGCGACACGCACACGTTTTGTACGTTGTCCTTGCCCTGTTTTTTGGTGTAGTAGCGGTAGTTGCGTGCGTCGTAGAGTTGGTTAAGCATGTTGACGGTGTCCTCGGTGCGCTTCTTTAGGAAGACGCCGAGTTCCTCTACCAGCATCATACAGGACGCATGGATGTATTCCTTGCCGTCGTCTAGGGTGAAGACCTTCGTGCAGTCCTTGGCTAGGTACTCACTAAGGCACTCTGCCGTGATGCTGTCTGCAGTATACTCGAATAAGGGTGCGGTCTTTTTCTTGTCTTTTGACATTATCTGCAGTTCGGTATCCTGTATGATGTCGGAGATCATCGAGATTAGACGGCTCTTGCCACAGGCGGGAGGGCCAACCAACAGCATGAACAGGTTAGGGTAGATTGCATTGATACCCTGCGATGTCCATACCCTACGCTGGAGGCAGCTACTTATGAGAAAGTAAAATCCCCAGTCTATGAAAAGGTCTGGGGATTCGAGGTCTTCTAGGTACAACCTCCAACTGTCACGTACCGTCATGCTACACCTCCCCATGTGTCTCCGATACAAGCCTCACTCTTCATGGCGAAACGCTCACCACGTGGCGAAACTAGATCACAGTTCATTATAGCCATGGTTTCCTTGGCAACGTAGTCCACGTGTTCTGGTGGACATTGCAGTAGGACGCTATCGTGGTTGTTCTGTACGATATCTACGTCCATTGAGGACAGGGGGTCTTTTTGATTTTCTATTTTCTGTTGCATTTTAGTAAACGTGATGTTGGTTATTGTCCCAACGGTTGATTGCGGTACGAAAGCGTAGGCTTCCTTGTGCATGGATTCGTCTATGATAGAGGTAAAGACACGGGGGTAGCCGAAGAGATTTCTTAATACGCCATCCCTCCGTAGAGTATCGACAGTCTCCCTGTGCCAGCCTCGTATCTCTGGGAACAGGTCGTGGTAAGTGTTGAGGAATACCTTGGCTTCGGCCTGAGATATGGAAACCTTACCCTCAGACTTCTGCAGAAGATTCAGCCTAAACGTAGGGGGCTTCATGCCGTAGTTGCTGGCATGACAGACCATCTTGGCGATGAAGTAGTAGCGTTTCTCTGCGCTCCAGTTGTCGCTGGACTTTATTAACTTGTCGAGTTCGCCCCAGCCTCGCAGCGTAGCAACCTCGGCAATTGGTGCAGTACAGTAGTTATCGACCGAGCGGCCCAGTTCTGCAGCCCACACTTCGGCAAACAAACGAAGGGCAACATACACATGACTTTTAATCCCATGCAGAAAGAGACTGCGAAAGTTACCCTTAGCACACAGGTAAGAAACGACAAGTGCCTCTGCACCTGACTGATCCACTTGGACAAAGACTTTGTTTTCATCTGGTAGGAATATCTTGCGTAAATCCTTGGGGAAGTTTTGCACGTTTGTACCCCAGCGGCCAAGCAATCTTTTCGAGGCCAGCCTAAACGTAGTCGTACCGGCCAAGTTGTACCCCGTGGTAATCCTTTCCTTGGTTGTTCCACGTGGAACATACGGTGGGAACTTTAGCTGCCCCGACTGCTTGGCTACGCCACGGTACTTTAGGATGATAGTCAACACAGGATTCGGATGCTTCAGGCGCAACTGCAGCAGAGTCTTCTCATTGGTCATATCCTTGACCGGCTTCTTATACCCCATGCCCTCGTATAGATAGGCCGAGACCTGCTTGGGGCTGTTAGGATTCAACGCATACCCCACAAGCAGCTTCAACATACGGGAGAGCTGGGCGCAGTAACGCGTATTGTAAATCACACGGTCGTCTAAGTCCTGCTTGTTATAGTTGATACCCTGCAGCATGGCCGTTAGATACGGTGCGATGCTGTCGTTTACCTGTTGGATGCTGTCCTCTGCGTAGAGTTGCTTCGCGTGGATGGTTAGCTTTGGTTTGAGTAGGGCTAGGCTTATAACATCCTTGGCGTTGTAGTGGTAGAGGGAAAGGATTTGCTGCTGGTTGCGCGGTTCAAAGACACCGTCGTTCTTGTGGTACTCGCGGTCAGCGTAGAGGGAGATGCAATGGCCTAGGGATTTCTCGACTTCGGGGCATAGGCGATGGTGTGCAAGCATCGTATCGTAGACTTTGCGCGGGGCAGGGATGCCATACTTGTAGGCCATGACGAAGAGGTCGAATAAAGCATTGTGGATTACCACCGTATTGTCGCGGAATGCCACCGCCAAGGCTCTTAAAATTCTTGCCGTACCCAAGCCCCCATAGTAGTACGCACGGCGTGGGATTTCGTACATAGGAACACAGATAGCCTCCGCCTCTGACCAACCGTACCCAAAGCACGTAAGCGTCAAGTCACTAGCGGTCTCTACATCAAAGAACAGGTCTTTACCCTTCGTTTCTGTGAGGTCTTTAACTACTGCTTCAATATCTGGATAGATTACCTCACCCAACTCTTCTATCTTTGGCTTTACCAGAAGATACCGACACGCTTTCTTGATATCTTTCCGTAACCAAAACCGCCAGTTCTGTCGCTTGGTCTTACCATGCGTAGCCTTATCATCATCGCTGCCGCCGGTGTACTCTGTATTAGGGTTGAAGTAGTTCTTGCGGTCGAAGGCATCCTGCGGCATGTACGACGCCAAATGTATAACGTTACCCTCCATCCAAGGGTTGCCTCTCTGCTCATCAAGGCCTACGCCCGGTTTGTACTGATGCAAAGACTTACACCCAAGCAACAACACAACCCTAGTGTTCGGTAGGTAGCCTGCGTTCAACGTAGACAACGTACGCAGGTCACAAGACTCACGGCTAACCCCAAGTGTAGAATCGAAAAACGCCCCCGCGTAACCGCTCATAAGAACGTGGCGGTCAAACCGCGAGGGCGTGTCGATTACGACAGTTAAGCCTGAGTATTTCTCAGCAGGCTTATGACGCATCGGTTGGCAACTCTAGCTCCATGAGCTTCGCCGTAGCGATCTCTTCGGACTCCTTGTTGAAGTCTTTGTTAGACTTGAAGTTCTCGTCTGCGTAGGACGCAATCAAGGAACCGGCATCTTGAAAGCCAGCCTTGTATCCAACGACGAGAACCTTTGCCATGAGTTCCTTTAACCTGTGCGCCAAGGCTTCACAGTCTTGTGTCTTCTTGGGAGCCAAGCTTTCCAACTCTTGCTTTACGTGTTCAATTACTGTCAACGTGGCCTCCTTAGTCCTAGTGTTAAAAGACGGGGTACGTACTGGTTTAGACGTAGCTTCCTGTCTCGTGCCTCTACCTTTAACCTCTTATGCAGGCCTTCCGGTATTAGTATCGCGCAGTATTTTTTTACGCGCCCATCTGATTTAGGTTTTGTTATGTGCATTTTATTTTCTGTAAGTGAGGCTTGCGTTTGTTTCAGAAGGGGGTGAAAGAGTTACACCTACCTGACGTAGAATCTCTCTACGTACCATACCGCAAGCCTCGTATGAGACTAGAACCCCGACAGATCGTGGTCTTCAGCAGCTTCTAACCTGCGTTCCACGTTGTAGCGATAGTTCGCCAACGGCTGCCCAGTTATGGGGTCGATCATAGGATCACCTGTGATCTCGTCCATCCTAGACTCAGTCTTCGTGTAGAGTACAGCCTTAAAAGCCTTACCCTTTAGACCTGCCGCGATCTCGTCGTACTCTTCCAGCTCAAAATCTTCTGGCAGATCGAAGATTTTGTGATACTCCTTCAGGCTCCGTGATGGAATCAGAGGGTAGTCCCTAACCTGAACACCACCGACTTCAACGAAACCTCTAGGCCCGTTAACTTCTGTGGGTTCCACAACCTCAGCTACAATGGCAACCATGTCGTTGCCCTTGCTGCTAACCTTGCGCTCGGCCTCGACGATGCGAAGCGTGTATGTACCGTTCGGGAGGTAAGGCCTACCCGAACTTTCCGTAATGTCCTTTAGACTTATTCTAGCCATTAGTTATTAGTATGTAGTATGTATGTTTATGTTTATCGTAGTGTATTGTACACGTATCCCCTACACTCATAGGGAAAGTAATCTTGAGGTGTCTGCCGCGCCACACAGATGTACGCTAAGTTGTCTTACCAACCCTGTCCCCGCAGCGGAGTCAGTCCCCGCTTTGAAGGGCGACGGAGGCCCAAGTCAACAGTCGCAGACATATGACAAACCACGACTGCAATTACGCACCTCAAGATCTAAATTCATTCCTAGAATCTCCACCACCTAGACAGGGGTAGGCAATCCTCGCTGTTCTTAATAGCCCTTTCTCTAGCCTCCTTTAGTTGGCTGTCCGTAAACAGGTACTGGGTAGGCTTAGTCCTGCTTTCAAGGTACGCAAAGATGTACGTCTTGTTAGCTGATTTTTGTTTGCTGGTGTTTGCTACTACAAACAACCGCCCTAGTTTTGCTTTAGGTTTTTTCATTTGTAACGTTCCGCTGCTTTTTTTATACCCATTTCCTTGACCTTTAATAGTATCCTATCCATCTGCTTCGTGCGTAGACGGTGCATTTCTTGGCGTACTGCCGGATGCCATATAGCCTTGATTGCCCCAAAGACTCCTACCCTAGAATGGTAGTTGTCTCTGGCCCATTGTATGTACTCTTCGGTTTCTTCTGTTGTTAGTTTCATTTAGCTGTTGCCTCCATAACTCTCTGCTTTCTACCGCTGTTACCTTTGCGGCGTTTACCTGTGTCCTTGATAAGGCCTCTGTCCAGCAACGCTCGATAACGTGCTGTCACGCTACTGTACGAGAGACTTGGAAACTGTTCCCGAACTTCGTCGCTGATACAAGGGCCAAGTCTTCTTATTGCTGCCAGTACCACATACTCCAGTCTAGTAACGTCTATGCTACAAGCAGCAAGTACGGATGTATCGGGATTGTTAGTACGGTACAAGTTCTTTACTGGGGTAGCTTCTGGCCATGTAAAGTCAGTCATAGTATTATTCTAGATAACAAGCTCATCTTTAATGTATGGTGTTGTTGTGTAACTCTCTAAAATCTCTGCAGATTTCATTGGTATGTACCACTGTGATCCTGCTCCGTGATAGCCGTCTGAACCACCACTTAGTATTGATTCAAGACTTAGTTTAAGGTATAACTTTTTTACTAGGTCTGAAAAAACAAACAACTTAACAGCATTGTTTTTAGCATAGTCGAGTAGCCTCTTGTCAAAGCTTAGTGATTCGTTCTGCCATAAAACTGACGAAGCAAACGGAAACTCTCTTATAATGGCGTCTCCAATATGCTTTCCTACGAATGTTTTTCTGCCGTTAACCGTGGTGTAGATTGCTTTACTCTTAGGCATAGTATTCCTCCACTTTCTTTAGCACCTCCACGATATCGTTCGGTATCAACTGTTTGTCAAACATACCCATTGGGGTCTTGGCCGAGGTAACCCCGTCCGTGTTAGTCTGAAAAAAGTATTCCATCTCTTCGGTCTTCTCGTTCTTGCGTACCTCGGTGAACAACACCATGAGGAACTCCTTCTCTACTGCACCTTCGTGAACTTTACCTTGGACTTTGACCCTACGGTGGGAAGATTCCCCGCCTGTGATCTGCGGTATCTTCACAATGTCGTCTACTGCCGTGAAGATAATCGTAGCCTTGTCGTTCTTGATAGAGTCCAGCATGTTGCGGATAGTTCTATTGTAGAACGACCAGATATCGTAGCCCTTGAACGAGTTCGTGGCAAGCGTATTTACCTGCTCCACGTATTTAGTGAAGGATTCCACCACAATAGTCTCGCAGTTGTCTTCCTTTAAGGTTTTCTCAAGCAGCCTAGGGAAGGCGTTGGCATTCTCTACAGGAACGATGTTGAACCTGCTGGCGTTACGAAAGGGGAATCCCTTACGCTCTAGGTCTAGAATGTAGGTAGTCTTCGGGTCTAGGTTACGCAGCGACGTACTCTTACCGCTGCCGCTATGGCCCACGATTGCTATTAGTGGTTTATACATTATCTGTTTCTGTTGTTACTTCTACTTGTGTTTCTGGTTCAATGATACCAAAGAAGGTATCGAATTCTAACTGCTCCTCGCTGGGCCACTCACCGCGTAGTAGCATAAGCCCGATGAGTCCGTAGTTTGCTATGTCCTTGAAGGTATCCTCTAGCGATTCGTGCTTGGGGGATTCCTCCTTGTCCATCAGCAAATTCGCAAGACGCTCTACTTTGTCGTACAGGCGTACGCTAAGGCCTTTCGTACCGAACCGGCTGATGTTGCCCGGCCCGTAGTCTTTCTGCTTCGAGTCTAGGAGACTGACGCACTCTGCCGCTATGTACAGCGCACGCTTACCTGCTATCGTATCCAGTTGTATCTTCATGTTAGTGCCATTTCCAGTTCCATTATTGATCTGCTTATACCATCCAGCTTATCGGCTAGCAAATCCGCTGCTGCAAGTATCGCTGCGGTGTGACTGACACAATCGACAGACAGTATCCCTGTCATCTCGTTGTCCTGTAGCGTAGCTTCAAGGGTCGCGTTAAGGGACTCCAAAGCTGCCGTGTAGCGTAGCATGGTAAGGTTATCCATGCGTTTTCTGTAGGCATCGTGCCTAGCCTTTAGTGTTTTTTCTGTTACTTCCATGTTCTTTCTCCAAGTCCTCTAGTCTTTCTTCCAGTTCGTGTACTCTACCCCATGCAAATGTCAGCGAGTTGTACGACATCTCATGGGCTGCTTCCAGTTTACGGGTTAGGTCTACCACTTGGTCTACTGCGCTTATGTAATAGTCTTGCTGGATCATAGCTGAAACTGTAGTGGATCGTAGACCTTGCGGGTATAGTCCATGTTGACTATGGACTCCCTGTCACCGGCTGAGTTTGCCGTACACAAGGGAGTAAACCCACATAGGCCAAACCTAGTCTCGCAACAGGCGAAGTTGCTAAGGAAGATATCCTCACCGTCCTGCTCTGTGTACGTGTTGAAGTATATGTCCAGCTTGCTGCGTATCCTACCCACAAGGTCGTCAATGTAGGCTTGGAACTTGGCCAGCCTGTCGTTGCTGAACTCGAATATCTCGCTGCGTTCAAACTTGTTCTTGTTAGTTCGGCCAAGGAACAGGCCGTTAATCATACAGCCTATGTTGTCCTCGGGGAAAAGCTTACGCCATATGAGATTGTAGAACATAAGCTGCGGGGATATTTTGTAGGATGCGAAGTAGGAGGCAATGCCGTAGGCTGCCGTGGACTTGTGGTCTACGATGACAGGCCTGCCGAAGTAGGTTCCGACGAAGTCTATCGTGCCGCAGAAGAGTACGTCCAGCTCTGGTGTCTGCAGGTATGGGTAGGCGAAGCGCATCTCAAGCAGAGGGTCAGGGTCTTTGCGTACCTGCAGCCCTGTGTCCACCTTGTAGTATTGTTGGAGCAGGTTGACCAAGTGGGCTAGGTCTCGGAAGTCCTTGTCCGGTACAAGCACATCGGCGTAGTGGTCTATGGCTAGGTTGGTAGCCTTCTCCTCGTCACCGTCGAAGTAGTACGACTCCAAGGCCTTGTGTACTGCCGTGCCGTACTCCATCTTATGGTTAGAGTTCCGCTTGCGTAGCCCTCGACACAACATATACCACAGCCTACGTTCGCACGCTGATTCCTTTATGAGTGACGCATCTATCTTTAGTATAAGTTTACCCTCTTTTGTTTTTTCTAGATTAAGTAATTCCATATGATCTCTTTAGTAGTTCTACCTTATCAAGTAGGTTTGGTTTCTCTTTCGGCACACGCTTCTTACGTGCAGTTTTAGACTTAGCTAACGTCACCTGCGGCTCGGTTAACTTTAAGTAGCAGTCGAAGTGTTGGAGTAAATCCTCATCCGACATAGCCTCCAGCTTTTCTACGGTACAGTCTAGCAGTTCTTCAATCGTCATACAGGTCTATGATAAAGAGTGCTGAGAATAGCAGGGTAAAGAATATAGAGGCTACCGTTAGTATCAACAGGGGCATTCTGTGTTTATCTTACCACGTTTAACACGCCGTTGTCCGTGTCGAACTCAAAGTCTACAAGTTTTTGTTGCTCTTCCAGCCACTTGGTATCCTTCGTATCAACCCTGACGTTCTCCCTGTTGAATGTATCCAGTTCCTCGGCTGTCTGTAGCCAAGCGAGTAGCTCTCCCTTCCACACGGACGAGTCCGCAAACTCATACTGTAGTTCTCTGGCTTTAATTTGATTACGTGTGGTATCCTTGTAGTAAATCAAAACACCAGTGTTTGTCTTACGAAACGAAACTTGGGTACGTAAATCGGCGTAAATTGGCCCGTACTTTGTAGAGTTATCAACAAGAAACTTGAAGCCGTCGGTTAACTTTACATAGAGCGTGTTGACTGTGTAGCCTGTGTCGTCTGCGGTGATTACTATATCCTTCTGCCCGTCGAGTAGCTTATCCAAGATGGGTTTTATCTTGTAAGCGTTGGTTGGGCTGTAGGTTGAGCGGCGAGCCGCTGGCTTCGTTCGCATTTTACGTAGAAGATCTGAGTGATCCTCTAGGGTTGCCTCCTTTTTGTGGGCTTCGTTGGTGTTATCCATGTGTATAAATAGGGTAGCGTAGTGTTTCTCACGGACATGATTAAGCCGGTTCGTACATCTCGTACGACACCATGCTACGCTACCCTTGTTTACTTAGGCCTTCTCGGCGGCCATCAGTTCCTCCATGCGAGCAAGGACAGCTTTGCCCTCGTCGAATTCGCCAGCAGCAAAGTATGCCTTGGCCTTCTTGAACAGTTTGCCGGGAGTCTCCCCGCCACCTGCTTCTGGAGTCCACTTGTCTGCGTCCTCCTTGGAGTAGATCACCAAGTCAGGGTACTTCTCCGTCAACTCGGCCTTCAGTTCTTCAGTCGTCTGGCCGTTAGGCTTCAACGAGTTCTTTACCGTAGACCGAATTCGTGCGCTAACCTGCTGGTTCAGCAAGCCTAGCGTTTTGCTTTCTCCGTACCTAGAAACTACGTCTGCTGTAGTCTTGAACTCTGGTACATGGAACTTGAAGTCTTTCCAATCTCCCGACTGGAAATGCTCCACCTCGTATGTGGTATCTATCGTTTGCATTTTATCTCTATGTTACTTCGCGCAGTTAACTGTTAGCGCAAAAATTTAGTGGGTGTTAAGGGAAAATCCTTTAACATATAGTACTAAGCAGGAAGCGTGCCAAACCCGGTTAACAGTTGAATGTTTTTTCTTAGCCCAAGCCCTGCACTATAACCTATCGCTACGTTATGTGCGCCTGTTGTAACCCCACCCGCGTTGTAGCCTATCGCTGTGTTATGTGTGCCGGTAGTTATCGGTCGCCCTCCCAATGGAAGTCTAGGCTATGTGGGCCTAGGACTTTATACTGGGTTGCCAATCGGAGTAGCTCTCGGACATTGCCCTTCAGTAGGGGAGGGCTTGCCCATTGACTTGCCTTAGCCCCGGCATGGAGTAAGGCGAGGAAGTCCTCGTACTCTGCCTTGGTCAGGGTATTCTGGAGGATAAGGCGGGCATCTTCCATACGCTCCCTCAATGGCTTTAGCTTCAGCCTAAACGTGGCTATCCTATGGTACAGGTCATCACGGAAGTCAGAACTCAGGCGGTTTGTAGCAAAGATAAACCTGCCGGTGAAGTCCGTGTCCTCGTTCTCCCCTATCCTACGAAACTTACGGGTCTCTATCAATCGCAACAGCATCACCTGTATCGCAGGGGTTATGTCTCCGATCTCATCTAGGAAGAGTGTACCTCTGGAGGCTGCGACCAGTAGACCCATACGACTGCTGGTTGCCCCGCTGTAGCTTCCCTTTACATGGCCGAAGAGTTCGGCCTGTACCAAGGCGTCAGGCATAGCCGATAGGTTCAAGGCTATAAACCTGCCCGTGCGCCTACCGTGTAGCCTTTCCGCCACAAGTTCTTTACCCGTACCCGACTCGCCCGTGATAAGGACAGACTCAGGTCTGTGGGATAGCTTGTCCGCTGCCTCTAACACACGCAGACAGTCGGCGTCTTGGGTTATAAACTTCCCCGTGTTGTAGGCTACGTTCTGTTGCTTGAGAGCCTTGAGCTGGGCTTCTAGGCTAGGCATTCTTGGCCTCCGTAAACTTCTTGGTGACCAAAGTCTTGAAGGCTTTGTCTATCTCGTCTGTATCCGTAAGGCCAGAGACATCGTACCAGAATACCAGCTCGGCTTGGTCTTCCTGTATGGTAACATCAGAGTCTCTGATTGCGCCCATGCTTATCTGGGTACCGTAGCCCCCGCTCTGGTAGTAACCGTACTGTAGGCGGACTGCCTCAGACTCCAGCTCTTGGAGGTGGAAGAGAAACCTACGCATCATAAACGTAGCGCACATGGCGATACATAGCCTGTCGGCGTCGATCATCTCTTGGAAGTCCTTGAGCTTGATATAGGTTACATGAGCTTCGCCGTTGCCTCTACATGGGAAGGTAGCTATGACCTCGCAATTGTAGCCCATGGTTTCTAGGTGGTCTACCGCCTTGTATATCAAGGCTCCCCTATGGAAGTAACACTCCTCCGGTATGCCGTTATGATTCCAACAGTTGACGTAGATGGTGAGTAGGCGTTTGCCTTGGGTTATAACGGTATCGCTTTCCTCTTCCTCTAGGAAGTGTTCGGGGCTGGCGTCAGTTGTCGCCGCCTCTATGTTTACCACACCGCCTGCGACAGTGGGTACGTAGTCGGTGAGGTACTCTTCGAGTGGGGCTATGGCCTCGACGATGGCTTCGTCTACCTTTGTTTTCTCTAGCCTATCCAAACCCCAGCCTCCTGCATCAAGCAGGAAGACAGCCTCCGTCCATGACTGCGTACCGTACCAGTCGTCGGTGTCTGCATCCTTGTGCGATGCGTAGTCCTGTAGCTTCTTGTTGTCGCTACTGGCAGGGTCTTTGTCTAGGGCAGAGCGGAACTCATCCCATGAGTATATGGTTTTGTGTGCTATCTTTTGTCTTATCATGGTGCTTAGAAGGGTACATCGTTGTCGTCTAGGATTTCCTTAATGTCTTCGGGTACATCAGGCTTTGGCTCTTTCTTGGACGTATCCTTGATTTCGTGGGTGGGCTTCCGTATGTCCACACGCTTCTCGGTGTAGATTTCCAGTAGCCTACGTTTCTGCTCGCCCTTGACCGAGCGAAACACCGTAGCGTCCAAGGCTGCGAACTCATCCCACCCCGCCTTAGCCATTAGGTTTACACATTGGCGTAGGTTGCGGGTCGCAAAGATTACCCGTATCTTATGAGTTTGGGCGTACTCTCGCATCGCTTGGAACCTATCGATGAACTTATCGAACTGACTCTGGGTTATCTTCGGCTCGTCTACGGATTTGTATAGGCCAAGTGTCCATAGCTTCTCTGCGTTAGCATCGTAAGGCCACTCGACGCAGACGAACTCGTTGAGGAGGGCTACGTCTAGGGCGTTGCGTCCTATGTATTCCCGGTCTGGCCCTAGCCCCCACGTGTTTGCAGTACACATGAGGTGGCACTTGGGGTTGATTTCCTGCATACCGTACGGCATGTAGATATGACCGGAGAGTATACCCTTGATAATCATTAGCACGTTCGAGTTGCCGTTGTCTATCTCGTCGATGACAGCTAGGCCTCCCTCTTGGATTATCTTAGTGAACACACCGGGGACGTAGTTACCCGTGGCATTGTTGAAGCCTATGAGGTCGTGCGTTGCTGTTTGTTTGTTGACCTGACGTATGGCGTAGTGCTTGCAGCCTAGGGCATCCTTGACTGCGTGGGTTACGCGAGTTTTACCGCTGCCCGTAGGCCCGATAATCATAGCGGGTTCTCCCGAACCCATCACCTCTATCAAGGGTTTCAGTTGGTAGTGTTGGCCCTTGACGCTGGTGTAGTTTATCACGTTATTGCTAACGTGCTGCTTAATCTCCAAGACTACGTTCTGTTGTGTAGTCTCGGTGATTCGTGTGTCTAGCTCGCTGAACTTGGTAGCGAACTCTTCCTTGACGGAGGATAGTATTTCCTCGGTCATACCTTTCATCCAATTATTTTCTGTCATTTGTATTTTCTCCTTCCTCGTCTAACTCTTCTACGCAAAACTTCAGTATGTAACCATCTATATCTATGTGTATGTCTGTCCTAAAAGTTAGGCGTCCAAGAACAAAGCCTTTGTCCTTGCTGCCTAGGTTGCTACAGTTATCCAATGAGTAGCCCTTGATAAGACTCTTGTCCTGTAGAAAGCTCAGGATAGAGGGTACGTGGCTTCTACATGCGTGGAATAACTCCTCTTGATCTACCTGCAGTATGTAGCGGTGATCTAATTCTGTGTATTCTTTGTCCATGTTAGTAGAATAGCATGTGACCTAGGGCAGTTCCGACTAGCCAACTTAGGATAGCCATAGCTAGCCATAGCTTTGGGTGTATTGTTTGTGTGGTCATTGTTATTCGTGGTCTATCATTTCATTTGTGTGCATCATATCCTCTACGTCTGACTCGGATAGATATTTACAGAAGGCTAGGATTACTGTGTCCTTATCCAGTAGTCCCTCTTCAACCTTCTCCAACAGTAGGTTTGTGTATTCTCTAGTCATCTTCCCTCCTTATAGAGTTGTCCTTTGGTATTTCTAGGGACTCAAGCCATAGCATTTTGAGCATCGACCAGTTAAGGTTAACCGGACACGGCTCGTCTGTGATACCCCAAGTGCCTTGGCCTGCAGTTCTTTGCAGACACTCTACACCTGATATGCGTACCAACTCTCGGCTGCTTTCGGTATACTCTATGCAGTGTCTTAGGCTATTCATTTGTCTCCTCCTGTACTGTAAGGTTCTCGTCTTCGAGTTCTTGGTACTCATTGTCGGACGCTATGTCCTGTTGTACCGTACCGTTAGTGAACACGTTGACCCAGTTTTCCTTTCGGCCTACGCTTGCGTTGATACAGTTTAGCTTAGCTTTGACTCGCTCGCATACTGTTTCCTCGATGGTGTCCTTGTACCATACGACCTCTTGGGTTGTGTCGGATATAGAGGTGATACGGTGGCCTCGGCCTAGTGCTTGGACTAAGTCTATGGCTGACCATGTGGGTGGTATGATTATGTGTCGTGGCCTACCCTCTTTGGAGTTGTGGTGTAGAGAGATGCCTACGCCACCTGATCGCATGGTGAAGAGTAGGACGTCAGACTTACCCTCTTGGAACTTGGCTCGCTCGGCTTCGCGCTTGGCGGGGGACTGGCCTCCGACTATGTGGGATATCCTATCCTCGGACAAGCCTGCATTCTTGAGGGCTTTGTAGGCCAGGCGCATGGGATTAACAAAGTTAAACACCAACATAACCTGTCGCCCACGCTCCACCATGTCTATCGCACGCTTAGCCATGCGTACAGCACGTACCTCTTCGGCTCCCTCTCGGAACTTTTGTATGGCAACTAGCATCTCGTTCGCGCCGAAGTTAGAGTTACGCATCTGCTGTTCGCACTTGCGCTTGAAGGCTACGAAATAGCTATCGTAGTGTTCGCGCTCGGCTGAAGTCTCGAACTCGATGAGGCGGCAGCGGGTATGAGTCTTGTGCTTGTAGCGTACCTTGGGTACGAACACAGCGTACGGTTGCATTGCTTTGCGTAGCCTTTCCATCTGCGCTTGGCAGAGTTGGGTTGGTCTACCCCAGCGAGCTATGTTTTGCAGTAGTTGGGGTACGGTTTCTGTGGTGCAGGGTTCACCGTAGTGTTCCATGCCTACGCCTTGGACTACGCTTCGTGCCTCGGATACTTTTTGGTAGGGTGTAGCCGAGATGAAGATACGCTTGACGCCTGCAGGGATAGACCACGAGAGCTGAGTCTGCGAAGAGGTGTCGTTCTTGAGGCTTTGGCACTCATCGAAGACTACCAACGATGGCATCGACATAGCCTTCCATGTATACA
>NZER01000139.1 GCA_002690445.1 Candidatus Pacearchaeota archaeon
CGCAAACACTCTCTTTTTGGCCTCTTCTCTCGTCCCTAGGCCTCGGTATATGTTCTTGACGTTCCACTCATGGAGGTCCATGGAGGGCTGTTCCTGGCCGTTTAGAGCTAGGACGGTGCGGAGTTCGGCGGCGTTGAAATCAAGCTCCAAAAAACAGTCGTTAGTGGGCTTTATGACGTTGCGAAGGTCCTTCTTCATCGTGAGAATCGGGAAGCTCCCATTCATTGTCGATAATCGTCCTGTCTTTGTCCCGTATATATTATAATTGATATACGCGGACGCAGGATCGTTCTTTTTCAAGAAGTCTCGCAGCTTTGGTGTGATTGTGACGCCGCCAAGATTGATATTCAGGCCCTGATGCTTGATTTGGGCCACAACCTTCGTCATTCCGAGAATGAGATCATAATTCTCTGGTTTCTCAAAAGTATCGAACACATGCTCTGTGATTTGGTTGCGAAGATCATAATAAACGAGCAAATATCGCTCCGGAACCAGATCGAAGAAGCAATTGTGTCGCAGCGAAACCTTTGCCTCCATAAAAGAGCGGTGATAAGCCATCATTCGATTGCTGATCGCCTGCCATTCTTCTTTTAGGTTCTCGGGGCATACGTCGGCCAGCGATTTGCCTCCGCAATAAATCTTCGCATATTCAATGTCACGATCTTTTAGAAATTCTGAATACTTCCACGTTCTTGTGAGGTCGTCGGGAAGTTCGTCTGTGATCTTGCCGTCAAGATAAATTGCAACGCATCGTTCTTTGTCATCCAAGGCCTGAAATAGCATAATCTAAAACTCCGATGCCTGGACTTGAACCAGGAACCTAGTGGTTAACAGCCACCCGCTCTGCCAATTGAGCTACATCGGACTGTTTATATATAATAACAGAGAAGAGAGGGGTTGTCAAGAACTTTTATACTGTTGGAGTCAGTTGCCCCAGAAATTGTTTGTTAATGTGTTTCAGCGCGGCATTGACGTTAAGTCTTCTTTTAATGGTTGTTGCATCTTTTACAAGTTTGTTGTACTTTACTACATTTAGCTTATCAGAAACTTCACTTTGTCTAATTCTTGAATAAACCCTAATCCAATACTCATCATCATATGTATTTTCAAAATTTGCGCCTAGGAGGGTTCGGCTTCGACCGGGGCGAGAGGCGGCGAAAGAGTTATAAAATTCTTTCAAATAAACTTTAAGTGAAGGTACATCATATGTGTATGATTTATGATAATACGTGTCGAACAGGTTGTCTGAACTTATTCCATAAGGCCTCATATACCTTTTCGCTTTCTCAGAATTAAAATCAAATACCAACCTCCATGGAGCGTTCTTATCAACCATGAAGCCGTGTTCTTGTGCCACCATACGAAAACTATCGTAAAGGTAGTTCATGAAAAAATCAACATCTTTGGTCCGGTCATCAGAATAGTCTTCTATGCCAACTTCAATACAGAGGCCAGAAATATTGGGGGTGCAACTCAACCCCGTTATAATTCCAGTTCTTGTGAAGGGGGAATTCATGGCTGACGGTTCCAAAAAATCAACAAAATGTTCCACAAACCGGTCAAACCCATCTATGGTTGAGTGCCTGTTTCTAATTCGCAAATACCCCCCAGTAAACGTTTCATATGTCTTGTTTACATGCTGGTGATAGAGCTTATTAATTGAAAGCCAAGCGGTTCTAGGGATGAGGGCATCCGGCGACAACTTTTTATTATATTTAAATCTTGGATCTATTCGGTTGCGAGTCATAAATTCATTTATAAAGCCGTTATAGGCATCAGAAACAAAATTCAAACAATAAAGACAATCACCCCCCACAACTTCTTTGAGGTACCTTTCAGAAGGATATATGGCATTTCCCGCTTCATCAACCCTGCCATAAAGAGTGTTTCCATACCAAAAATCAATCATGTTCTCTTCAGCGGCATACTTTCTTTTGTACAGGGACCTTTCTTTGTAAAGACCTTGGCTGGGCAAACTATTTTTACCATATGGAGTCCCAGAAGCCACAAATCTTGTTGTGCGTTTTCGTCTTGGCATCTCAAAAACCTCCTATGGTGTTACCGCCCGCGGCCCAGGATTATCAAATTCGCCGGCTTCTTCGTCCGTGCATGCTCGATTTCGACTGTAGGTCCCGCGGTCGACCCCCTGCACGTCCTCCTGGCCGACACAAAGCTCGTCGCCTTCGCGAAGATATTCGGGACATGTCGTTGGCCAACCATCGGCGTCTCTACAAACTTCATCGATGATCAAGTAGGGGGTCGCACCTCGAAGGTTGGCCCTATAGCCCCACCCGGTGTGACGGGGCGAGTCCATGGGGTTTTCCGATATCGTCGGCTCGCTATGGTTGGGTCTGACAAATTGTCGCGGAACGCGTACTGTTCTCCAGGCGTCACAGATGTATTCGTTCGCGTACTCCTCCTCGGTCTGGGCGAAGTATTCATCATCCCCGGGGCTGGCGCGCCAGGCCGCTTCGGCAATGGGGCTCCGATGGGACGTTTGGCAGCCTACAATAACCTTTAAGAATCCGAGTTCTCGAATAGTATATGATCTGGTGCCGCCGCCGGTCACGCCCCAGTCCGAGGCATTCAGATGGACCACAGAGCTTCCCTCGCCCGAAACATGGGCGATCTGCATTGCAGCTTCGGTGCCGCCCCGCGCGGCCTCGCGTCGGCGGCGGGCGCGCTCACGGCGCATCTCGGTATAGTCTTGTTCAACTTCACAATCATTATACTCGCCAGGGCCAGTACCAGAAGCAACCCACTTAGTGTTCAATATCGTTTCATAATTGTTCTCATTTATTTCATTATCAACTGAAATCACTTGGTGATATCCCCCGATTCCCAGAACACTCGATAGCCTTGTTGAAAACCCTTGGGCACTAAGCCCAATGACCGTTGGGTTGATATAGATCACTTGACCAGGTTGGAAAAGAGAATTTCCATACAAAACCACATCAGAATCATATTTGTCCCTTAGTTGTCCCAAGCCAATTGTGCCTTCTCGCTCCATTCTTGCTTCGCGCAGGCCAGGTAAGTCTGTCTTTTTAAATTTAATCGATTTGACTATCCCCTTGGGGTTCCCTATGTTTAGCCAATAAATGCCATCCTGATTGTCGCGGTACTGAGCATTGACGTCGGTAGAGTTTCTTCCAAAAGTTGCAAACTCTGTAGATTGAATAATCAAGTAGTTGTATAAGCGCCTATTCTGAACAAGCATAGGGTCATCGGTAACTAGAGAAGGAATCCCAGTATCAAAAACTCTGTGGTAGTAATGAGCCTGGCCGCCGGCGACGGTGTCTAGATGTCTCCCAGGTGCATTAGTCTCCGTCGTTCTGGCAAGCCTATCGTTGCCTTCCTCATCTGCATAGGCGCTGATAGGTGTGACAGTAAAATTGGCACGAGGCCGGCGCCGGCGGGAGCGCTCGGCACAACCCTGGCCCAACATCGGGTATACCAAAATAGTAAAAATATCTTTTATAAAATCTCTCAGCAACCAACGCGACTGATCTCTTCCGGCAGTTCTTTGAGTCCAGAATGTAAGAAACATGTTTAGAGAAATTGGAACATCAGCCATATTGATGATAGCGTGCGATTTCGACCAGTGGCCTTCGCGGTCGGGTCTTTCGGAGGGGGTGGGTCTCTCCATGAGAATTGTTCCCAAAACAATCTTAAGATTTTCCAAATCCCTATCGAGCGCAGGATTTCTGTCGTCTTTTAAGGTGTCCAGGACAATTTCCAATAAATCTCCAAAATAAAAATAGTAAAATTTTATATGCCCGCGGTGAGCGCCGGAATGTTGGGCATCGTCACCCGGGTAAATTGGGAGCGTCAGGGCCTCGTCGGGCTCGTCGAGCGGTCCGCGCATGCGCAAAGCAGTGGGCATTACACCCGGGTCGTCACTAATTGGATTCATCCAGTGAGGATGATCGTTGAGTTCGGCGGTCCGGACGTCCAACTGGTCATGAACCAGTGCCTCGTTATATTCGGCTGCCAAGTTATTGCTGATAGCTTCGATTCGCGATACGTCGCTTTCTTGGGTGAGTGTATGCCGGCTGCGACTGGCGCGCCCGGGGGGCAGATTGGCCCAGTTCGTGTTGACCCTGACCTCCACGGCTTCTTCGCGTTCTTGAAAATACCGGATGGGGGCCCACACATAATACATTCGAGCGCGTTCACAAAGTTTGGTGAAAACTCTTTTATATGATTCATAGCGAAGTACCCTGATTTGCTCCCTAATTGCATTTATTTCTTCGTCGAGAGATGACAGCGCGGTTTCGGTCGCTTCCGAGGTGCTAAGCCCAGCATCTGTAAACGGATCTTCACAGCCCTCATCCTCGTCCCTCAAGTCCTCGGCGGCTTCCATTTCTTCAGCTTCCAATTCTTGCCTTCTAGCATCTATCCGATTACGTCGGCCGGCCATCCTTTCTAATTGGTGTTCGAGGGATTCAGCTTGTTCATTCTCGTCCAACCCGCCCCGGTTCGAGGGGGTGGTGGCGATATATAAAATATTAGAAGATTCAGACAGCATCAAGCCGTCAATGGCGGCGTGGTATTCCAACGTCAATTCAATTGTCCCATCTTCCCTAAAATCTATGCTGTGGTTTAACAAACTCAATAACAAAGTCGTCCCAACACTTTCAATTTTGTTTTTTAGAGTTTCATCTATTAGGCCTGCAGTAACCATCTCCTTGTCAACAGACCAACCTAAAACCGCCTTTATGCGATAATATTTCTCATTATATTCTCGGCCGCCGGTTTGTTCGTCTTCTCTAAATTTAGAACTTCGATATATTAGATCTAGATAATTTGGCTGAACGCCTTCAGCCTCGGCGTCGTCATCAGGATTCAACATGTCAATTATCGCCTCATTGATAGTATCCAAGTCCCCCGCGGGCGCCTCTAGATATCTCTGTAGGATATCTGGCCTAACAAAATCTGAAAAATTTTGAAAATATAGTTTTAATTTTGCCTTAATATTATTATTAACTTCTGCAGTATTCGTGCCAATCAATTCCCAGGAAAAACTTTTGATGCCGGCGCCCGTGCCCCTTCCGGAGCGCGTCGTCGTCATTAGTTCGACACTGTTGGGATCAATATTTGTTTCAAACTTAAACTCTACCGGAAAACCTTCGCTGTCTCTTTCACGATAATAAACTTTATAAAACCTCATTTTTGGCATTACAGCAGACATTTGAGCAGGAGTCAAATCAAAAAGCTTCTGTAACCCCGCATCGGCAGCCAATTTACTGATTAGTGTACCAGGATTAGCCGTGATAGCCGGAATAAAATTCCTATACATTGTTGTGCCATATGCCACCTCGATCGATTGATTTCCGGTGTTGAGGTTTTCATAACGAGGGTTGCTTACATTCCGGCTCTGATCGTCGGCTGAACCAAACATCTCACCTTCCCACGTCTCAACAGATTCGTCCTCTAACGCAGCATCTGTGAGATCGTTGATGGAGTTGGTGTTCATCCTGGCCAGTTCTACAATGTTTGATATTAGATAACATTGTTCTCGGATCCTTACTTCACCATCATTCAAACTCATTTTAAATACCTAAAAATCTTAATACTTTTTCCAAAGGCAAAGGCACATAAATGACTTTTCCTACTTCAACATGGGCCTCAGTTGGCTTCCTATTGTACCAGGCAATGACCCACCAATATTTAGGATCTCCATAGTGTCTATAAGCTAGCTTATAATATCTGTCACCCATTTTCCACACATGCCGAATACGTTTTAGTTGCGATTTCTCTCTAAGGCTGAGGTGCTTCAATTTTGGCGTTTTGTAGTGTCTAATCGCCGGCACGCCTTTTTCTTCTAAAATTCTTTTGTAAGTTCTAGATCTATTATTAATAATTCGTCTTGTGCCGTATCTCATTATTCTGGGGTCTCCCCACCGGTGACCGCAGCGGCGCGGATTTTGTTCTCGTCGGCCTCCGTGGAGTCAGTACCCCCTCTTTCAAAAGCGAAAGGGCTCCCGGCCGAAAAGCCAGGGGTTTGTTTTGAAGTTCCAGTGCCGGTTTGGCGACCATATGGAAATTTAGCCCCCTCTGCATCGCCGGCAAATGTAACCCCTTCTTCTTCCCCCGGGTACCAACCCAATGGATGGGTGTGGAGCACCGTAAACGTACAAGCTAACTTATATGCTTTTGGATATATCTTGCCCCCATGCTCTCCTGTTAGGCCGGCGCCTGAAATAAAACCAGATTCGAGAATTGGGGAAACAGTAAACCCACCAACATAGCCCAGCAGGCCTTCTCCGGTGGCGCCCACAATAGTTTGTGCCATGTTCATGAATTTCATCTTCATTAGCGGAGGTCCGGATATGTGCGTTGCACTAGTGATAGTCCGGCCCGTTCGTTGCCCCTCGGCGTCCGTTTCAGGGGTGCCATGTTCACCATAGGAAGGATAAAGCATCCTCATCAATAAACCTATTTTACCCAAATTTTCCTCTGCTTCTCTGACATCTTTAGAGGGCACGTCCCAGGCCAGACTGATCTTTCGCCCAGTTCTCTTGAAAGTGGCTATCTGATCCATTCGGCCGAAAACGGTTTCCTCATTCCACTCAGATGTAAATTGATCTTCAAACTGTGTCAAAAATGCTTTAAACTCAACGGTTTTGCCACTAACCAGATGAAAAAATTCAATTTTTTGACCGCCGCCGAAGAGCGCATCAGTATTAGGCATCCTAATTCTCCCTTATCTTACCTTTAGATTATATCTTTCATTCACTATATCAACAATTGTTCTTCCCAGTTCTCTTCTATTGACTTCCAGCACGACAGTTGTTGGCTGGCTAGCTCCTGGGGCGCCTGGACCGCCAGGTGAAGCAGCTGCGTTTAGGACTTTAATAAGATTGTTGATTGCCTTATCAAACATTATTACACTAGTCAGCCCCACTTTTATACTTGCTATCTCCTGAATAACTTCTGTCATTTCTTTTGCGGCCTCAATGTTCCCCGAAGCAGCGTTCACAGAAAATTCAGACATTTTCTGCATGGTGGTGTTCAAGATAAGGCTCTTAACAATTGGTATATCACCTATGGCAGCTGCCATTTCCTCTAAGCCGCTGGCAGCGCCCTTTAGTGTTATTTCGATATCGCTCATCTTATTGATTTCGCTCAATAAAGAAGAAAGAACCATCAAACCCACCACAGTAAAAGGCATTGCAAAAGCAAAGCCCATATAAAGTAAAGCACCACCCAAAGCAGTCATTGCATAGGCCAAGGCAAACAGCTGGGTCGGTTCAACCAATGCCAAGCTTTTAAACATGTTGGCCAGGCCATCGGCGGCCATTTTGACCCCCAGACCCATCAAGGCCACAGCGCCACCAGCCAGTGACACGGCAAAACCAAAAGCAATCATGGGGCCGGCGGCAAACTTTGTTGCCCAGCCAACAGCAAATATTCCAGCTGCGACAATAAAAAGACCAATGTAAAAAGCCGGAGAGTGCTTTGGCAAAAACAACCACCCCACAAGCAAGGCGACCGCGGTCGCCAAAGCATGGATCCACCCGAAAGAAGCTTTGGTGACAACGCCAAGAAATAAAATTGCGCCGCCGACAATATAAAGAGCTTCGGAGGTACTCATGCCCGCATCTCTCAAAGCGTAAAACGCCGCAATGGCAAGAACAATTACAATCATGGCTTTAGCCATAGCCATTTGCATTCTCACCAGGCCGGCTGTTCGAACTGCCTCTGCATATGTCAAATTTGTTGTCGACAATATTAGTTGAACATTCCCCCCAGACATGAAAGCCGCCCAAACGACGCCGAGCTTCTGCAACGCAATCATGATCTTTATCATTTTCACAATCAAGTAGAATGCCCCCAACACAGTCAACAATATGGGAATGAATGCACCTTCCATTTCTTGATCAAGCGCCAATATTCCATTCAAAAACCAATGAACAAAGTTGATTATTGGCTCCAAAGCAACCGCAAAGGATTGTATAATCACATTGACTTTCTCAAAAATTGCAGCCGAATCCCTGGCTCTTTTCGCTAATTCTTCTTGGCTCATTGTTGCCGCGACCGTTCTTGATTGATATTCATCATATGCCGACAAGCTTTGACCAAACAACTGATTTGCCAACACCATGTCTGTAATGCCAACAGTATTGGCCACAGCTTGTTTCTCGAATTTATCCATGGCGTCCCAGCTTCTACCAGAAAGCGCTATGGACTCTATCAGCATTCGGATTCTTTCGTCTTCAGAAGCATTTAGAAGATCAACAGAATTCAATAAATCATCGCCTAGAACAGCATTCAGGCGGCCTGCAGCTTCCGCTGCACCATCAAATGTATCTAGGGCACGCCCGACGACGGACAAAAGATCACCTATCGATGCGCCGGTTGCTGCAGATGCAGCTGCGATACCTTTGAAAACCCCAACCATGGCTTGACCATGAGCAGCCAGTTGTGACATAGAAGAAGTAAACCCTTCCACCACTTCTGACACATTGACTCCGAGTTGGGCAGCCATTTCAGACAAATCCCTCTCCACAGACATGGCCTCTTCGCCTGTCATGCGCATGGCCGTAGTCATAGAATTCAAAAATCCAGCCGTAACACTTCCGGAAACGCCCAAGCGCTCCATTTGTGCCGTATGCAGGGCCAGACTCTTTCGACCCTCATCGCTAGCTTCTGAGAACTGGCGCATTGTCCCATATAGTTCTGTAGTGGCTGCAGCAAGCGCTCCAAATTCGATTCCGGAACCCATGGCCTCGTATCTTGTATGCAACATTACGGTGTTGAATTCATCGCCGGCACCAGTTGTTTGCCTAAATGAAGAAAACGCACTGTCGACTGCAACAACCATCATCTTTGTTGATTCTATCACCTTGTCAAGGGCGCTGTGAAACAGGTTTGCAGGATCAAAAGACCTTGCAAGTGTGTCGCCGATGGTCCGTAGAACATTTTCAAAGCTGCCCAACTTCCCAATGG
The DNA here is from genome assembly GCA_002690445.1 of Candidatus Pacearchaeota archaeon. Next base: position 8,953 of record NZER01000139.1, read on the forward strand.
CAGCGGATATGCCGCCGGTGAGGGTCTCTTCAGCAGATCTGGCTAGTCCAAGATAGCTGCTAAGTCGATCGGAAATCGCTTCCGATAACACCTCTTCGCCTTCCGCTGTAGTTTTTTGTTGATTAGCAATGCCTTTCTGGAGGCTTAGCTGCCTCTCCATCGCTTTGACAAGCGCTTGCGCATTTTTAAGATGTTCCGGATCGCCGCTTTCTTCTGCGTATTTTGCTAGGGCTTTCGCATCTTTGAGGCGCTCCTTAGTGAGCTTTACCGTTGCGCGAGCAACTTCAAGGCGGCGCTCTTGTGTGAGGAGAGTGCCAGTGCCAAACTCTGCATTCTCTTTTGCCGCTTGCAGCTTTACTTCTTCTAGGTGGTGTCCTTTTTCTATAATATCGTTCAGCTTTTTATATGCCGCCGTGTAACCACCAAGCTCCGCAACCACCTTCTCGTAATCGGCATGGACCGTAACTTCAGCATCAAAATCCAGAGTGGCACTTTCACCCTTAAAGGCGCTGCGGAGAGCTTTTGCAAGCTCTTCTGGCAAATCTACCTTAACCGACGCAAGCGCAGGCATCCCCAGAAAAAGGGATAACAGTAAAATTGTAAAAAGAGCCAATAGCATTCTTATAATTCCTTATTTAAAGGGCCACTTGATTCCTGTTTGTCTTTCAAATCTAGAAGTTGCGTTAGATAGTTTAGCTTTGACACGATAGGTTTTGGGATTATCAAGCCCATACCTTTTAAGGGTTGAAATAAAGTTTTTTTCACCCCCCAAAGCTCCCACAAAAGAGTCAATATCCGAACGGGATCCCTTGACTTGAACTGGAATCGATATATTCCCGAACATTGCTTTGAGGATGCCTTTGATTTGTTGACCAAACATTAGCAACCAGCTTTCGTCGACATTATTCTTTTGTGTCAAGTCAATAACAATAGGTGCTAGCTTGTCTTCTTTTATAGTGTTGTTCATGCGTTGTTCTCCCAAGAATAGATCTCTCTTGTAAATAGTCAATTAATACAAAAAAAAGGCCGGGATTAATCCCGGCCTTCTTTGATTACTTTTTGTTTGCTTTCTTTGTTTGTTCGTTTTCTTGTTCTATTTGCTTAACCAGGCGTTTAACAAACCAGTCTCTCAAGCCGACTGGGAGATTATAAGCCTCTGTAAAGCTCCAACCGCCATGGTATTTCAAGAAAAAGAACTGTTCGTAGACATTTTCTGCGTATTCACGATTTAGGCCAAAAAAAGTCCGCACTAAGCGGAACCTCCATGGCAGCTTCATAGCTGCAGTTATCACAAGAATACTCTTGCGCCATATCAACATTGGGCACAATCCGATCATAAGTCGTTCTCAAAAAACGTGAATCACTTGCTGGCATTCGATCGGCAAAATCATTGATTATTGCTCTGTCTGTGTGCCCATTAATAGAAACAATAAACATTTTAAACTGATCGGTCATAATTGCATCTGGCAAATTATGTTTTCGCTTCATATTCATAGCTTCTGCCAAATACTTCTCATCCTTCCCGCTTAGCAACTTTACTTCAACGTTGACTTTCGTACCAGGAAGGGTGATGACAAAGTTGTCTCCTTTCCTGACTACACCATCTGCAGGCTCATTATGAATACACGAAATCGCGTTCAAGTCAAAAGCGAATTTTGAAGTTGTGTTGCAAGAGGGGCAAGTAACTTGCGTTTGATAATCTGCCCCATAAGCAGAAATGCGCGTTGAAACAATGGCTGCATTCTTGTCACCAATGAGAAGCGAATCAACATCGATTCTTTTATCAACAATGACACTTTCTAAAACCCTACTAATTGCCAGGCCCTTCTTCAAAAGGCTCCTAGAAGTTAGAAGATCCTCTTCCTTTGCTGTCATGTGCTTGATTTCAATTGTCTCAACATTATGCAAAGGATGTTCTTTAGGATAATACTTGCCCCGAGAAGGAAGTTCAACAAATTCAGTTGGTACTACAAAAGAAAAGGGAGAAGATTGAGGTTGGTCGCCCGGGTGGGCTTGCGGTACGGGAGAAGAATCGCTAGGCTCCCTATGTCCTAGCCGTTCTTCATTATTTCGAGCTGGCATCTTGCCTCCATATTATAAACTATTCGCCGCGGACGTCTTTGAGTGGGTCGCCCTCGGAGGTGACGTTCACACCGGTCGTAGTCTCCGACGTCAGGGCCCCGACGGTGGCAGCGCTTTTCCAGGTGTCGTCTGTGATGGCGTCAATTGAAACAAAGTCATATCTAATCTCCAAGGTTAAGTCGAGCAAATTATCGCTTTCATAATCCAGTTCGCCAAATTTGACTCCAGCAATCCATGGATTTTTTAGCGAGATTCTCTCTTGAACTTTCCCAATACCATCAATCTGTGTTATTTGTACATTGCCCAAAGCAGTTGAGCCATCTTGTTTGTTGAGCGTATATAGATCTGTTTGGCTGGTTGGGAGCCTATACCCAGATTTCTTGAGAATATCCCACATTATCGCAGTAGCATCGGGGGCCGCCGGGTCAACTAAAGTAACTGAAATCTTCTCATATTCCACCCTACCAGGATAGTAAAAAGTGTGATTCAAATAAACATGTTTTCCCTCGGAAACTGAGAAGGCTGGCTTGTTAACCTTCTTGACAATCCACTGTGGGACACCTCCCATATTCATAACCCAACGAAATTGCCTTTTGGGCAAAACAGCGGTCGTGTCGTTATCACTCCAGAATGACATAGCTTTTCTCCCTCCGTATTCTAATTAGTTCCAATTACAAAAACTTTCCTTTCTAATCAACAAATGCTGCACCAGTTCTCGAAATTGTAAAATCAAGAGCGATATATTCAATAGCACGCGCAGGCTGCAAGAAAATCTTAGCATACAAAATGTTGCGATCAATCAAGTCAGGAGTCGTCGTAGTCTCGTCCAAGATAACTCTATAAGATGTCAAACCAAACCGAGTCTGGATGCTTGACAAGAAAGGCTTGACAAGGCCAAGGAACCGGTTCCAAGTGGTTTGTATATTCTGATCAAACAAGATCGTGGTCGCCATCCTAGAAACTTCCTTCTTGATGTAAATCATCAAACGACGAACATTGATTCTATCCAAAGCTGATGGGGTGACTTGCAAAGTCTTCTGACCAAAAATCACAACCCCTTCAGACGGAAAACGAGCAATCGGGTTAACATTCGCTTCATAGAGTTTGTCCCTCTCTTTCGAAGTGCATACATGTGTAACATCAAGAACAGTAAGACCAGCCGCGCCGGCAGACAAGCCGCCGCGATTGAATCCAGCTGGGGCGAACCACAACTCACTGGCCGCCTCAGAGCTTGCAAACGTTCCCAATGCCACAACCGAAGGGGGCACGTAAAGCGTAGCACCACTCTCACTCCCGGGAGTATCTAAGATTTTGACCCATGGAAAATAAGCGCAACCGTAACTCGTGTTCAGTTCGCGAGTTCGGAGATTATTAACCGTAGTGGTAACACTCCCAACGCGGTTTTCGTAACTCGCATTGCTTTCATGAAAGTCTTGATAATCGCCTTCGAGATCGATGATGCCAAGAGCATCTGCTCGACTTTCGCAAACAGACAAAAGGTGATCGGTCAGGGTCGAATCCGTCAGCCCGGGCGCCGTCAATAAATTCATCTCTACCACTTCGGGATCGGCAACGGAATCGATGGCTCTCTTATAGGTATTAAAAGTATAGCTATATGTGTCTTTTGGTGTAGAAGATACACCTGACAAAAGAGTGTTTCTCAGAGGCTCTTTTTCTCTAATATCCCACCCATTGAACCCACCATGAAGGGCCATGGTAAATTTATCAAAGCCGGCATCCAACACCGTCGAATAATCAGCGGTGCCTCGTTTGGAATCTCCCCGCCTACGAGACCCAGAAATCCAAATCGCCTCACCAGTGGTGCCAACGGTTGGGTCATCTCTCAAATCATCTAATGTAAAATAGTATGACACCTCAACAGTCTGAGCATCTGATGCGTCACCACTAGCATCCGTATATGTGCTGTGCAGCGGCCTGAGAGTGTCTCTAAAGCTGGCGTCGAAAAAACCAGAACCCGCAGCCGAACCAAGCTTGTCAGTTGTTATTCCAAAATAAGCATCTCTTGGGTCAGAAACACCGGCCAAAGAAGAAGATATTCTTAAGTTTGGAGCAGGAAACAGATAAGTATGGAGATATCCGATATCCCCGTAGAAGTAGTGCTCGGAGGACGCGTTCGCCGAGACCAAAGCATCGATGACCCGCGGGCCGACGGTTCCGGAGACGGTGGTTAACGCATCAGTTGTAGAACCACTAGCGCAGAATTGGATGTTTCCAATCATTGGATCGAAATCAGCGCTGTTCGAACTCACAGTCGAGGAAGTGCCATCGTGATTCGGTCGCCAAAGATATGTGGATCCGAAGCCGCCGCTAACTGCAAACCTCTCATAGCGTGGTTGGCCATAAAACCCAAAGGGAAGGTGCTCTGGCTCTCCGCCACCGTTTTCTATGGCTGAATCCATATCCACATAGATATATCTCGAAATATTGGGATATGTGCCATATTGGGTATTAACACGAGTAGTATCATTCCACTTAGTATACATGTCTCCAATCTTTCTAGCAAGATAGTTCTTGGAGTTGGGGTTCAAATTACATCCAGAAAATCGCTCAAGAATTACCTTGGATCCATCTGAATCACTTGCCTGACGAACAAGGACAGTGAAAGTACCATATGGATTATGGGTAGGGTGTGGCCCTTTCTTGATATCTGTAATTGAGATTTTATAGTTGTTTTGAGCATACTCGCCGGCTTCTCTGGAGATGAATCTAAAAAGCCTCGCCAACTGCGCAGGAAAAAAGTTGGCAGTATCGTTGCTTAGATCTTGAGGTATCACCCATCCCGTTCTAGCTGCGATCATGCTCTTTCTTTGATCGGCATAGCTAGTGGATCCGGTCATTTCATACAAAGGAGCAAGGAACCCATACTGTGCAGAACTTGTAACGTGTCTTGCTACCATTCCTTCGAACGATTCACCCAGCCAGTAACTGGCAGTGGCATTAGCGGTGGGTGCTTCCGTAACTGTTGTATTGGTTCTGGTCGGGTCAGTGTTAAACACTTTACGAAGCCAATCATCATCAGATTCTTTCAAACTAAAGGCCTGCATTATATCATCACCGGTGCCAGCATTGCGAATATGCAATTTAAATTTTAATTCGGCGGAGGATCCAACATATTGGTTGAGGACCGATGGGACCTGACCATCATTATAGGTATTGGGAAGTGTGCCGGAAAGACCAAAATACGTGCCAGACATAGCATAAAACACCGCAGCCAACACGCCAGTTTCGTTATTTTGGGCGTCTCCGATGGGTTGATCGATTACGAACAACCCGAAAGCACCGCCGTTGGCATGTTCAACTCTCGCCGGCGTCGTAACGTCAGTTCTCCAACCGGCCTCGCCGCTATCTGTCACGAAATTATCATGTTGAGTACCCAACAGCCTAACAACAGTGCATGAAGGGGCGTTTTCCAGCCATGCTCGGGCAGCATATGCAGCATACGTCGGGCCCACCGGGCGGGCAGACCTCCAAACATCGGAAGCAGTTTTGCCAGGATCTGGCGTACCGAAAACTTCAGTAAATTCCAATGGTCCATTGACCGTGAAGGGCTGCATTGCAGGGCCCTTAGTAGTTCTTCCTATTATAACCGGACCAATTTCTGTGGCAACTGCGGGAAGCTGTGAATTGTCGATCTCCCTAATAAAAATCCCAGGTGAGACAAATTTAAACTTTCTTTCTGACATTAGACGTTATCTCCTTGTAATCAAACTAATTTCTCTAATAAATAGTATTATAGAATCTCAAAAGAAAAATCATTCTTTATAAAATCCCCTCTTGTCGATGTGGTCTAAAACATCTCCAAAGACGACACGTTCGCGGGGGAATTTAACTTCTACGGCATTTTCCCTTATAACAACCTTTGGTTGTTCAGAATTATTGGCCTCCCCCATGATATATCCTAATACATTTATATCTACTTTCGTTTCATATTTTCTATATTCCGTCTCCATAGAAGAAACGTTATTGTTTAGAGCAACCTCGCCTTGAATAAACGATTCGTAGCTGTGCCCCTCGTGTTTTGCTATAAAATAATTGACCCCATCTGTTTTTGTCATGAATGGAGTTAGCAAATCATTCATTTGTTGCTGATATTCTGTTTTAATCATAATTGAATAAGTAATGTCCAAATATACTGGCATGGGCATGGTAATTGTTTCGTATATCACCTTTTTATTTGTTATTGTGCGACCCATAGCATCTCGTTTGGGAAAGGTTTCTTGTCTGTTTCCAGCAACGCCGCCTTTTAATTTTCTAGAATCAGCATTGGCAAAATTTGCAGTTTTATCTTGCTTTATTCTTCTCGCAATGGTTATTGAACCACCCTTATTGTCATTTATTCTTGGTATATTCCCCCAAGCACTACCCTTTTTGCCCAAATTCTTTACTACGCTAGTTCTGTCTATCACGATGCGTGGCAATATAAGCGTACCATCCAGATCCCTCATTTTATTATCTTCTCTAGACTGTACTGCGCGCTCTGCAGTTGCCCAAATAACTGGAGTTTTTTTCCACCCCTCGTTCGTTGTTGTGTGAAGGCTCAATTCCTCATTGAGCCATTCATATATGGCATAATCAATGGTTTCCAACGTTGATGGCATAAATGGTATTTCTCTTGTTTTACCTGGCATCAAAATTTCCCTTGCGCGCCCTAATACATTTCGCTGATATTTCCATTTTATGACCTACTTGGCCGAAAATCTGTTTTGTTTCATTCAAAGTTACAATTTCATAATGAAAAGAACCATAAAGCACAAAATCCCCTTCCCTAACAAATAGGTCTTGATCTTCAGTCAGTCTTCTTTTATGAAAATGAACTGTAATGCTGGATCTTTTGTCGATGCCGGCACTAGTGTTCGTTGTTTCGTGACCTTCCCAGTCAACAAGGGCATAAATTCTAATAGGTGGTAAAAAAGTCTTCTCTATTGCCTCGCCATAAAGAGGATGAAAGTCTGTATGATCGAGACTTATTGGATAATAAAGTACCTGTTGGCCAATAACTCGCTCGATAAGCTCATCGTTAACCTGCTTTACGAGGTTTCGCTCCTTCTCCCCTATAAACAAAGGAGGAGGGGGGTTTGTTGGTTGCGACCACTTATTATGAGACATCATTTATTACCCCACAAAGATTCCAGCTGGAATCGTAGCGTTGACCTTGTTTACATTCTCTGTTAGTGTTGCCTCTTGCTCAGCTAGCTTGTTATAAACCATCTCATCAAGGATGGTTTTGAGTTCTTCTCTTAATTTTTCTTGCTCTTCTTTTGCCTGCGAGAGTAAATCAGCATAATTTAACGTAACTGATTCTCCCGGTATCGGAATAGCTCCAAATTTACCTCGAACTTGTCCCAACACCTCCTTCGTTAAAGCAAGGGCAAACCTTCGAATCCATTGCTTGCCGATTGCATTAATGTTTCTATAAGGAAGGTTTTCAAACGGAAGTGTGTTTAGGTTATTCACCCCTTCAGTACTATCTTTGAAGTCGGTACTGGGAACCCATGGATCTTCATCAACTGTAAACTCAACCCACATGTCTTCTGGATGAGTTATGGTAATATCTGGAAATAGTCTCAACTTGTTATTTTTAATCTCGTAAGAATAGTGAGATGTTCTTGTCCACAAGTTGTCTTCAAAAGCCATAGCTTGAAGCTTGTTTTGCCATGCCGGCACCAATTCAAAATTGGCATCATCAGCAAACTGACCATATTGGTGAAGATTTCCTACAGTATTCAAACCCCCATAGTATCCATAAAATCTCCACATTGCATGCGGAGTTTTATAAAACACTTTTCTAACTGTAACCCTCTTATTCCCAATTTTATTATAATAAGGATAACCAATGTTGTTATCGTTGGCAGCAGATGAAGAAATTATTGTCTGTAAGTCATAATCTTGTTGTCCTACCGTAGTACTAAAAGAGGCTGAATATATGGACTGTTGACCGCCAAGACCAACTTCGGTAGAAGTGGCATCGCCAACACGCTTGGCATAACCGAATTGAAATCGTGGAAATGTAAGAGCAATGTTGCTGCCTGAAAGTGTGTCGCCAGATGTTATCTGACCTTGGTGATCAAAAGATCCGGTAGTTCTTCCAAGTAAAGTGTCCAAAACATTTTTTGCCTGGTGAGTATTAATAAGATACGAATATTCTAAAACAGCCTCCTCATAGGCAGCATAAACGTTTTGTGCCTTGAGTTCTATATCTAAAACATCTCCACCAAGCTTTCTATATGTATAGGCCACTTGTTCGACTGCCCCAGAAACAAAGTTTACACTATGTAAGTTACCGCCGGAAGCATAATAACCAAATGGTAATTTTGCCAAAGTTACTTCACTGTGTGTTCCAGTAACCGGCAAAATGACCTTACTTGTTTGACTTGAGGGTGTTAGTGTAGGTACCGCCATTAAATTATATCTCCTCGGATATAATTAGTTGTTGGCGGCGTAAAACTACTTATCTTTCTTTACCGTAGATCTTTTAGATCGTTTCATGGCTGGCTTCTTGGTGGCCGTGCGCTTCTTGGTCGTTTTGCGTTTGGTTGGCGCCTTCTTTGTGACCTTCGGGGCGGGCTTCTCTACGGTTGGCTCTGGATTGGTGGCAACCACAACCTCCTCAACAATTGGGGTTGGTCCTGGCTCGACCTCTCCTTTTGATTTAGCAATACTTGCTCTTAGACTAGCGTACTTTGTAGCATACTTTGGACTCGTAAGTCTTCTTCTCGTTTTTCCCATAATACCTCCTGGGTTGTATAATAAATAGTTTCAACATATAAAAACAAAATCTCAAAAAATTGGCGGCGGTATTTTTTGGCAGATCGGATTTATAAAAAAACCCCACGCTGTTGAAAGCGTGGGGTTTAGTGTTTGCCAAGTAAGTGTAGGTCTAACTATTTTTATTAGGCAATGGTAATTCCATCATACGCTTCAGCGCGCAGGGTGACGTACCACAAGCTGCCATCAGTATACAATTCACAAGAATCCCCAATCAGGGCTTTGTTGGCAACAAAAGTGATAGTATCAACAGCAGTACCACTAGTGTTGCTAGACTGCGCGGGCGAGTCGCCGGCGGTGACGGTGTGACTGCCACTAGAATAAGTAACAAAGCCATGCATATTGGATGCATCACCAGACGATGCATCGATGGTATATTCCGTAGTGGGTGCAACCTTAACAACAAACCTGCACCACCAGCCCGCACCACATTTCGAAGCATCTGGCAACACCACAGCAAAGCCGTCGACGTTACCCAAAGTGAAAATTGTTCCACAGTCAGAGGTCTGCACAGTCTTCGCTGCGGTCAGGGCTGAAATCTTTTTTCTATCTGCTGAATATCTTCCTAACTTACTCATTTCTTAAATCTCCTTTTGATTTAGGCTATTTGCCCTATTCGTTTCATTTATAAATAGTATCAACTTTCGGAATAATCCTTAAGAAACAAAAAAACCCGCCCCAAAAAGGGACGGGCTTCTTTATTAGCCGTTAGCCGTTATTAGCTAGCGCCGCTCTCACCGAGCAGGCCGCGTACAACAACCAAACCGTACATATCAGGTCTGACCATCTTCTTAGCGTAACGAGTCATCACGCCCTTGCGGGGCACGAAGTCATCGATACCGAAGATCGTCGGAGTGACTTGCAGCGGGACGTATGGAGCGTAAACATATCCACTCTCAAGGAAGGAACCTCCCTTACGTCCAACAAGGCACAGGTTACGAGGGAAGTAGGGGTCAACATAGACGTCCCACTTCTTACTCATAGCACCGACCTTGACAGTTCCAACAGTGCCGCGATCATCATCGTGAGTTATACTAGCACGGAAGCCAGAGGTAAACTCAAGAATGTTCGCAACCTCGGGGGAAGTGACAATAAAATTGGCACCGCCACGAAGCGTCTTGCGATGAATCTGTGCCGATACATCGTTGATGGTCTCAGCGAGAGTCTCGTACCACTCACTAACCGTTCCCGTAAAGTCGGGAGCAGCTGCCGTAGCACCAAGCTCAACACCAGTCGAGCGCTTGACAAACAAGCCAGGCGAACGTGACCAGTAGTAGGTAGCTGCCGTGGCACGCTGAACGAGATCATTGAGGATCTCTCGATCAATCTCAAGAGCAATCTGCTCAGAGAGAATGCTCGTAAGCTCTACTTCTGCATCCAAGTTGTGATAAGCGTTGAGATCCTGACCGAGTTCGGGGGTCCACTTCGCTTTCAGCTTCTTGGTGATTGCCGTGACACTCACCGAATCGACCTTGATGTCGATTTCGGGGATGGCGGTCTGATTTTCAAGACCCCAAGTGTTCGTGCCCGCAACGGCGCCAATTGCGCCGGCAGTACCGGCAGCTGGAACGCCGTCAAAAGCATCCTTCTCAAGATACTGCAGAATCGGAGCAACGTTTGCCACGTCCGCAGCGAGCGCAGTGGCATCGCCATGGAAAGTAAACTCAAGAGTGTTCCTTCCAACGCGTCTCGTCAGGCGTCGAACCGGACGACTGGGTCGAGTCGCGACCAGGCCGAATGCGCCGCCGGCCGCAAGAGAGCCAGAACCATTTGGAATCAGATTAAATGCAATCAAGTTCTCAAAATTCATATCTGCAACTTGTGCATCGGTCAAGTTCAGATGCGCCTGAAAAACCACATCAGTCGTGTCAGCACCCAAAAGATCAGGGTCGAAACGAACCAACTTCTTCTGAGCCTCACTAAGGTCGCCGATCGCCACCTGAGTCGCCAAACCAGTAGTCGCGCCTGGGAAACCACCCGAAGCAACAACCAACTCGGCTGCCACTAACATCTGAGTAGTAATTGAACCAGTTGGCGAAGTATAGCCAGTATTCAGGTTGTAAAAACCCTTCTCGGCATTTGAACCAACATCAGAGAGGGAGCCTAGATCGCCTATAGCTTCTTGGCTGAGATCCACACCACCAGTAACCTGCTGGCCAACAACTCCACCACCATATACCGAATCTCCGCCGCGCCAATCATTCCGCTGAGACTTGCCAGTATACTGGAAGTCCAGGAAGAAGATTAGCCCAGAAGGCAAGCTCATGGGCTGAACACTCACTAGATCATTTGCAATAAGTCCACCGAACACTCGACGGACGATCGGAAACGCGACGGCTGCAAAGCCCTCAACGTCACCACCAGCCATAGTCGAAGCTTCCTTC
>NZER01000140.1 GCA_002690445.1 Candidatus Pacearchaeota archaeon
CTTTCTTAATCATCTCACCTAACTCTTTCATCAATTTATGCACAGCTTTCTGACCAGAATTGTTACAAAGTTCCTCTTTGTTCTTGCACAACTTCTGCCATTCCTTATTAACATCGTTAGTAAATTTGATGAGTTCTTCACCGTTAGCTTCAGCCATGTTCTTATGATGAAACCTGTTACTTACCTGTTCAACAAACTTCTTCAAATCTGGGTTATAATTGTCAGGAAATTCAGGTTTAAGGTTTGCAAGTTTATCACATCGCATGATAACTTGCACGAAAGGGTTATCTGATTTCAGAATCTTAGGCCTTTTCTCAACCAATTTCTTAGTTTTGTAAGCTAATGGTTCTGCCAAATGAGGCCATAACTGAGTAGTCTTCCACTCATTGTTACAATCCACAAACACATTGAACCATTCAGCTAAATCTTTATCGTTAGTTGCTATGTCTGGAGCAAACATTACATGAGAAGCCTCATGAACTGTTATCCCTCTCCCAAGTTGGAATTCTTCTTCATCATTGTCAGCATACGATATTGTTAAAGGCATTCTGACAACTCTTGCATTTGGATCCCAATGTGGAGTTACTTGAGCATCAATTTCTACATCAATGTTAGCTAGACCTGACATGGCTCCTACGACCCTTTTGTAAATTCCCTGAGTTACTTTCTGGTTGTATTTCGCCATATTTGTTTACCTCCTTAACTTTATGTTTACCATCTATTGTTGGAATGTCTATCCATCCATACGCACATCTACTTTTTCTTCTTACTGCCATTTTTATCCTCCTCGTAAATCAGTTTGCCTTTCTTAATGTAGATAACTACTCCATCGGGCAATTCAGCAAAATCCTCTTTAAAGAAAATTCCTTCTTCAATTTTCATTTTTTCACCCCGAAAGGTTTTAAACTTACATCTCCACCTTTCAATTTGTTTTGGAATATCATCTCCATGTCTAAGAACTCTCCAATTTTACGTTGGGCATTTCGAGGAGACATATCCTTTCTTAAAGCTATCTCTTTTGCAAACTCTTTACGAGATAATCGTCCTGTCGTGCCAACTAAGTCAATTAGTATCTGCACAAGCCACGGATTTTTCTTCTTCCCAAACAACCCACGTATCTGTGGTTTCCAATGAGCGTTAGCTTCACCGTACAACTTCTTGAAACTACGATACATATTGAACGCTATGAATAGTTTCCTTAAACTAACATCCATTGTAGTGTTAGTGTAATCCTCAATTTCCTTAACGATAATCATTTTCTCATATTCCATAAGTCCGCCACCTTGACCTTCAGCTATCTTATAGAATGCTTCCATGATTTCACTACGGGAATATTTGAGTTCAACCACTGGAGCTCTGTCCATGATTGCTTTTACGTTAGGATTACTTGTTTCCATCTTGTTAAAAGCAAAGATGATCCGACCAGTGAATTCAAACGATTGAGGAACACCTGGATTGAGGACTCCTTTACTTCTGTAATGAAGAACTCTCTTGTGCCCAGAAAGATTAAGTGCTTGTTTCAGCATCTCAATAATTTCTGTCTTGTTGATAACTTGACTGACATCATCAAAGAATATCAATTCGTCACAATGTTCAAAAAGATATTCATATATCTCAGCCAAAGTTATATGTCCTCCGTACACATGGTACGGTATGTTCATCTGGTCAAGTGTATGCCTAACCAGATGAGTTTTACCCATCCCGGGTGGCCCAACTAATGTAGCACCTAGCAAATCACCAATACCTACCATTTTAATGTAATGTTCAGCGGTAGTTACTGACGGATTTGTGAATGATACATGAGCCACAGTAGGACGGGTATCTTTATCCGTCTTATCTGTCTTATCTGTCATGTTATTCTTCTCCACATTCGTAATCTAAACCAAGAAAATCCATCTCTGAGAAGATTCTCTCAATTTCTTTGTAATTATGGTCTGTTTCTTTTATTTTAATCACAATTACCATTTTAATCCCTCAAATTTACAAAGAAATCTCCTTCAATGATTTCTTTCATTTCATCTTCATCTCTTGCAATCAACGCAGCGAAAGTACACTCACCAGCAGCTCTTAATCCCATGAAATGTGACATTTCACACCAACGTTCAAGCATACGCACTGAAACCACAGGTTGTTCCGGATCCCGGGAAGTCATGTATTTCTCCCACGTATCGACTATGGACTTAGCGTGTTCCATTGACACATTTGTCTTATCTGTTAAAAGTGTCGCTAACTGTTCACCGACAATGTAAGGAAAATGAATCTTAACCATTCTATTTTGGAATGCCATATTCATTGCGTTAATCCCCGCATACTCATCACCCTCATTACAACTCATAACTATGATTGCATTCTTGGTAACTTTTAGGCACTCTTGCGAATAAGGTAAATTCAATTCGCCTTTAATGTCCATGATTGGATGTAACGCGAGTAGAGTCTCTGGTTTTCCTGCGTTAATTTCATCAAGTTGTAAGATAGAAATACCTGCTTGGGCATTCCTCAGCCACTTAGCAAGTATCATATCTCTTTCTTCAAAACTACCATCTTTCCCGATTACTCTCTCTTGTGTTAAGTCGTGGATAGTCACAGAGCCATTTAATGAGGCATAGTCATACTTTCCTCCTAAATACTCAGCAAGTAATGAGAAGAACAAAGTCTTCCCAGAACCTGTTGGACCAACTGCTAACACAGGATAACCAAGTTTGATGGCTACAAGAACAGCTTTAAGCTTAGATTCTTCAATGATAAAATTCTTATCCTTAAAGAATTGCATAGCTGCACCTAAATCTATTTCAGCCATTTTATTTAATCCTCCTTAACATTCTGCAGTGAAACTGCAATCTCGTTGTGATTCAACACACTCTAGAATCTCTTTACCTAACCTTAATCTTGCATACCATTCAAGAATAGGTTGGATGTCTTCTTTCTCTATGTTGAATGTTTCTTCAAGCATAGCATCATTGTACCCGTTCTGATGTTCAAAGAACAAGTCTAACATCTCTTTCATGTGTCCAAGTTCTTCTAAACAAGTTGCAATACCTTTCTTAATGTCAGGTAAATTGTCTTCATCAAAGTAATATTCTAATTGGTCAGGTTGTGTCCCTTCAGAACCAAAGAAATCTGCGTCATCACTGGACTGCACACCAAACCAAAACTTACCTTCAATATCTCCATTGTAATATCTTCCCATTCTTCCTAAGCCTCCACTTCTACCACTTTATGAAACACAGGTTGTCTATACTTTCCTGCCTTAGTTTTACCTAAGTGACGGATAGTAATCACTACTTCTCCTTGTTTCGCTAAAATGTCTTTTACAGGATATTGATGTCGTCCCCCGACAAGACATCTTATACCCTCGTTGTTCTCAACAGTTATCCCTTGAGGATTCTGTTCGTATTTGGTAAATTTAAGGTCAACCTCCTTTATATTCTTTACCTTTTTCCAATTACCACTACGAAATCCCTCTTTGTAAATGCTGTTGATATGTTTCAAGATTAAACCCTCTCTGTCTTCACGTTGCATCTTGTCCCATGCGTCTTTTATGTCCATAAACTGCTCAACTAACTTAATGTTAGGATGAGCTTCAAGACCAAGTGTTTCTAAAGTTGCTCTACGTTCAACGTAAGGTTTACCTCTCAAATCGTCACCGTTTAGTTCTAAAATGTCAAATACGACAAATGTGACAGGATACCCTTCCATCGCATTACGTACTGACTCCCACCCTTTACAGTGGGAACGGTGAGAAATCCCTGTGTTAAATTGGGATACACCTTTCTCATCAATCACACACATTTCCCCATCAATGAACATGTCATTCCCCGACAACGTTTGCATTTCTGGGTAAACTGTGGTGACATCTCTACCTCTACGATTACTCAAGTAAACTTTACCATTAACAATTCTTAACCTGATACGATCTCCGTCCTCTTTAACTTCAGCTACGAAATGTTCGCCTGCAACTGCTAAGAATTGTGGTAAGTCCTCTTGGTTAATCTTACTACACAATTGTACCATTTTCTAACCTCTCAAACTTATTGCAGTCCAAACACCTAGACCAACTATGCCAACCCACACTAAAGGATTCAAAAACCCAATAGTGCTACACCCTTCAGCTAATCCAAGTAAAGGATTTGCACACGCTGTTGCAAGTTGAGATAAACTCAACCATTTACTACCTAAGAAACCCAACTCTAATTTATAGATGGGAACAAACCTTAACCCAAACAGAGTTAATGCTGACGCACCTAACACAATACTTTTTACTTTCACTTTAATTTCCATTTTTTAATCCTCCTTAATGATGTCATCATCAGTATATTGTTGAAAAAGACCAACATACCAACGACATTCACAATCTAAACAATGATAAAGGACGTCACAACTCCCGTCCATATCATGATTAGATGAATCTTCCTCAAAATCACACTCCCCACACTTTGGGCATTTCAATTCATCGTAGTTTCTTGGCATTTTAATCCTCCTCTACAATCTCTACCACTTCTTTTTGGTAATCTTCATTTTCCATAGGTAGATGCCAAAGAAATGCGTTGGCTTCTTCTTCAGTTTTGAATTCAGCTATTGTTTTCTTCTCAATTACAATCCAGCTCATTTTAAACCTCTAAATCATCAAGACTTAACGCTTGAACATCATCTTCCACTTCAATCTCGTTAACTTCGTCTTGTTCCATCAAGTCAATTTTCCTTAAATCGCCTTGACAACATTTCATTATTACACGATCCAACTTTGGGTCGTAGTAACTCACTGCCCTGTAAACCTTAAAGCCACGATTGATAAATTTAAACGAAATCATCTTACCTGTTAATTCTTTCATCTTAGTTTTGAAATCAGAATTAACCATCAAGTAAGTTAAGTCGTTAGTCAAGAAATATGGTAATTCAGTAATGTCAATAATGTCATATTTGTCAATCACTGCTGTCTTAGAAAACGGTTTAATAGGTTTCCCGTTGATAGACTTGTATGTTTTACCAACACATTCTGTATTATCATCTTTATAGACCCACTTATACTCAGACTTTGTCAACTGAACTTTAGTTGCGACTCTGCCTTTAGAATCCATGTAGACTTCTTTCTTGTTGTCTTTATCAAATTGTATGCCTTTAGGTTTTACAGGAACTTCCTTTACAGGTAATCCCATTATTACTAAAGTCATTTATGTTTCCTCCTGCTATCGCTAGATTTGAACTAACTGATAGCCAAAAAAGAAAAAGAGCTTTAAAGCTCAATCAAAGTCATCGCCATGATCATGCCAATCACTGCTATAAGTGTCTGTTTCCACTTATTATATTTAATCCCATGATAGAAACCCATTGCGAAAATAAAGAAACCAATCCCAGCCATTATTTTCATTTTTCCATGCTCCTCTCAATCTGTGCATCTTTCCAACAATCGTAAGCATGGTCTGCCTCACCTGCTTCATGGTCTGCACACCAATCACACACAAATGAACCACCATCCTTATGGTTATCTGTTATTTCATCAACCTCTTGCACTTTCCTATCTGGGAACTGTTCGTTCCAATCTTTTACTATGTCCTCATGGTATGTTTCCATGATTTCAACCATTCTATTGCTATGATATCCCATTTTAGTTAGTCCCTCCATTCTTTTCTTAATCTGTGTCTTTCAATTTTAGTGAAAATCCCTTGCTTGAGTATTTCAAGAGCTTCTGCTTCAGTATTTGCTTGTACCACAATATGGTATTCTGATAATGTCATTTTATTCCTCCATTGGCTCATCATCTTGTGGGCCCATTATTGACTCTTTGTATTGTTCGTCCCGTTCCTCTTGAACTAAATCATTTTGCCAATCTTTCCTTAATTCGTTAATACAACCACTACACAATTCAGAATGTGCTTTGTGTGTGCGTAAATCTTCTTCATTGATTAACTCTTTACACATTTTGCATTCCATTTAATCCTCCCAAGTGTCTTCAATTCTCTTGAACGACTTACCCATTTTTGTTATTGTTATTGTTAAGTGTCCTTTCTGGCACATCCATTTGTTCCCTGAACCACTAGTAATAACATCTTGCATTGAATTGCATTCTTCACAAAATTGTTCCTGTTCGTATTCAGTCATTTTAGTTATCCCTCAATTTTATTATATCTTCCTCATCAACATAACCCATGTTAATATGAAAGTCGGTGTCCAGCAGTGTATTACACAAATCTCTTATTTGTAATATCTGCCAGATAGTCAGTTGTTTGCCCTTTAGATCTATAATTGTCATTGCCCAACCTCGCAATAATCCAAACAACACTCACAAAAGAATTTGCCTTTAATGTGTTTCCCTCTAATTATTCCATCTTCGTTACAATTAACACAAATTCGTTCAAAGGACTTACCTATTGTCCTACTTGTCTTTATTGTCCCTGTCATCTGTTATAATCACCTCTACCCAATCATAGAAAAACGCCTTTAAAGGTCGTTTTTTACTCGTTACTACAACTTTCATTATTTGCCTCCTCTCTTAGAAACCACTTTAATTTAACAGGTTTATACCTGCCATTACTCCCTTTTTCATAGAATTCCATTTTCTGTTCTCCCTTAAAGAAAGCTCAAATAGAGCCGTTTAAGAATTAATCCTCTTGGTGATATTTGCAATAAAGATTAAACATTAAATTAGACAGTTTTTTCTCTCTTTCAATAGGAGAAAATACTCTACTTTCCCTTATTGCTTTTGCCTTAATGCGATACTCTTTATACATCAAAATCAGTTTTTGTAAATTCCATTATTCTTTCAAAATCGCCTTTATGGTTTGATCTATATCTTCATCAGTTCCATATTTATCAAGAAGATTTAATATTCTTTGATACGTTTTCATTTTGTTTACCTCACAATTATTTTTAAGAAAAAGTTTCTATTAGTAATTTAAACTAATTAGAAACATAAATTAAAATTTAAGTAGAATATAGCTTTATATGTTAAAAAAGTTTGAGTTTCGGTTTAAAACCTATTCCATCAAACTATTAATCATGTTTGCATAAATATCATAATCACTTTTTAAGATTAAATCTCTATTCTTAAAAAACCCGCTATCATATTTTAAACCATTAATATTAAGAATTATGCCTTTATGTTTTTGTCTTTTGTTGTGTTTGTTGCCTCTAAAATCCGTTTTTGGTTTGTTTCCTATTATATGGTTATTAGGATTTTTAAAAGGCAATTCATCACTAAACGGAATAGAAATAAATTCACTATCCTTTAAAATAAATAGTTTGTTTATTTGGATTTTTGGATTATGTCCATATTTTAAAAATTTCTTTCGTTGATTTTTGGAAAGTTTAGCTTTTATTTTAACTCTTTTAAACTCTATTTCTTTAAAATATATGGATTTGTGAATATTAGAATTATAATAAGATTTAATTGATTTCTTAATAAATTTGTTCTGTTCTGTCCTATGGTTTGTTATTGTCATTTTGTCATATTGTCATTATGGGGTAAAAAAAAATAAAAAAAAAGTTAATTTGTTAAAATCTTTTCTGTTGCTTTTTCTTGAGTTTCTAAAAGGGTTTTTTGTTCTGTTAATCCTTTAGTTAGGTCATTAACAAATCTATCCTTTTGTAGCTGTTGTGATGCTTTAAGCATCATTAAACCAATAAACTCTTTTTTATAGGCATTACTATCAAAACTTAAAGCTCTTTCTCTTTCCGATAGTCCTGCAACAGAACAAAATTCATCAAAACCCTCACCAAATAGTGAGTTTTTCAGTTTAAGATATTTTTGTTTTGCTTTTTGTTCTCTAACTTCATTTAGAAGTTTTCCTAATGTTACGCTATTGCTAACGCTATTTGTTTGTGTTGTCATTTTTTTGTTCTCCCTATTTAATCACTCTTTGGTGATTAATATAAGCATAATAACAATATAAGCCAAACAATACCGATCCCGGTGGACCGATCCCTTGGTGTATATCATAGTATAGAGAATAGAGCTATATTTATAAATACTATTGTGATTGTATATATAGGTTGTAATATATACTATTATAATATATACTATTGAAACATATACTTTTGAGTAGTCATTTCAAATAATTTAGATCAACGGAC
>NZER01000141.1 GCA_002690445.1 Candidatus Pacearchaeota archaeon
ACGCTGGACGAGATGCTGAAGAGTCAGACGGCCTTGCGTATGGGACTGGACAACTCGCCGGAGCCGGATCAACTGGATAGCCTGCTGGCGTTATGTGAAAACGTGCTTGAGCCGATACGAGTTCACTGGGCGAAGCCCGTTGTCGTTAATTCAGGGTTTCGAGCATTGCCTGTCAACCGTGCGATTGGCAGCAAAGACAGCAGCCAGCACGCCCGCGGCGAGGCGGCTGACATAGAAATCCCCGGCGTTGACAATCTGGAATTGTATTACTGGATCGCCCAGGAACTTGATTTCGATCAACTGATACTGGAGTTCTACAACGGTGAACCGTCAAGCGGGTGGGTTCACGTCAGTTATGTGGGGTTGGAGAACCGCAACGAAACCCTGCGAATAGACAAGGGCGGTGTTACACGTGAAACACTTGCTAACCGCGCAGCCTGACTAATCGATAATCTTCGTCACCCTGTGGCGGCCGTCTGATCCTGTCTCCACATAAACCTTACGGCGTTCACAGGAATAGCGCGTTCCAGAGCCTTCCTTGTCACGCCATCCGTTACGCCGAAGCGTCCGTTTCATTGACAGACACCCAGCCATACCCATCTCTTGCCACTGCCCACGCACATCGTGGTGGCCCATATATTCCAGCGGCGCGCCTCTCATATAGAGTATGAGGATGAACAAGGTTTCCACCATTAGTGCTTCCCCCCGTTGGCTTTAATCTCTGAAATCTGGTCTTTAACTACCTCTAGCTTGCGCTCCAGCACGGCGATACGCTTCTCGTAAAATTGCAGCGTTAGAGCTTGCTGCTGATCAAACGGCGCACGGCCCTCCTCAATGTTGGTTGCGAGTTTTTCAAATTCCTTGGACAGATGTTCGATCAGCATGAACTGTTCGCTGTCTGCTGGCAGACTTCCCAACTCCCCACGCGGCCACTTGATGCGGAACTCTGTATTCTTCCCCAGGTCTGACTTCACCAGTATCTGGTTCGTCTCGATCAGGTTCAATCGCTCCTGCACTCCAAACCACGCCCAGACGCCAACGGCAACAGCAGAGACAATGCTGATTAGATTTCGTACCGGCATTGCGAAGCGCGTGCCGTCATCTATTTCCGTCGCCATATATTATTGTTGTGCAAAATTTAATAAAATCATAGGATAATGATCTCACCACCAAACCTCCCTGTTACCCGCTCGTCGTGTGTTGGCACTCTTCGCACGGCGGGCGGTTTTTATTCCGGCACCGTCTCCCGCCACACCGCCAGCTTCTGCAACAGATCGGCGTACCCGGCCATATCCTTGGCGTGATCCTCGTCTGTCTCGTCGCCTGTCCGGGAACGGGCAACCTTCAGCAGAATCTGCATACGGGCAACATCTGTCTCCGTAATCTCGACATCCAGATAGGCACTCCACAGACGGGCGATGCGTCGATGGGTATCCCGATAGTCGCCGTGTCTGCCGTGGCGATCCTTGATGGCTTCGGCGGCGCCCTCAAGAATGCTCATCCCATCCCGCCCCGTAGTGCCTTTATTCGTTTCGTGCATTTTGGGCACAGCCGAACATGGGTGGACTCGCTGTCAAACATTTTACCGTCGCATCCGGGGCCGAGACATTTGACTCGAAACTTTCTGTCGTGTCGGCGTTTGCCAACGCCCTCAAACAGATCAACGCTCTCACGTTCTTCTACCCGCTCAGACATTAAACTTCTCCACTTCATTACCCCACTGATCCCAACCCGGCCATTTCTGACGGCCGAACATCTCAAGGTAGGGTCCATCGACTAGCCGTTCGATTCGGGAATAAATCTCGTCAGGCTTGCGCGAATGCTCGCGTCGCGGTGCTATAATTAGCTGTCGAACAGCTTTGGACTGCCGCTGCGGCTTACCACGTGTCCCCAACAAGCACATCTCCGGGTTGGCGCGGGTCCAGTACCCGGTGCCGATCGGAAAGACGCCCGGTGTCTTGCCTGTCTTCGCCCACGTGAACGCCACGGCCTTGTACTTGAACCCTAGAAGACGGAACAGATCGAAAGCTTGGGGGAGAAGAGGATCGATTGCCCACAAGAAAAGCGCGCAGTCATCAGCGGCAGGGAGGCCCCCGACAATGTTAAGGATGCTGGCGGGTCCGTGCGTATTGTACTTGGGGCTTCGCCCACGCCCCTTGGCGGACCATGTCTCGAACCGCCACGGGGGGTCCATCAGGATAGCGCCGTAGGCTGGCCCTAGCTCTGCCATGCCTGTTTGTAATCGCTGCACTCGAATACCCCCTTGTTTAGACTTAGCTGCATATTGATTTCACAGGGATAGCCAAGTTCCTCGTAGCGAGACTTGTGGACAATCAAACGTGCCTTGGTCTCCCGCATTCCGTAATCGTCCATGAACTTGTCCCTGTGAATGCTCATCACCTGATCGGCCTTGTTCGCCCAGTGCTGTGATCCGGCGATACTGCTGTAGGTAATCGGCTCACGCACACCGGCGCCGATCGGTTTCGCCGGATGCGCCAGAATCTGGAGGTGCAGATTGCAAGCCTTTGCCAGATAGGTACAGCCATCCAGACATTGACCAATCCAGCTTGTTTCGGTTTCCTTGGCTGCGTTGAATGTCGGCACAATCATGTTCCACGGGTCAATGGACGCCGCACTGATGCCGTACCGGACATAGGCATTGTTCACCGTGTCACACAGCCATTCAAAAGTAGGAGAGTTACTCGGATGGTGGATAAACAGAAAGTGATCCTCGATCCAGTCGTCGGCTTCCTTCTTTTCAGCTTCCGACATTTCGTTTTCGAGCTTGCTCCAGTAGGCGCTTCTGAGGTTGCGCCGGACAAAGGGCTTCTCTCTGGTTTCCATCGACATCAGGGCAACGCGGATGTCATAGCGTCGGACGATCTGCGCCCATAGCTGCTGGGACAGGTGTGATTTCCCGTGCCCAGGCCAGCCGGACAGGATGCTCAAACACGTTGGCGAAATCCTTAACTTGCTTTCCCACTCAGGCCAGCCCTGCCACAGAGTCATCACGGGCGGCTCCGGTATTTCGGAAAGTCTGTAGATGCCGTCGATGGGGTACTGCTTGACGCCCTCCCGCAGATACATCGACAGGCTCTCCGCGCCCCACTGCATCAAAGCGTCGTTGGCATCCTTGACCTCTGGGGGCCAGTCAACCCAGTGGCAGCTTGCCACGCCCAGAACCATTGCCAGATCAGACCTCAAATGGCGTCCGGGGTCATCGTTGTCGGTGACAATAATAAACTTCTTGCAGCGGTCTAACCCGTCCCGAAAAGCGTCCACCATGTAGCCGTAACGCTTGGAGTCCTGTGGGTTTTCGCTTGCATTGGCAGGTGCGCCACCGACGACAGACAGCACAGAATGTGGCGGGACTCCGGCCTCAATCAGCGACAGGGCGTCCATCTCGCCTTCAACGATATAAACCTCGTCGAGCGGCCCAGCCATAACCGCTGCCTGATTGTAGAATTGCTGGGTGCCACCCGCTAACTGGCGGAACACCTTGTCGTTAAGACTTCGCGCCTTCCAGTTGACGATCTCGCCGGCGTTATCCAGATAATTGAAAACGATACTGAGCTTGTTGCTGTCACCAAACGGTATGATTTCGCCGCCAACGCTCATTTTTCTGAGTGTTTCCGGGCTTATCTTTCTTCTCAGCGCCCACTGAATCACCTGCTGATCTAGCCTCATCAAAACCCCCTCGCCAGTCGCAGTGGTGGCAGAACCACATTACTTCGGTGCCTTTTCGCGTTATGGACAGGCTGCGATCTGCCTTGTTCCTTCGCTGATCGGAGCAACGGGGACATCGGTACTTACGCGAACCGTCTGCCCCCGCTACCAGTCCTCCGATTTCAGCGTTATCCTGTTGCCAGCCCATAGCTCGCAAACCGCTTGCCGTCCTTGTGCTGATACTTTGTCTCGATCTCCAGCCCGTCTTTCCTCAACTCATCTATTCGAGCCGCTAACCGGAATGAACCGAAATTCTTCAATGCCTGAGCCGGGTTTAGCCGTCTGCCCCGCTTTAGCCATTTTTCGATCTGTGCTTTCTGACTCATTTACTCACCCTCCTCTTTCAGTTTGTAACCTCCAGCCGCCAAGCAATCCGTCAAAAATATCATGCCGATTCTGCCTAAATTCGGCAGCCTTCGTAATTCGGATTCTTTCCATTGCAGCAACTCATCAAGAGAGTCTATGCCAGCATTTCGCAAACAATTTTCGACGCGAGTGTGCATTGACATGCCAAATATCGCATATTCAGTGAAATCTGGATTTGTGGGCCAAGGCCGTGCATGTGGGTATTTGTCATATTCTTTTTTCATCTTAACCTCCTAGATTGGTGATATCGCAACGTCCACCTGTTCATGCGCCCTCCACCGACTGGCGAATCTGTCTACATCAGACGTAACCTCGAAAACGTCAATGCTCAGTTTCGCCGCTTCGGCGTAGGTTTTGTAGCTACAGATTTCTATGATCTGCTTATCGTCAAGTATCGCCATGTTTTCGCCGCAAATCCCATCCAGAGCGGCTTTCACGACGTTATCCAGGTCAGGCTTGATGGCGTGGAACCCACCAGTCTCAAACAATTCCGCCCGTTTCTTCTTACTGAGACTGCGTGGCGGCTCGAAAAACACCCCAACATGAACAATGCACGGCGTTTCCAGTGGCTTCCGCCCCGCCATGAGAATCATCGTGGCGTTGCGGATGCGGCCCTCGTACTCGCGGGTTTTCTGTGGCGTATAGACATGCCCAGCCCGTGTGACGCGGGGCCTGCCTTTTGCAACAGGCACCCCCGGCACATCCAAAGAAAAGAACGGGGCGTTAGCCAACACGCTCTCCCGCCACGATCTTGTCGTGGCAATCGAGCCACCGCTGCACATCGGCCTCGCTGCCACCGACGGCAACCACCGCCTTGATGATGGCCTGCGCTTGGATAGAACGCTCCCTGTTGGCCTGTGGGGCGTTAGCAACGCCCATTGGCGTGTTCTGTGGCCTACCACCCCCGTTTGACGCTACAGGCGCTGGTGGGGGCGGTACGGGGGCCTGAGAGCCATCACCGTTTGTGACTTCCTTGATGATGCCCTTGCCGACGCTCCGCTCCATCACGCCCCTGTAATCCTTATCGTAGTACGGGATTTCGTAGCTTTTCCCGACTTCCACCTCACCGACGCGTTCGGCCCAGATTTTGATCTGCTGCCCGTCTTCGGTGTGCAGCATGTTAGGGCCACTCCCGCTTGAATAGTCGATCTTGCTGATCGTGATTTGCATGTTCGCCATAATCTCCTCCGTTCTCCGGTTGGTGATAAGGGTGGGGACGCGGCGGGGTTGGAAACGCCGCGCCCCCGCGCAACAGCGAGAGGCTAAAACCGCCGTCGCGCAATTCTTTTCATTAGAACACCTGTGGACGTGGCTGGTATCTCGCCAGCATCAAAGCGGCCTCGAACGCGGCCAGATCGGTGGCGTAATGCTCATTGCCAAACGACACCGGGTCAATCTTGCCGGTGGCCCTTGAAAACCTGACCAGAGTGCAGCCGTCGATCTTTTCTCCTGCCTCTTCGAGCATCGAGCGGTAGGCACACAACTGTCCGACGTGACCATGCTTGAGACTGGCCTTGAGATCGGTCGCGCCCTTCCAATCGATGACGTGAATCTGCCCGTTCCGCAAACGTGTGACCATATCCACGGTCCCGGCGATGTTCCACTTCAGCGAGTACAGGCGACGTTCCGTATGTAGAACCTCCGCAACGTGCTGTTTAAACCACTCCCCAAGGCTTTTCTGACACTTCGCCACGTCCTCATCCTCTGAAAGATCGGGGTCCAAGCCGTGCGCGGTGCTTTCTATGTATCGATGCACCTCAATTCCGATTGCCGCCGCTCTTTGCGACTGGCGGTTTGGTTCGCCGCAAATGTCCTTGGCCCATGCCAGCTTTGACTCGTCGCCGTCGAATGATGTCGGGATGTCGGACGCCACCAGATGCTCGCGTACCATCTTGGCCGCCCATCCTGACGCCACTCCGAAATTCACCGGATAGCCACCAGAAACTGCGCTCACCGTCAGCGGAACCTTCTCGCCGTTCCATTCGTAGCGGTGGCGGCCGTCCTCGTACGTCAGTGTGCCGCCCATCGTGTTAATAATTTCCATCTAGTGTCTCCCTCTTAATCTGACGCAGTAGATGTCGGAGTCGTTTCAACGTCTTGCTGCCGCTTCTTCTTCGGCCAGTTCGGTTGCCATCTGCTGAAGCAGTGGCACATCTTCTGCGGGTCCAGCGTAATAGTCTTCTGGCCAGCGTTTCACTGCCTTGACGATGGCGTTCCACATATCGCTGGTCAGGTGTTCCGCCAAATTGCATTCATAGAACCGGCTGCGACCGGTCGGCGGATAGTTCATGCAGACCTGCCCCGGATCGTCCAAATCATCCAGATCTACGCGGTATGTGACGGTGGTGGCGTGGCGGCGTCCGTTCTCTTTACGGCTGTCCCACAAGTCGCTGCGTTCCGTCACGAAGCACAGCGTCACTGGAATGTCGGCAAGGTAAACCGGTGCGGTTTCTTCCGGGATGTTAGACATTCTCAAACCTCCAAGTTTTTGAGTCGTTGATGTTTGGGCGTGGGGATTATTCCCCGCCGCCCCGCTGGGTAGTTTCTCTAATTTCTATCGCGTTTGGATAATCAACCTCCGCGTCAGCGATTGAGTCATACGCTGCCTCGTGGCGTATGAATCCATCTCCATTGCAGAAATCGCAGACGCGAACAGCGTAAACGTCGTGCGCGGTTCGATGCTCAGTTTGGCCGAGTCCGGCGCAGTCCGCGCAGGGTAGATCAATCTGGAAACGGCTGTCCTCATAGGTCAGCATGGAGTACACCTATGAATTTCTCTGGAACTTGCGATCCCTCAAGTCTGCCTCGTCGCCATATCATGTATTCCGCGCAGAGATTTATTGCCTGCCGCGCAGGGGCCGTCCAATGGTTGTTGCGGAACATTCCCCGCCGCTCAAGGGCAGCAAGGAAGTCCCTCGCCAAGTCAAGCGCCTCCTCTGTTTGTTCAATCTCTTCGGGTGTCCGGCTCTCCCACTCCAATGTCTGCCGCTGGTAGATCTCGTCAATTTCGTCGGCAAACTCCTCGACAGTCATTTCAGAGTCGTCCACGTTTTGCTGCGCGGCGGGAAATTGAATCACATCTTTGTCGTCTGATTCGCCCATCTCAGTCCCCAATTCGATCATATTCCCGCTCGTCGATTTCCTGCGCTGCGCTGTAGCAGCGACTGATTGCCTCGCGCAGACGTTTGGCGGCGTGTTCCGCATCCACCGAAACGGTATGGAATCCAATCAGGCAATATTCCCCCAGAGTGGGGAGCGGTTCGTCCTGCTCAAGTTCTGTCTCCCGGCGCGTTGAGAGCGTGTAAACGCGCTCCAGCGTCTTGGCTAGCGCCTCTAGCTGGGCGATGGGCGAGAGCAAATCGAAATCATCCTCGCCTATCTCATATTCACGATTATCGACAGGATTATTAGAACTATCCACCATGTCGCTGGTTCCATTGTTTGATTCCTCCTCTTCAAAATGAATTGCGCCGGTACGCGGATTCATAAATGGCTCTCGGGTCATTTTTTAGCCTCCTCAGATTGTCAAAATCAGAGTCACCGTCAGCGCGACGACGAACGCCGTCCACGTCACAGCGACCACGAAATACGCCGTAATAACCGCCCTAGCGAGCGGGTTCATGGCAACGCAACCCAAACAAATGCCAGGACGACCACGAACAGGACGAATCCCACGGCGTCTGCGACAACGCTGGCGCGATTCCGCTGTGTGGTGCGCTGACCGCCTGACATTGTCACAGACAATAGGCGCTGGAGTCTGGTCGCGTCCGCTGGGTTGATTCGTTGTTTTTTCATCGTCTTAGCCTCTCTCTGGTTGATGGAGTCGCCACCAATACGTGGCGCTGTTTAAACGCCACGCATGAGGAGCGATTCCTAGTCCATCCAACCGTCGTTATATGTCGCTTCGATTCCGTTCTTCGCGAGATATTCGAGCGCGGGTTTTACGCTACGCTGCGCGGATATATTCCCCTGAACCGGCGGACTCGAAATCACGTTGCGCGGTTCTGCGGATCTTTTACGCGGGGCGCGAATCCATATCTCGATTCCCTTACCGCCGCAGCACGAACCCTCATCAGTCGCGCCCTGCAATTCCCATTCGGAATCCCATAGCCGCTTGGCCTCACGTAGAATCGGGCGGATTCTGTCAATATCCGCCTGCTCGTACGCCTCGACGGCTTCAGGATTGGACGGGTAAAACTTAGGTACTCTCTTCATAATTTAGCCTCTTTCTCTAGTCCGGCAGAATTGCCACCAATGGGGACAGCCAGCCAGGCCATCCCCATGAGAAGCGATTGCCTACGCTGCGGCTTCGTAGATTTCCCAGTACTGCGCGGTCTCTTCCAAGGCGTACCAGGCCAGCGCGTTAAGAATGGCGGTGTCTGCGCCGTCGTTTCGCGTGGCGTCGTCTATATCGTCATGGATCACGGACGCGATTTCGAATGCGGGGAACTCTCCGTGTAGACAATTAAATCCCGCGATCATTTCCAGCGGATCAATTCCGAACTCCGCGGCTTGGTTTTTGGCGTGGCGGTAAATTTCCGCCATATTGTCGCGTGCAAACTTACACGTCATTTCGCTGTGATAAATGAATCCGCTGAATCCGTCATCCGCTCCGTTATTCCGAATATTTGACATGGTGGAGTCAATCTCGTCGTCTTCGCAGTTTAACTGCGCGATAACTGAGTCAATGAGTCGTTGTTCCATGATTTAGCCTCTTTGGTTTGGTTTCGCGTTATCGGTCTAGTAGACCGTCAATGGGCTGAGACGAATCCCAGCCCATGAAGAGTCCCTAGTGACAGTTAATGAATTTCAATGCTTGGTCGCGAGTAGCGAACGCAACCAGGGTCACGAATCCTTGCGAGTCTTCCCAAATCACCACAGTGTCCCCGATTTTGACTTCGTCGGGGAACGCGTCGGCCTCGTCGGCGTCTACAGTAAACAGTGTGTAAATAATTCCATCCCAGACTGGCGAATGATCTTCGCCATCGCCATCCATGACGCATTGCCAGTACCAATTCGCTAGGCCAGTCTCGCCCTCGAATTTTCCGAACCCGTTCTCGACGGTCGCAAAGTCTTGGAGTTCCATAATGTAGCCTCATTGATTAGCCTCGAATATGGCGGACCCTAAATCATGATTAATGTGGCGTCAAGCATATAAAATGAGTTGACCAGGCGCGGGGTGTCGTTTAATGTGCGCAGACGTTATCGATTCAGCAGGAGAGACCGGATGAGCGAACAAGAATTTTGTCAATGGTTTACAGCTCTTGACCTTGGCCGTTTAGAGCCAATTCGCGGTTATGTTGAGGCCTTCGCGCTTGAGAACGGTGCCCACGCCCGCAGGGATGAGCATGCCGACGAATACGCCATCGCCAAAATCACCGTTGAAATGTATTTAGATGATGGCGACTTAGCCGATTCATCCTTTACCGGGATTGCTGGATATAGATAACCGAGAATCGATACTGAACCTGGGGGGGGCTGCGGCCTCCTCTTTTTTTGGAGAGGAACACCATGCAACGCGAGATTGAGGATTTAGTCGAGGAACTGGATTCGTTTCTGTGGAAGCACGGGTTGAGCGACACAAAATTCGGAATCCTCAGCGTCGGTGATGGTCATTTAATGCGACGGATTCGGGACGGCCGACCCATAAGACGCTCAACGGTTTTGAAAATCAGGAAATGGATTCAGCGTTTTGAGCTGGATTCGGCATGACGTGGCGTTTGATTCGCCCGATCTGGCGACTCGCGGATGTTACCGCTAACCAGCGTCTCGTATTGCTGGCGCTTGCTTCGTTCACTGATAATCGCGGCGCTAACGCATATCCCAGTCAGGGAACATTGGCGCGCATGTGTTGCTGTACGACTCGAACGATTCGCCGCGCTTTATCGGAGTTGATTGCCAAGCGAATAATCGTGCCGAACGGGAAGGCTAGGCGCGGAACGATACGCTACAGCGTCAACGTCAATGTCCTGCCTAGTGCGGACTCTACAGTCCTACCCAAGCGGACACCCGCGTCCTACAATCCTAGTAAAAGAAAACCTGGTAATAGGAATCCTGGTAACCTGGAAGAGTCTAAGACTCTAAGAGGGCAATATTTTGATTTTGATTCAGATTCAGACACCAGCATACGCGAAACAATTCACGACCAGGCGATGCGATTAGACCGCGAACGACGGCGACAAACCTAGATCGGCAATAACTCCGATTGCGCCGGGCGATACACCACGCCAGTGTGTCGGGCTGTATCCTACGCTGGGTGTGCGTTAGGGTAGCGAGCGGGTGCGGATGTGGGATGGTCGGGCTATAGGGCGAACAGGTCGCCCAACTCCGCAAAAGGTATCAGGATACCCCATACCGGGCTCCGCCACGCTCGGAACCAGGGCCGCGCGGCGGCCGTGCGCCGCCACGGCTACGCGGGAGGCGGGAGGCGGGCGATAGGGGCCCCTGGGCCGAGAATCGATCGGGGAAAAATCGCCGCGCTTGACGGCGGGGTGTCGTCGTCGTTGACCTAGCTGGGGTAATCTGTATCTCCCAACCTCCCAATCTCCCAAC
>NZER01000142.1 GCA_002690445.1 Candidatus Pacearchaeota archaeon
CGAAACCGAGCCGCCCGCCCGCCTCGTCGCTGATTTTTGGTGCGGCAAGGCCAGGAAATTTCGGATGCACAGGGGCAAGAGGATATTTTACTGCAAATCACTCAAGGAAATGTTGGAGCGAATCCTCAAACGAAGGGAGAAGAAATGAACCAAGAACAAGGATTGCAGAAACAAGACCAGCCCGGCGGCGCCCTCGTGCAGATTGAGGCGGGCCGGGTGATAGAAGAAGTGAAGGCGCAAATCTTCCTTGCGAAGCAATTCCCGAGGGAGGAGGTAGGACTAAAGGCCAAGATCGTGAAGGCTTGCGAGGATATGGACCTTCGAGATCAAACCACAATCGCCTTCTACGAATACGCGAGGGGGAATACGAAGATTCAAGGCTTGGCAATCCGTGTGGTTGAGGAGGCCGCGCTGAATTGGGGGAACATGAGCTACGGTTTCAACGTCCTTGACCGGATCTGGATTGACGGGCAGGGAGTCTCCAAGGTCCAGGCTTACGCTTGGGATATGGAGAGCAACGTCCGGCGGCAAATCACCTTCGATGTGCGCCACTGGCGGGAGAGAAGCGGCGGGAAAGGTTACGAGATTACCGAGGCCCGGGATATCTACGAACTGGAGGCCAACCAAGCCCAAAGGCGGGTCCGGGCTTGCATCCTCGCGGTCCTCCCGGAGCATATCAAGAAGGCGATGAAAGACGCCCTGAAAGAGAACATCAAGAAAGGTGGGGGAGAGCCCCTCCGGGATCGGATCGTCAAGATGGTCAACGCCTTCGCTGAAACGTGCAGCGTAACGCAGGAATCCATTGAGGCCCGGTTGAAGCACAAGATTGACTCCATAAACGAGGAGGAGTTACTTGAACTGCGGGGCATCTACGGCGCAATCAGGAGCGGGGAGGAGAAGCGGGAAACCTTCTTCAATACGGCGGTGCCTCCCGCGCCCAACACCGACGCGAAGGACAAGGAAACCGAAGATCAAGAGAAGCGCAACGCAGAGATTGACGCGGAGATTGCCGCCGAGCTAGGCGAAGCCTCACCCGCCCCCCCGTCCGAGGGGAGCAAAGAGCCGCAACCCGCCCCCGCCGGGGAACCTGAAACCCCCCAACAGCCTGAGATCCCACTATCAGGCGGCGGGGGCGGTCCTCCTCCTGAAAAGGTAGGGCCGATAAGCGCCGAGCAGATGGACAAGATTGACGATCTCTGTACCCAAGTTGACCTTGAGAAGCAGAGCCTTGAGGAAATGTTCGCAAAGTACGGGAAGCCGATTCAGAACCTCACGGAATCCGAAGCCGCAGACCTAATCCAACGCCTAAAAAACAGGATCGACGTGGGGGAGTAAGGCATTGAACAAGCCGCTTAGGCAACGTAACAAGGTACTCAATTTCAGGGCGAAGCAAACCGAGGAAGAAAAAGAAATATGGGCCGAAACCACCCGGGCGCTCAAAGCCTTTGGCCGCTTGTGGTCGGACGCGCACAGGGTAGGCATCGTCAAGAATCCAAAGTACGGCTTCCAGGTTTGGGAGCGCAAAGCGATGAAAGAGCAAGTTGAAAATATGGGGCTGATAGCCGTCTTGGCCCTTATATACCTGTTCTTCCGGCCATCCGATGCGGCCCCCGGAAAATACGAGATATGTCCTTGGGCCGACAAGCGATCTGTGCGTGTGTTCACTCGGAACGACGGCATCAGCGAAATGCTTGCCCACGATTTCATCAAGGGGAACCGTGCGAAGGGAATCCCCGCCGCCGATGAGAACGGCGTCCGCCGCTTATTCGTAGCAGAGCTTGAGGGATGGGAGGGTTAGGAAAATATGCCTGAAAGATATCCGATCACATGGGTCAAAATCAGGATTGATGGCATAGATGTGTGGGCTGGCTTTTGTGGGAAAACAAAACATCTATGGCACCTAAGCAACGATCTTCTTACCCCGCTCATCGTAGGCGACTTTTACATAGAGGCTTCCGGCAAGTGCGAAGAAGGGAAGCGGTGCCTCTACTTCACTTGTCCCCTTAATACCACTTCCTCGGAAAATTATTACGTTGATAGTGGACTTGCAAGGCCAAAGGAGAAAAACCTTGTGCCCGTCAATGCCGGGATGGGGGAGATAGTGTTCGACGAAGAACGGTACGGAGAATTGAGGCCGGGAATCATTCAGACAAAAGATGAGGGTCCCGTGGAAATATACAAGTTAAAGGGCGTGAGGGATGATTGATTTCACAAAGTGGGTCCGGGGCGATCTATTCGCCAAGCCCCCCGCATACGGGGAGGGGCATATCCGCCTCATAGGTGATGAGAAGAATGGTTTCTTTTGGGTCATGCTCCAAGATTTCTACGTCTGCCCGAAGTGCAAGATGCGGTATCTGCTGAATGAATTCCCGAATCTGAAAGAAGGCTACCGCTGCCAGCAATTCTATTTCAAACAGGAACGGACTCGGATGGTGGGCCGTAAGAATGAGCTTGCCGAGGGAACCGATGTGCCGGACAAGGTTCAATGTTATGGGCGGATCGTGATGAACGGATCGCCCGTGGAACTAGGCCAGCTTGGATTTCACCGGGATTATATGCGCGGCCTGAATTGGGCGAAGGATGGGAAAAACGAGAAGCGGCCCCTTGGGCGGGCCGCATGGGAGAAGTGGTTCACACAGAAGGGCGCAGCCGAGCGCGGGAAACTCCTTGACGCGAAGTGGGCGCCCCCGGAGGAAGAAGAATTTTAATTTTAGCACCGCAATCGCGCTCGGTGTGCGTGAGCGGGGTTCCCATTAGGCGGGGCGACCTTAAATCTTGGGTGGAATAGGGAACTCTGCTGGGAATCGCGGGGGGGGTCTTGTCGTGCCCCCCCCGCTGCCAAGGAAACCTTTTTCATGTGTCTTGCTCGGAGGAGTGAAAATTATGGGAAAATTACCTGGCAGACCAAAAGGCGAAGTCAAACCACGCGAATCGCAAATGAATATCCGTCTGAGGGAAGAGGAAAGGGCCGAAATCAACCGAGCTGCGGGGGCGGAAAATACCCCTCCGTCAACTTACGCCCGGGAAGTGGTCCTTAGTCGAGTACGCCAAGACAAGGCGCACCGCCGCCACCTTCCTCATGATGAAAAAGACTGTGAAATTCTCGCCTATCGAAGATCCCGCCTGACTCGTCTGGAGAGGCACATCGAACAGATCAAGGCCCACCTAGACGCCAAAATAGAGGGATTTTCTCCTCCAAGGAAATATGAGGAGAAGCATGGCGTTTAGCCCGGCTATGGGAGAAATAATCACATGAACCATAACGTGATTGAATGGACGATGGCGGATGTGGATAGGGCGAACCTTGCATTCCGTTCTGACGGTGGATCTATACGGACAACTTCCTATCAGGGGTTGGTTCTAGTCCTTACACATCTAAATCCCCCCAGTTTTGGCTGTCGTTGGTTGGGCGAGATTTTCAGGCCCTTGGACGACAAGCGTCTCGTTGCGCTCAAGTTCCCCCGCCTTAGACAAGCTAAAGAATATCTTGCTCGAAGAGCTACTGAACTCACGGAGGAAGTGGCCGCCCTTGATAACGTGAACAGGGTCATATCCACCGATCTGAGGCTTTCGTCGAATCGACAAAAGGCGCTACGGGAGGCTCGTGGCTTTCCGTATTGAATCGCGCCTTGGGGGGGGTAGCTCAGACCGCGGACCCTGTCCGGGCTACCCCCCTTGCTCGACGCCCTGCGGGGGATGGGGGGTACGGTGACGGCTAGAATCTCTTTCATCATTCCCGGCCCCGCGAAGGGGAAGGGGCGCCCCCAATTCGTCCGAGCCACGGGGATAGCCTTCACGCCCAAGGCAACGCGCATCCAAGAGGCTTTCGTTAAGAGCTTGGCTGCGAAGGCCATGAACGGGAAGTCCGCCTTTGAGGGCCCGGTATCTCTCCGGGTAGAGGTTTGGGTCGGCGTGGCGAAGTCCTGGACGAAGAAAAAAAAGGAAGCGGCCTTGACCGGGAAGGCGAAGCCCACGGGGAGGCCGGACCTAGACAATCTTATAAAGCTGCTGGCCGATGCCATGAATGGGGTGGTGTTCAAGGACGACTCGCAGATCGTTCATTTGGAAGCTAGGAAGGACTACTGCGACGAGGCGAAAACCTTTGTATACATTGAAGAATGCCCGCCTATCGAAGATCCCGCCTGACCGGAGGCTCCCGTGCCCAAGAGAACGTCCAGCACAGAGCCGCTAGTGGTTCGTGAAGCCCGGTTCTGTGCCTTCTGTACCCGTGAACTGGAGGGCCGCCAAAGGAAATTCTGTTCCCCGGAGTGCAAGAAGGAATGGGAGTCCGAGTGCTGGCGGCGGGGTGTCGAGGCCATGAAGGAGAGGCGATGAAGTGGCCGGAATTTGAAGTGGACGGCGAGAAGGAGGAGAAGTGACGCAGAAAGCGTTGTGGGCAAGGGGCAATAAGATGTTTTGGGTTCACATTCATTCAACCGAGCGCCGCGCTTGGCTCCAGACTAGCCCTTCGCGGTGGTCCGCATGGACGAATACGATGTGAAAGGGTGGGAATTGTAGGATTACTTCCAGCCGCAGAGAACTTCCCCCGCCGCGTTGTGATCATCGCCCCATAGCTTCGTAGCTTCCGTGTCGCTGGCCCGAATCTCAAAGGGCCGGGCGATGAGGCAGAAGCTACTTACGGGCTTTGAACTTCTTCCGCAGCCGAGCCCGCCAAGAAGGATCACGAAGGCGATTGCGAGCGTCCTTAACCTTCTGTAATTCATCGAGAGATTTCCCCATGCCAGCGGCAACGGCGCGGGCCTCCCCCGCTTCGAGGAGCTTGCTTTGCTCCGCGAGTTTTGCGAGGGAGGCCGTGACTTTAAGAGCCCCCGTGAGAAGCGCAATCCAAGCCATACTATTTCCCTGGAGGGGCGCCAGCCTTTCCTAAGTTTGCGCCCAAGAAATTGATTATATCAAGGAACATCTTTGCGATCTTGTTGTCAGCCGTGTTCGGCGTGACGGTGGCTACCAGGGCGAACACTCCCACAATTCCCAGGAGGGCTTCCAGGATCGTTGCCCAATTCGCCATAAGGAACATCAGAATATCCATGCTTCCCTCCTATTCAGGCGGCTATATTCCTCGAATAGCTCTCCATCCATTCAGCGGCCGTTCCCCTTCCGGCCGGGGTATTGTAGTACCGCTTCCAGTACCGAGCTAGGCCCTGAATGTCGTCCGCTTCGGGCAACGCCGCGGGCACCCGGAGGTAATGAACACGGCACATCGACACGGATAGGGCGAGGTTCCAGGCAAGTTGCTGCGGGGCGGGGAAGGTGAACTTCCCGCCGTTGATTATTTCAAACGCCTTCGGGGTGCTGGAAGAATAATCCTGGATCGCCTCAACCAGTTTCGGGCGGTAGCGGAGAAAATTCACCCAGGTATCCCGGTAGGTCGCACACTCCATCTGGCAGACGCCCAGCGCCGGACCGTTCCCGAGCTGGCGGACGTAGCGCAGATCGCTCTCCTGGAGGGCCGTTCCGATCACAAGGGCTTCGGCCGCCGGGCTCCATGCGTCCATACGATCTAGAACCGGCTTAACGATGTAGGCGCGGAATTGGTCAACGTCGATGCCCATCAGTAGCTCCTCGTCTCTGCCCGGAGTTTGCCCATCAGCGTCTTTTTGCAGACCTCTTCGCCCCGAAGCACGATGAACTCTTTCCCCGCCCGATCCCTCAGTTCCCACAGCATCGGGCAGATCGTCGTCCCGACATTCACCACCTTCGATTTCCCCGTCCAAAGGGCGAGGACGACTCCTGCCAAGAGGGTAGAAAGGAAAATACGGCGAACCCATTTCATCGGTTCGGGTCGTCATCCCGGCGGCGGCGGTCCAGTAATTCACGGCGTTCCTTTTCGCGGCCCCGCTGTTCCCGCATTTCCCCGACCAGTTCATTCAGGGCGCCCGTGGATTTCTCCTGGGAATTGACTAGCCGATCCACTTTTTGCCCCAACGCTTTTTGATCTCCGGCCAAGACCACCCCGTCTTTCATCGGGAAGTAGGCCACGGCTCCCCAGGCCACCATGCCGAGGACGAGGGCTACGAAGGCGGTCCAGAGGAAATGGATGTTTGTCAGCTTGATAGATCCTTCGGCCATATCTACCTCCTCCGCGCTTCTTCCTTGATCAACCGGGAGACTTCCGGAAGATCGGAGTGCAACATCGGTCGGCCGTTAGATTCGTGGAAGTTTGCGATCCCCCGGAGAACGTCCTGGATGAAAGGATCGTCCACCTTGGCGTTAATCTCTTGCGCCTTGTGCGCCGCGAGTTCCGGCCCGAACCCTAGATCGTCCATCGCAAGGACGAAATCAGCTTCCACCTGGGCGGGGTCGCTCATCCCGTTATTGAGAATGTGCTGCTTATTGTCGAGGACAGCCTGGAATTTCTCCTCATCCGTTTTCCCTTGGCCGCCATCGCCATCCGCCCCGCTTTTAATGTCCTCAAGCAAGCTCATCTATAATCCTCCTAGTCGGGTAATTGGCAGAAAACCGTTATCCCGATAGCATTCCCCGCGCCGATATTCGCTGCGGTAAGGGCGAAGGTCGCGCCCGTGCTGTTATTGTAAACGTGGAATTCAAGGCGGGCGATGGTTGTCCCGTTCACGTCCCGGCTTGAGGCTGCGGGGACTACGCTCAAGGCGGTCCCGGCGTCATTGAAGCTAATAACGGGCACACAAAAGTTGTCCGCCTCCTCCATATCAGCGGTATCGCAGATGAAGGAATTTGTGTTGCCACTTCCGATCTTCCCGCCTGTTGCCATCGCCGTTGAGGCATCAGCCCCGGTGGGCGTGGTCCCGTAGGTAGCACTCGCGGCGTTGATTTGATCAATGAAGTTTCCGGCGCCCCCTGTGACCTGGGCCCCGCAGCGCGTGAACCTATGCTCCACGGTCCCGCCGTTGTTCCGGATTTTGAGTTCAAAAGCCTGAAACTTCTGATCCTTGAGCCAAATCTCATCCGGATTAAAGATACCCGCGAGCGTGAAAGGCGTTGGCCCAATACCTACAAC
Source organism: Candidatus Pacearchaeota archaeon (assembly GCA_002690445.1). The sequence goes on from NZER01000142.1 coordinate 6,998, forward strand.
CAACTCCCCTTCCTGAACGTTCCAGCCAATCGCATGACCTGTGAATACCGCCGTTGAAAGCTGGATCGGCCCGTTTGTGGTGGCAACGCTCGTCTTTGCCGAATAGTCCTTAATGTCGTTGCCGGAAATGTTAAGGCGTAGACATTGGACCTGATTGCTTTCGATTGAAATCCCGGTCCCTACGCCGCCCGTGCGTCCCCGGAGCATATTGCCAGATATCTTCGAGTCCAGAAGGCTACTCGCTCGAATCCCGAAGTGGGGCCCATTGATGGTGTTGTTTGAAATGTCAATATCATTGTTGTCCGAAGTAGCCGTACCGCGTTGGAGCAAGATACCCGTGCGGTTGGCGTGAGCGGACGGGGTACTTATCGAATTCCCGATGATCTTTCCTTGTGTCGCCGGGGCCGTCCCGCCGCCAGCTTGGACGGTGATCCCCCCAATGGCGGACGCTGGATCGGTGATCATAATATTGTCGAATACGTTCCCGGAAATAACGAAGTGATCGCAAGCAAGCTGGATCGCTGTCGCCAAGAGATCAACAAACTGATTCCCGGCAATAAGGGTGTTGTCCGGCGCTCCAATTTCAATACCGCCGCCGTCGTAGTGGCGGCACCCAATCATCAAGAATTCATCGCAAGTGAAGTTGACCATCGGCCCGCCGCCATCGCTGATATCGCAGTTAATCAGGACGTTGCGCGAGTGTTGCGGATTCCCCGAACTCATCAACATAAAGCCCGGGGCACCTTGGAATTTACAGGTTGAGAAAATGAAATCATCAACGGTATGCCCGTGAATCCCCCGCCGCCCTTCGGCCCAAGTCGAGGTATTGTCCCCGCCGAAATCAAAGGCCATATCCTTGCAGACGAAGTAATCGAGCAAATCAGAAGGGACGCCCGCTCCAAGGTGGACGTTGAGCGCAGCGCGGCCGGACTCATCCCCGATATCATCTGTCCAGGCCGTCACGTCCCATTCAAGGATTGAGCCGAAACCGTCCCCCCGGAACATCATAGCCTTGAGGACGTAGAGCCTATCGGACATTAGATAGGTTCCACGCGGGAAGTAGAGGCAAGTCCCGGCGGCAACGGCGTCAATGGCTGCCTGGATGGCCGCCAAATCGTCTGTCACGCCATCCCCGGTAGCGCCGAAGTCCTTCACGGAAATGGTGTCCCCGAGCTTCGCGTCAACGGTGCGAAGGACCGCGCCCGTACCCGAGGCGGTAAAGTTCCCGTTGTCGGCCACGGCATCTACCGAATCAACCCCGTCCCCGGCAAGGTTGAACCGGAGGAATTCACCCGCATTGGTCGAGGGCTCCGGCGTGTCGGCGTCCGTTACGTTGGTTGTGGCCGGGAATTTAATAGCCCGCCCTAATTGCTCTCCGAGTTGCTGAATCCGCATTACGGCAAGGTCAAGGTCTTGCTCAAGTGTCTCGGCGGGGAAGGCCACGCCTTGCGCGTAATCGCTTAGTTGCGTTTCGGGCACTTCGCGGTAAAGGAGAACTTGCACGTCCACCGCGGGTGCGGTTGTGAATGTCACGTTTCCCGTACCAGGGACGCCAGTAACCGTGAATCCCGAGGTTTGGATAACGCCGTCCAGATATACCTCAAGATGGGATTCCACGAGGACCTTGAAATCAAACGCAAATACCTTAGTCGCGCCGTCCCCCGTATGAGGCTTTCTCACTAACTCCGTAGTGACTGTCATTTCCTCTCCTTCCGCCATGCTTAATAGTCTGGAATGGCAAGGGCCTCCGATTCGGTTGCGGGTTCCAATGCGTCCACGAGGTCTTTGTTGTGATCCTCAATAGCTTTCTTGAGGGCGGGAAATTCCTCTATGAGCTTTTCCCGTGCGGCTGCCCTGAACGCTTCAATAGTAAGACGAATGGCTCGGGGCCTCTTGCCGGGCGCGTCAGGAGTCCCATCCTTAAATTCCTTTCTGTACTCCTCGCTTTTGACTAACTCGGTCAGCCGTTCCCACATACCCTTTCCTTCGCCATCCTTCAAGGCGTTCCCTGCGAGGACGATGTAGCGATCATATTCCTTGGCCGATAGAGCTAGGCCGCTTATGTGGTCGGAGGGCATCCGGAGTCCCATATCAAGGCGCATGATTTCATTGGCTATCGGATCGTTTTGCACGGCCTTGTGATATATGGGATTGAGGAAATCCCAAGGGGCAAAGATCCCCTCCATTGTTATCGGAGTGCCGGACAGATCGCGCAGGGGCGAGAGTTCTTCTGATTGCCCCGGAATTCTGGCTTTCATCTGATTCATAATTTCGGTGAGTATCCGGCTTGAACTTTCAGTCATGGCTCGGGCGCGGGGATCTCTCGCAACGGGGTCAACAAAAGCCTTGTTGGCTTGGTTGATAATGGACGGAACGAATCCTCCGGTGATTCGACGGGTGGCGGTTCTTATGCGGGCGCTGGCCTCTAATTCTCCGGGCCGCGCTTCAATGGGATCGGTTGCCGCCGCGATGGTTTGTGAGAGGCCCTGCATATAGGTCTTTGAGAGCATGGCTTGAGAGAACGCCAACCCGAGGGCGAGAACAATCTCCGATACCTCTACTTCGGTAGGACCGCCGGGCATCCCAACGCGCTTTGCGTATTCGGCAAAAGTCGCTGTCACGCCTAAGAATTGGCCTATGGGATCAAGGCGGTCATATTTATACCAAGTATCTCCGATCTTTATGGAGCTTCGGGGCGGCAATTTGTCTCCGAGAATCTTCCGGGTTTCGCGGTTAGCTGTACCCTCCCCGGTAATCCGACCCTCCATAGCAAACCCGTAGACCGTGAGTGCCGCCGCCGTCCCGCTTGCCGTTTTCGCCATAGCCATATCAGCCCGGGCACCGCCAGCGGCAATATCATCGCGGATATTCTTGAGGAGTAGATTCGCTCCGGGCATCCGCTCCAGGCTGTATTTAAAAAGGTTGACCGGAGTACGGAAGAAGGGAACCACGAGCCGGGCGTAGGGCAATTCACCGAGTAATTCCTGGACCCTCTGAGATTTCGGGCCAAGCGGATTTGTGAAGGTCTGATAGCCCGCCCAATCCTCCGAGTGCTGGATCATGTTCATCGTCGGGTCGTCCAGTAATTCTTGCATCCGAACCCGGAGGGCCGCGCCTGAGTGTCCTTCGTGAGTCGCAATCCGTTTCGCTTGGGCTTGCATTTGGCCCCGGTGATTAACGATCTTCATGTAATCATCAGCCGCCATGAGGGCGCGGCCAGGGGTGCGGATGATTTCACCCAACAAATAGAAGGGGTGGCTTGGGTTTGCGAAAATCGCCTTCTTGCGGAATGTCAGGGCATCATCCATCTTCGAGATCCCGAATTTACTTTCCCCGCTCTTGAAGGCTCTCCATGCAAGTTGGAAGGCTTCCCGTTGGGACGATAGGATTCCGTAGGCCAAGGAGGCCGCTTCGCCCTTGACGACTCCCCCCTTACGCCAAGGGTTGATCCGGGCGGCAACCGCCCGCTCCCAAAGTCCGTTGACGATAGTTATCCCGTTCCCCGTGATGTTCACGATATGCGTAGCGGGGCCGGAGAGGAGGGCGTTGACGTAATATTCGAGAACGTAATCCCAAAACTTGGGCTTATGAAGATCCCTTATGAATTTTTCGACATCTTCGGGCTTATTGATATCAATGATCTTATCAACAACCTCGTCTATATCCGCGGGGGTAATATCATCGGGGATCTTGGAGGGACCGGGAATGATCGCGGCATCGGGCTCAACCACCGCCCCAGGCTCAACGGCGGGAACGGGCTCACCCGGCTTGACGGGTTCGGGTTCAACGGCGGGCTTCGCCGGGGGTTCCGGTGGGGCCTTCGGCCTACGGGGGCGCACCCGATCAATAAAGTCGTCAATAACGTCCTGCTGCCGCTTCGCAAATTCAGCGAATCCCTCCTTGCCCGTGGGAGCCTCTTTCAGTACGCGGAGGGCCGCGCCTGTCTCGTTGAGAATCCCCGCCACACGGCCTTGAACCTCGGCTACGTCCCCCAGGATTTTTGCGAAATCTTCAAGTGTCGTCGTCCCGGCCCTAACCGCCAGCGCGGCATCATGTAGAAATTTGGCTGCGGAATAACGAACCTCTGCCGCAACGGAATTGAGGAAGCGATCTACGGGCTGGAATCGCTCATACGCCAGGATATCATCCACGGTAAGGCCCTTCTCCTCGGCCATCTTCCGCACGTCCTCAATGCTCACCTTCCCCCGCATGGCTTGAATGTTTTCCATCCATGCGCGGGAGATTTGAGAGAGGAGCTTGCGGATTTCTTCCGGCTTCTCGGCCAGGACGCGGAAATTCACATCGAGAGGCTTGTCGGTGATCCCCAGGTGCGGCTCATCCCCTTCAAGGAATCGCCTTGCGCGGGCCCGCGTGGCGTCCGTGATCTCCTCGGGCTTCGGGAAAGCCGGAGCCTCGGGCTTTGGTTTCGCGGCTTCCGGTGCGGGCTCCTCGGCTGGCTTGGGCTTCGCATCGCCATCGGGCTTCGCGGTTCCCGGCACAGGCGCATCACTCACATTCGTAACCTCCGGGATCTTCACCCTCAATTCCTCGGAACCCTTGGCCGTTGCTGTCACCCTCCGGCGAACAACCTGCCCCACTTGCAAGATTTCCTCA
>NZER01000143.1 GCA_002690445.1 Candidatus Pacearchaeota archaeon
AGTCAAGCCAGCGTGAGCCGGTGGGAATCCATTCTTTTACCTTGGTGGGGTTGTCACCTGTCAAGTCGTGCGCAACATTCCGGCCGGCTTTCTTATTAACAAGACTCATTAGGTCTTGCATTGAAACTCTGCCGGCCTTTGCCTGTTTGGCTTTTCTAGCCATTATTCCTCCGATTTATTAAAGGCGATGGCCATCCTCTGGATGCCCTCGATAAAATTGGAAATTTCAGCTGGGGGAATTGTAATCCCCTTCGACGAAGGGTTCATCTCTCCATTCTTCCAATAGTATTCACGAACATCTAAAAATTTATTTCCTTTATATGTTCGGGGTTGAATTCTCAATTCTGTGTCGGTGGAATAGTTTTTTCTCTTCTTGAGAGTTACAAATTTGGTGTTATTTTTGGTATTCATGATGTTTCCTTTGTTTTTTTAAAAAATGCGGCACCCTATTTTCCCGACCGGGGTGCCAGCGGTCTCCCACAAACCTTATTTAGTGGCTAGCAACTCATCGAACGCTCGGTCCACGTCGCTTTTGTTCTTTCCGTATTTGGTGGTTTCCGTCGAGCGTGATTCCGCACTTCCGTTCCCAGCAAGCTGTTCATCAAGAATTGCGTCAATCTGCTGTGGGGTATGACGCTCAAAAAGAGAGTCAAATTCCGGAATGCTATCAAGGAGGGCGGCGATAGCGTCGGTATCCTCCAAAAGCGCAGAAGTGTTGCGGCGCATTTTAAGGTTTGTTTGTGGATATGCCCCTGGTGTGGTGGGCTTTGTGTATGTTAGGGAGATGTCGGTTCCCTCCATGGGGTCTGTGATGTCACCATAATCGGGATCTAGGATGTATCCCAAAAGATTCTCGTACGCACGCTTTCCGTAGCCATACATCTTGACTCCCTCTTCTTCTCGGCCCCGTACAACGACGGGTGAGAAATAGCGTGCACGAACGAATAGAGACTTAGCAAGCTTCTTACTCTCTTCATCGTTGTTGTTGGTCCCTTCCTTCCATAAGGCAGAGGCAAACTCGCAAATCGGGCAGTTTTCGCCGAAGTTGCGCTTGGGACATACGATTCCGCCGCGATGTTCTCCCACATTATAGTGGAAATACATTTCCTTAAGCGGATCGCCGTCGGGTGAGGGCACAATGCGAATATCTTGATCGCCCTCATCAGGCCTAAACCAGCCTGATTTCTCCTTATCGAACTCACCACGTAGTGTGGCAAGCTTCTTCTTCATTAGGTCCATATTGATTGACATTAGTTTTCTCCTTGTTTTGTTGTTAAAGTATATCAAGCTTCCCTTGATATCTAATGTATCACCCTTGCCGTATCATGTCAAGGGTTATGTTGTTTTTGTATCGTGTTGGTGTGGGCCACGACGTACCCAAAATCACTGTGAGGGGTTTCATAAATTGCATAAGAAATCTTGCGAAAAGCATTCGATGGTTTCTTCTTTAAAGCACCAACTATATTCCTGTGCAACATCCCCTCCTTGGCTAGTCTTTCTTCATTTATACATAAATAATAACACAAATCGCGGTGAACGTCAAGCTCAAAAAACCATTTTTCTTCTAAATTCTTTATATTGAGTATCCCCACCGAACGGATGCGATTTATCTCTGCGGGGGTGGCTACTTGACCAATTTCAGGATCAGCATGCTTGAAATAGTTGAGATAATGAGCGGCCGAAAAAATGGAATGATTGAGGGTATCAAAGTATCCTTTGATTGGAACTGCGCCCAAGCTTCTTTCAATTTCTAAATTAGAAAAAGCTGTAAAAGAATTAAAAAGTCCTGAGCGCGCATATTCCTGTAGCACCCCAAACGTTACATTTTCAATTAAACGACGCTCACCGCTTACCAATTCAATATCAGGTTTAATATAAAAAATATCAATTTTGCTACTTTTCATTTGTTGCAAAATCCCCAAAGAATAATTAGAACTATATGAGGTGCCAATTATAAAGACTTGTACGTGGTCTTTAAGATTTTTAAAAAAGCTTTTTAAATTGGGGATGTTGTTATCATACTCTTCGGGGGTTTCGAAGGTTTTTAGCTTGAACTCTCGTTTGGCGGTCTTCTCCACGCCGTCATTGAGCAAGTAAACATCGTACTGGGAGATTTCTTTAAACTTGGTGGCAATTGCGGATCCGCCTGTTCCAATTCCAACTATTGATATCATAGGGACAAAGTCTCCAAGTCATAGTAATTCTGGCCGGCTTTCATATTCACTAAAAAGGTTCCTAATCTGTTGACACTAAATGTGTCTTTAATCTGGGGTATAAATTGCCGATCTTCGTCGGCCAAATCAATAACGATCTCATCATGAACGATATGCGAGATAAACGACTTCTTATCCTTCAATAGCTTGTCTAGAGCAACCGCGCGCTCGTTAACCAAATCGGCGGTGGTGCTTTGGATCAAGTAATTAAACGCCTTTCTTTCGTCCACCTTAATATGACGATCATATACAGTATTAATATAATCCCCATCGTAGTACTTGTCAAGTACTTTTTTGCGATTATAATGTTCGGTTGTAATGATAGTTGAGTCAGGGTTATAAAGCCATGCAAAAAAGACGGTTTTGGCTTCCTCTCGCTCCATGGCGAGTTTCTGGAATACATTAATAATATTCCATGCATGAATGTCCTCTTGTGGCTGTGGGTGTTCTCCCAAGGCGAGGAAGGTCCGGACTTCGGCTCCATTATAATCGAGCGATAAAAACCAATCATTGCAAGGCTTGACTATCTGCCGTATTTCTTTTTTCATTGTTAAAATCGGGAAAGAGTTGGGATTGGTGGCCAATCTTCCCGTGACGGTACCAAATAAATTATAGTCAATCCAGGCTGGCGATGACAACAACTTCTTGATAGTGCTACGGCGCGCAGAATTATAAAATAGCTTTTTGCAATTATCTGTGTTTAAGTGAAGCGTCTGATATTTTATCTGATGAAGAAGCTTTTGCACAGCATTTAAATGATCATAGTTGGGGGGCACTTCAAAGTTCTCGAAAACATGTTCCGTAACCTTGTTTTTGATTTCTAAAAACTCCGAGAGAAAATCATGGGGAACTAAATCAAAAAAGCAATGTTGACGAAAATCTATTTTTGCCAATTCAAATGACTTTTTAAAGGCGCGCATCTTTCGGTGAACGCGTTCCCATTCCCCTTCCAATTCAACCGGACACACATCGGAGAGGGATTGCCCCCCACACCGAATCCAACCGTATTCAATTTCAGGCGTAGCCAACGCAGGTGTGTATTTCCACGTTCGTTGTAAATTGGGAGGGATCTCATCAAAATAAAGAGCGCCGTCTTTATAAATTCCCACACATTTCTCTTTATCATCTATCGATTGAAAATACACCGGGGCTCCCGTTATAGTTGTTCGTCGAACCTACTACTAATATACCCTAATGAGCCCCGATAGTCAAATGGTTTATTGAGAATATTTTCGAAACTGTCGAGAGCTTTCGTCAAATCATGCTGAGCCAACTCTATGCAATCATCGATAATGTAATTCTGTTCCGATTCACTAAATTGTGATTCTTCTTCAAAAAAACGAATTTTACAATAAAGATTTAAAAAATAAAGATCAGAATATTTTTCAAAAAAGGCTTCTTTCGAATAAGATTGTGGCACTGTTATCTTTATTGTTGCTACGGTGTTGGGACAATCAATGGGCTCGTATAAATACTCATTTCGGGCTTGATGATAAAGATTATAGAAAGTTTTTTTAAAGGTTTGAAAATAGAGAGAATGAACCTTTGTATAAACACCCTTCAAGATCTGATCGGTGCTCGTGAGTCCGTAGGCTGCCGCATATTCTAACATGGAAACCGATCCAATATCGGCAACTATGCGCCAGGGAATCATCCTATCTACCATAAATCCATAACTACGACACGCATTTAAATAAAATTCCCAATTAAGGCTCTGATAGAACTGTTCTATTTTTTGCTCGTCATCGTTGGGGTCTAAGTCGGCTATTTCTATTACCAACCCAGACACATTTATAGGACAATAGGTGCTTTTAACAAACGCCGGCATCGTAAAGGGATTTTTACGAGCGCTTTTCTCTAAAAAAGGGAGAATTTTTAACACGAATTGATCAAAATTAACAATATTTGCTTTGTGCATATTTAAGAGGGCGGTCAGGGTCGTTTTATAGGTGGTCAAGTGCTCGGAATATAGACGGGTAGGATCTAGATAAGACTTAAATACTTTAGGGTTGCTTAAGAAGGGATCGGCGGGATTGATGCTGTTGGTTAATCCGGCTTTTGCAAATTGTTGGACTAATTTACGAAAAGCATCTACAACAAAATTGAGGGCTGCTTGGTTTCCCCCAGCTACCTCGATTGAATGAAGCTTAGTTATGGGAGCTATGATGCTTTGAGGGATCATGGGTACAAAATGAAATTTAGTGACCCTCCCATATAAATGTTTCTCAGCAAAATTAAAATCGACCAAATTGGTATAGCTGGACCCAGCGGTATCTGCTCTATACATAAGGCGCTTGGAAAAAGTCTGTTCTGTGCCTTCTGCGTCTTTTCCTACATAATAAAAACTCATTTGTTACTCTCCTTTATCACGGATTCGGGTTTTGGTCTGGTTCGGGTGCGGTGGCTGGGCCTCCCCCTTCTGGCACGCTGGCGGCTGCTTTTTTTGCATCTGCACGCGCAGTAGCTACTCCCCCACCGCTAGTGCCTGTGCCGGATGAACCCTTGTCGGAAGTTTGTGCCGGCACTTTAATGGTACATTTAGCTTGGGATTGTTCGTTGGGTTGGGCGCCGGCGGTGGAGGTATTCTCATCGTTGCTCATTTCTGATACCCACTTGGCGCTTATGGTGGTATCGGCTCTGCCGGGTCCAAAAGAATGTTCCGAACGATATATCATATAATATCCACCAATTCCATAATCGCTTAAATCATTCACCTGAAACCCTTTTTGTTTAAGATTGATGGCCATGTTAGGGGCAAACCCCCGGGGGTCAACAAAAATATAAAGACCTGGAAACGCGTTCACATGAGCATAACAATTAATAGTGACATCATATACTTCTCGTAATTGTGAAAGACCGTCGAACTCATTTTGTTGAAACCTCACCTCTTTAAGATAAGGAACCTCGGTTCTTTTTAATTGAATATTTTTTATAATTCCTGAGTCTCGGCCTAAAATATAATGTTGTATTCCGTTGGCTTGATCTTGCGTATAATCTCCATTTTGGTGCTCTACGGGCTGAACACGGCCAGCATAAAATAACATATAATGGATTTCATTCTCAACGCCAGGATCCGAAATGGGCATCCCCACGGGGCCCGAAGTTCGGACAAGGGGGCACCAGGGATCGAGGTCACCGTGATCAATCGGAAGTCGAGAAATGTAGATGTCTTTAGAAGCCAGGCGCACGGCGTTTAAAAAATATGAGAGAGAATCACTCGGATCGTCTGGCTTGCGTTTATAAGCCGTGATCGCCGACTGAAATAATCTCACGCTCTGCTTCACTTCTCCCTTAAAGCACGTGTCATCATTTAAAAAAGTATTTACTAAATTGTTTATTAGAGAGTTTAAAAAAGTAGCTATGGGCAGATTAACTTCGTCTTTTTTAAGGGTTTTCTCGGTTAACCATTCCATGAAATAACGTAAAGAAATGGGTATATCCCCCAAATTTGCAAAAGCGATATGTTCAGGATTTTCAGGGCTTACTATTTCTACGGGTCCGAGCACAACCCTATATTTTTGCCAATTTTCATGGGCAGTTACTAAGGCGTCCCTTTCCGTTGCCGCGATATATGGTTTTATTATCTTCTTTTTATCGCGTGCCTTAATCTCCTCCACGAGCTGTATTGCTCCATCCAATTTCTTGTCTATGCCGGCCATAATGACATCTATTAAATCGCTCAGATAAAAGAACACTATTTGCGCACTGTTGGCATTGGTTATACTTGTATTCACAAATTCAATAACAGGCTTGTCCTCTCCGGCTGCTCCTGCGGCATTCTTGTTGATATCGGCCTCAATAGCGGCCGACGTCTCATCTTTTTGATTCCCCTTTAATGTTTCCACCGCTAGTTTCGAGGTATCTTTCATTTCGTAATAAGGTCCTTTTTTCTTCAACTCTTTTAATTCTGAATGAGGAATAGATAAGTATCTAATCTTGTTGCTAGCAGAAAGGGCCTTAAAAATAAACTGCAGGGATGCGCGCTTGTCTGCGTCAATTTGATCTGTGTTTTCTTTCTTAAATTGTCCCATCTCTGCGCTGCCGCAATCTTCATCTAATGAAACATATTTTAATTTTCTTTCTAAAACATTGCGAAAAACATCCGGATCACTGAAAATGCTAAAAAGTTTTTCATCATATGTTTCTTCGATATAGGCATAATATTGCATTTTGAAAACGACGCGTCCTTGTTCATCAAAATCAAACTCATGAACAGTGGGGGTGAGGTTCAGAGTAACAACAGAATCATTGATGGCAGCCCGTACATTGGCCGAGGATATTCCGGTGTCGCCGGCTGGGTATTGCCATCCTACAATCGCCTTGATTCTGTAGTTAAGATAAGCTAAGTTTTCAATTTGTTGATCTGCTTTGCTGCTAATAGACGTCAGCTTCCCGAGCCATTCTTCGAGGGTGTCGGAGCCTCCGACGTCATTGTACGCCTGCTCAAAAGCCACATCCGTGGCACGTTGCTGTTGGAAGGCCACTTTAACCTTTTCCCCTCCGGTCTTTAAAGCTAAGTCCACATATCGATAACCGCCGCGGTCTTTCATGATTTCATCAAAGCTGTTGGCGAATAAGGTTAAGGAGGCTTTGATGCTCTTTTTAACAGAAAAAGGATTGCTTCCTTCGTAGCTAAAGGTAAAATCTTTTATACCTACTCCAAAGCCGCGCTTTCCCTTGCTTTGCAATAAAGTCGTCACATCATCCGATGTGGCACTTCCATCAAAGTAAATGGGCACCGCAACCTCTTCATTATTTTCGTCTTTTCCGACTTTGTAAAGTTCTATGCGCGGGACCAATGATGCTATCTCCGCCGAAGGGAGTTCAAAAAGGTTTCTAGTGGAGGGATAGGAAACTAGCCGATTTATAAATCCATAGGGCTCTCCATCGGTCATAATAGAGGAGTTTGGTTGGTCACCAATATAAGGAATTGTTTTAATTTCATGTTTGTCTATCTGATCTCTTCGAATCTCGATTAATTTGAAGATTTTAGCCAACAAAAAACACTGTTCCTTAAAATCTACGGTTTTCACCTGAGCTGAGATGGCTGCTTGTGCGGCGGTGCGGGTGGCGAGATCCTTTGCGGCAGCTGCATTGGCACTTTGTCGTGCCGCGTCAGCATGCGGTGTTTGGTACTCGCCTTCGACCTCTTGGGCGTCATCCGGGTCTACTTTGCTTTCATAATCCGGGACGTTCTCAGCAGCGATCTCGTTGTACTTGGCTAAAAATTGACCATAAATCGTTTCGGCATAGCTGCCCAGAGAAAGCTCGCCGCCCATCCTGTCCAGGACATCTTGATCGCTCATCGACCCTTCCGAAGCAATGCTCTGGATGGTGTCCTCTAAAATCTGGGCTGCTGGGCCCCATGGCTCATCACCAACCACAACAAAGGGGCTATCGAAGAGTTTTTGCTCGTCTCCCCACTGATACTGAGTATCTACAGGATCGAACCATATATCTGGTTTATAGTTCTCGATAAATATCTGTTCAAGTGCGGCTTGAAAATCAGCTGCCAGAACGTCGCGCGCACCAGCATTATCTTGGCCGCCGCCAGTGGTGAATTGGGCGCTTGAGTTTCGAGCCAAATTGAAATAATATTTATCTTTTTCGTATGAACTTAGGGCGTCATACTCCGCTTGGGCGGCATCATCCTCCCACAATGCGTCGGCTACAAGCTGGGGGTAATCGGCCATCTTCTCTTAAACTTCCAGCACTTTGAGCGCGTCTGAGATATTAACCGGAATCTCGATCACATCCCCGGGAAATATGTCAGCTTCTGTGGGCATACTATTATACCATGCTATAACCCACCAATATCTCACGTCTCCGTAATATTTGGCGGCCAAGTTGTAGTACCTATCTCCATACTTCCAAATGTGAGTAGTAGTGAGAAGAGTGGCGCGCTGCATGACAGTGGGGTTATGAAGTATGGGAGTAGCGTATTGAACTACTCTTTTGAGATCTCGTTTTCGTCGCAAATATTCATAATATTCGAGTGAATTCGAGAGGATATCTGTTCTGTTATATCGTGACATGTTTAAATATGACTCCTTGTGATGAGATTTTATTAACTAAGAATATCGACCACCTCGTCCCAGCCCCCTTCCGTCCCGGCGTACGCCATGAGCCGCTCAGTCTCGTACTCGCTCGATTTGCCTTTCCCTAATTTTTTCAGATCTCGCTTGAGGCGCCCCTCGCCTCCCATTCCCATATATCTTGCTTTCGCATTGTCAATTACAGCTTGAGCTAACTGTCTATTCTCTTCTGTTTTTTGAATTTCCGCTATTCTTTCATTGAAATATTTGCCTTCGTCGTCAGGGGTTTCCGCGTCTGATTTTAAGTATACTCCATAAGGAAACGCTGTGGAGGTGGGAACCATGTCGCCCTTGTTATTGAACTCCCACCCTATAGTCTTCTGATGAATAACTGCAAATGTGATGGTAATATCTATGCTTTTGGGCAAAACGGTATTTGGGGCTTTCTCTAAACTTCCCTTTTCAGCAAGGTTGTGATTAACTTGAAGTGATTGGATTGCTCCGAGCGCACCATACGTTGCCGCGGCATCAGATGTGTATCCGTCATACAGATCTTGTTCCGACGAGGCGGCTGTGGCGCCCTCCGGATATCCCGGGAAGTGGTCGAAGCTTGCTAATAAATTCATCACCTTTAATTTAATTAATGGGGACTGTGCCATCGTATTTGCTGCTACCGCCTCTAACGTGTTTTTTAATGTCCCTGCTACGCCGTGATAAGCGGGATATAAAAATTGAATCAGTTTTTGAACTCTCCCCAGGTTTTCATATGCTTCCCCTTCGGATGCCGCGGGAACTTGAAAGTTTAAACTAATTTGACGCTGATTTCCTTTAAATAAGTAAATGGGATCGGTGCGGCCAAAGACAGGCTCCACGGCCCAGTCACAGTTATAGCTTTCATTAAAAGACGTGATAAAGGCTTTAAAAAATACTTCTTGTCCTGATGGGACATGTTGAAAAGATATTACTTGTCGGCCATGATTGGCCAACGCATCGCTTCCATCAACCATTTGGACAACCTTGTTGTCTACAACAGTCGAGTTATATTTGCTTTGCCAAAAAAAGTCAGTGTCATTTTTAGGATCTGCCATTTTATTTCTCCTTTAGTGGGCTCCTAACCCCGAGCAGCCGTGAAGGCTTGCCCTCCTATAATATCTATTACTTCGGTAGCAAGTGTTTTTCTATCAAGCTGCAAATTCACAGTTATTTGATAAGGTCTCTCCCCTCCGGCGCCCGCTGCCGCGGGTGCGGCTGGTGCTGGGGTGGTGGCTGCCTCAAGACCCACGGTTGTGGCTGCCTTGAGAACTTCTTTCGTAGCACCCACATCTATCCCTACCACCTGTTGGCCGGCCTTTGCCCATTCGGGAATGGCGGCCCGGGCGATCTTCAACGCGTTGATGGCCAATTCTGCTAGTTCTGGTCCAAGATTTCCAAAAGCGTTCATAATTCCCTGTCTCATGGGATCTCCAATCTGCTTCTCCATTTCGGACGAAGGAGAGTGAATTCCAAGGAATGACTTAATTCCGGTCACTCCTTCACTAAAACTGGTTTTCCAAGAATTTATCCCTTCGGTAATTTTGTTACCCATAGCCTCAAAGCTGAAGGCCGCTCCAATGCCGATCATTATTTCACTAATCTTACCTGGGATTGAGGTTTTTAGTGAGTCCCAGGTGTTTGAGAAACTCTCGTGCCATGCGTTAAACTTCTCTTTGATTATATCAAACATGTCGCCCAGTATCTTGAGGGGGGTTAATAACGCATCGATGGCAGGGCGCGCCAAATTTAACAATTTGGGAATTAAAGCGAAGCCTTCCAGGAAAGAGGGGCTAGACTTTTTGTTCATGGCTTCGGAGGTACCCCATATCGCATCCTTGATTCGTCCCAATCCATCCCCCATCCTTTTCAGGGGGTCCACAATACCATCTAGTATCCCCTCCCAAAACGTCAAGAGAATTGTTAAGAAGTCTCCACCTTCTATTATCGCCGAGATGGCTTCCCAGGTAACCCAGAGGGCCCCTGTAACGGGGTTTAACTTAGACCCCAACTCGGCCATGGCAAAGCCGAACTGCACATACCCCGCTATAATGTCGTATACCATCATCAAAGTATCTGCTGCTCCTGCCACTTTGTCCATGGCGCCGGCTACTTTTTCAAGAGAGTCCACCATGTCCTTCATCATTTTGGGGAAATCCTGTTCCTCGACCAAAGGTAACAAAAGCCCGTTTACTAATCTTTCGAGGCTATCTCGAATCTTGGCCACGCTATCTTCATTATTGATAAACTCATCCATCACGTCTTTGATAACTTTCCCGAACTCCGAAAATGTGGGTGCCAAACTAGCCAGCGTATTTTTGAGAATATCCATCGTAGATTGCCAGCGCTGGGCGTCTTTGCGCGCGGCTGCATATTCCTTGGAAGTCTTGCCAATGTTGCCGGCCAAGCCTTCCATATCACCAGACATCATTTGAGCTAGCTCACTTTCATCTTTAAAACCGAGCATTTCGGTAAACATCTTCTTCTGGTGATATCCCATCTCATCAAAGGAAAGCCCAGTATCAGTAATCGATTTTCTAATCATCTCGAAACGCTTCGCAGGATCAGTCTCCATCATCATATCCATCGCATTCACAAAGTTTCCACCAAGAGCAGCATTAAGCTTTCCGGTCATTGCGGCGGCATCTTCAAAAGTATCAAACTTGCCTGTGAGTTGAAGGATGCTGTTCAAGTCCATGCCTGTGATCTTGCTGATCATTGAGAGATCTTTGAAAGCTTTCACCCCGTCTTTGCCAAACTGGGCCATGCTGCCGGCAGCAGTAGCAAATTGGCTAGCTAGGATGCCCACATCGACGCCTATATCCATAGCATGCGCGCGCATTTCAAGCATTACGTTGTCGGCATCACTTAGGGAAACCCCGAGGCCTTTCACCGCACCTTGTATACCTTTCGCATAGTCCTGGGCGCTAACTCCTAATTCAGCAAGGACTGCGCCTGTTTTAGCCATTTGCTTCTGTTGGGCCGACGAAGCTTCTGTAAAGATAGTGGTTTCTCGATATAAGCTCGTGTACTGTTGCCGCATTTCGTCCATGTCCACACCGGTAGCTTCAAGTTCTTTTTGGGCGTTGGCCATCTGTTCACCCATTGCATAAGTGGCGCCGGTCATCCGCTGAAAGCCAACTGCTGCATCTCGGGTGGCTGTGGCTAATTCAAAGATCCATTTTACGAGCTTAACCACCAGCATTATAACAAATACAATAATCCCGATTCCTAATGCCCCCATTAATGCCTGGGCCGAGATTGCGCCCGCATCCAAGGCTTTCTTGAGCAATTTGGCACCTTTAACAAACTTCTGCATGCCCCCTATGCCACTCATAATCATTTTGCCCATTTTTCCTTGACCTATCATCTGCTGGCCCATAGTTTTAAGCATATCGGTGCCAAGTTTGTTCACTTGTTTCTTAAGCCTGATGCGCTGGCGTTCTTTATCTACAATTAAGTCCTGTTGTTCCAAAAAGGCGGCCTGGTCGGCAGTTATGCTCTTTCCCAAGTCTAGATGCGTCTCATACAAGCGCACGCGTTCTCTATCTATATCGCGTTCTGTATCTGCAATTTCTTTGGCCATTTGGCGTCTAACATATTCACTCTCAGCGGTAGCAAGTGCGCTTTCGTGTAGGGCCTGTTCTTCTTTGAGGGCGTCAATGCGAGCTTGGATTAGCTCTAAACCGGCCTCAGATGCGCGTGGGCCTGTAGTACCACCAGGGGCGCCACCGGGGGCGCCTTCTCCCATTGCGCCGGCAGCTTCTTTAAAGCCTTCTCTAATAGCTCTTTTGATCTCGTCAAATTCGGCCATAAAAAATCCTCTTTAATTCCCTAAGATAATTAGTTGCTACATAAAAAAGGCAGAACTATTCAGTTCTGCCAAATTGGCTACGCATCTGTGGGGGAGAATTGGGCTGATTGTGGGAAGAAAGGACCTGTGTGTTGGAGCTACTGCCACTCGATCCCTTCTCCATGGCATCCTTTTCATCTTGTAGCTGCTGTACAAGCCTCTCTACAAACCACATCCGCAACCCGACGGGAAGATTGTATGCTTCTGAGAAGGACCAGCCGCCGGCATATTTCAAAAAGAAGAAGTGCTCATACACTCCTTCCATGTACTCATCGGTCAGGCCAAAAAAATTCCGCCCCTAGCGGAACCTCCATATCAGCACCGTAATCACACTCTTCGCACTCAAAGTGTTGTGTGAGATCCACATTGGGTGCCGCGGCCTTATATGCTAGCCGGAGGTGTCGCGAATCCTTGGAGGGAATGTTGGCTATTACATAGCTTAAAGCTTCGTCTTCCGTGTTGTCATTAACGGCCACTATGATGCTTTTAAGTTGCTGTGTTATCAGGGATTCTGTCTTCTTGGTTTTCTTCTCGCGTTCGATGGCCTTAGCCACGCGCGTTTCATCATAACCATCGAGAAGTCTAAATGTAACATCTAGTTTGGTCTGGGGTAATTTAACGTTGAATGTCCCATCGTCGTTATATTTAACGGACATCGTCTCCAGTTCATCTCCCTGATAAATTAAGGCTTCATTTAAATCAAATTGATAATCTTGTGTTTCTCCGCAAGCGGGACACATTGTTTTTGTGGTATATTCGGGCCCATAGCCGGCCACTCTGGTGGCAATAATAATGGCATTTCTATCACCTACCAATAAAGAATCGGGGTCGATGCTCTTATCGATAATCAAATTACGAATAACGCGGTCTAAAGCGACACCCTTTTTGAGAAGAGTTCGTGATGTAAGAATATCCTCCTCTCTCGCAGTCATTTGTTTAATTTCAATGCTTCCTTCATTATGCAAAGAATGACCTTCCGGATAATATTTGCCCCCCGAAGGAAGCTCTACAAATTCGGTAGGGACTACAAAGGAAAAGGTCGTGCCCCCTGTGTCGTTGTTCGCCATTTGTTGGACGGGGGCGGTTGTGTTGGGCTGCTTAGCACCTACACGATCTTTATTTCGTGACAATATACACCTCTTATTTTAATATTGGTTAGCTAGATCTAACGCCGAAGAATTCATTTCCA
The DNA here is from genome assembly GCA_002690445.1 of Candidatus Pacearchaeota archaeon. The sequence goes on from NZER01000143.1 coordinate 13,321, forward strand.
CCCGTGGGGCCGGCGGACTTGCTTTGGGGTGTGAAGACGCGCGCCCAATCATACCGAAGCTTTACCGTCAATTCGGTAAGATCGTCCGCGCCATATTCAAGTGATCCGTAATTCACTTCTGTAATGAAGCCATTCCAGAGCGTCCACTGCTCAAGGGGATTACCATCGGCATCAATTTGAGTAATGATAACAGTACCGAGGGCGCCGGCGGACTTGGCCTTTGACATCGTAGTCATGCTTTCGTTGGTTGCGTCAGTGGGAGGCTTATAGCCAGAAGCCGTAACAATATCGGAAAGGGTGGCTGCGGTGTCCGGATCTACTGGATCGACGAGTGTAACGCCCACGTCGCCCCACGTAACTGATCCGGGATACCAAAAGGTATGGTTCAAGTATTTGTGTTCTTGAGATTCAATTGTAAAACTGGGCTTGTCGCAGGTTTTTGCATACCACAGGACTGCCCCGCCCTGTGCAGCTGTTACCCCGGTAAAGGATACCGTAAACCTAAATTTCCGCTTGGGATCCTTTAGGGTGGTGTCTTCTCCGAAATTTGTTGACCAAAATGCCATTGTTTAGTTTCTCCCTTGGTTCTAATTTAATTAGTTCATTTTTAATTTATTAGTCATCAAATGATGCGCCAGTGCGAGCAACCACGAAGTCAATTGCAATAAATTCAATCGCTCTAGCCGGCTTAATCATAATTTTAGCATACAAAATGTTCTGATCAATCAAATCTGGGGTGGTCGTAGTCTCGTCAAGAATTAGTCGATAGTCAGTAATACCATACTTCACCATGACGTTCGCCAAGAACGGCTCAACCAGAGACTTAAATCGATCCCAAGTTGCTTGAACGTTCTGCTCAAATAGAATCTGAGAGGCGATAATGGAGATTTGCTTCTTGAGGAAAACTACCAATCTTCTCACATTAATTCTATCGAGAGCAGAAGCTCTTTCTTGAAGCGTCTTCTGACCGAATACCACAATCCCGGTGGAGGGGAAGGAGGCAATTGGGTTAATGCGCGCTTCATACAGCAAATCTCTTTCTTTAGAGGTTAATCTTTCAGTTACGTTCGTAATCGGAATACCTGCCGCACCATTGGTTAGGCCGCCGCGGTTAAATCCGGCGGGAGCAAACCACAGGGCGGTCTTCGCCTGTGAGCTTGCAAGAACCCCCATCATTGCTACACTTGGGGGAATCCACAGCATGCGGCCAGTTCCCTCATCCCGAGTCTGAACCCAAGGATAGAAGGTACAACCATAGCTCGAATCTATTCTACGATTACGTAAAGCGGCTGCCGCTTGAACCGGCGTCGTGCCAATTCTGTCGGCCTTATTAGATTGATATGATTCCTGCACTGGGATGTACACGTCTGGCAAATCAATCAAAGATAGAGCATCAGCGCGAGCTTCGCACAGTGCAACCATCTGATCAGTTAGAGACGTCTGGGTAATGCCCGGAGTGGTCAACAAGTTCATATCTACTACTTCGGGGTCTGCAACTGTATCAAGTGCCCGCTTAATGGTGTGATATGCATAGCTGGTATCTTCTGTCGACCCGTCGGGCATGCCCGCGTTATACACAGGATCGGGCTTGGTAATGTCCCAGCCGTCGAACCCGCTGTGCAGAGGTATTGTAAACTGGTTATAATCTGCATCAAGCAAATCCTTCCAAGACGTGACGCCATAGCTAGTGCCGGCGCGTCGCGAACCTGAAAGATAGTAGAAGCCGGCGGACGTGGAAGAACCCGAAACAACATCGTCCAAAGTGAAGATATATGAATATGCATCGACTCCGGTGGCGCTTGGCTGATCGCTAGCGATTCCACCATATAGAAGTCGATGGAAATCGGCAATACTGGCATCGGAAATCGTGCTTCCGCTAGCGCGTGTAGTGGCCATTCCAAAGTAAGCTTCCGTAGGATCGGACGTGCCACCAGCGGATGCAGACCTTCTAAGTCGTACTACTGGGAACTTCATCTTAATGCGCGCGTACTCGCCGGAACCGGTTAGAAGAGCTACCGGGCTGTCCGCGTTGATGGAGCAAGTTAGAATAGTCTGGGGGGTTCCCCACGCTGTATACATGCCCGTGCTTGGCGCGCCGATGAAGGAGGTGGCGAGATCGGTTGAGGTTATGTCGGCGTATGTGACGGCCGGCTCGCTTTGGGCAAGTTGGGCTACATCTTTAAACTTCGGAGGACCAAAGTAGCCGAAGGGCAGTAATTCGGGATCTGTTGCGCCGGCGTCGACGTCGGCGTTGGTTTGCACATATACATACCTCGACTCATTGTTGTATTCTCCATAAGTGCGGAGCCTCTTTTGTGTGGTGTCCCACGCTGTATAGCGGTCGCCAATCTTCTTGCCAACGAAATTGGGGGAAGCCGGATCAAGAGTGCAATTATCAAACCTTTCTAGTACTTGGATAGCATTGTCTGTGTCGTGTAGGCTGCGTATAACTACTGAAAACGTGCCATAAGATGTGATAGAGCTATTAGACTGTCTAATCTTCTCGATTGAAACCTTGGCGTTCTTTTGCAGCCACTCTCCGTGGCCGCGACCAACAAGACGGAAAAGCTTTTGCATGTTCTCCGCCGTGAAACTTGTATAAACTCCCGTGTCCTGTCCAATAATCCATCCGGAGTTGGCTTCAACAGAAGGTTGAGACGCCATGTTCTGGGGACCTGTGGCAACAGTACCACTGAGGGCTAGTGGCCACACCCAAGCTACAGTATTAACGGTGCTTCCAATAAGCCCATCGTCTCGTAGTTGCTGCTCGTAGCTCTCGCCTAACCAGTAATCTTTTTCTACTGCGGCAGGATAGAAGCTTCCTGAACTGATTAGCTGCGGGTTAGTGTTAATCTTTCTGCGAATAAAGTGTTCTGAGGAATCATCGAAGTTAAACTTAACAGTGTCATCATTGGCATTGGTTAGGATTCTCATTGTGTATAGACCACCACTCTTGTTAAGGAGCGCGCCGATACTGGCGGTCGTGGCGTTGTCATCACGTTCTAGCCAGGCGCCGGCTTCGGTGTTGCTAGGGTGGGTGCCACCAAAAATGCTTCCCGAAAGAAGGGGGGCACCAGATTCCGTGTAAATGACTGCCGCAAGGCTCGCAGTAAGGGATGTGACGTTGGTCGAGGATGGCGTGCCGGCTTGGCTGGCAGATGCTGCCACCCAAATGCCCCAAGCGCCGCCTGTTCGCCTAGGCTCAGTCACTCCATTACGAGTTCCAGCCTGCGTTCCACAGTCAGTATCGGTCTTCCAGCCTGCCCCTGCGGCGCCGCCTTTGGCTGCCCCAGCGGTGGTGTTTTGGCCCAGAAGGCGTACATAGGTGAGGGGAGCAACGTTTGCTCTTAAGAATGCTCTGGCTGCGTAGAGGCCGTACATGGGTGACTTAAGGTTACCCTCGCGGTATACATCGCTACCAGCACCTCCTGGCACCGTTTCGCCAAACATTTCTACAAATTGTGAATATGATTCGACTTTAATGGGATGCATAGCAATACCGCGTGTGGCTCTACCAACCACCACGGGGCCGATCTCTTCGGCCTTCTTTGGCATAAAGGAGTTGTCAATTTCATTAATGAAAACTCCAGGAGATACAAACTTAAAATTCTTTACTGACATGCTTTAGGTCACTCCCTCTTTTAGTAATTTAAATTGGTGTACAATCATACTTAAATAGTATTCGGAACGTCAAAAGTCTTGAAGAGAAACAAGAAATTGTATTTTAGGTCAGGAACTACTTCATAAAAAAGCCATCGTTCCCAGGAACAGGCCCAAGTTCTCGTGGGAAGGTCACTTCAACCGTGTTTTCCTCGACTCTCACAATGGGTCGATCATCGTTTTCGCCTTCGCCCATTAAATACCCCAAAACTCTAATGGTAATCTCTGTACTAAAAAGGCGTGTGTCTTCGGCCAAGTTGTTTATATTATTAGAATGATTAAAGTTTTGATCAATGAAGGCTTCATATAGGTGACCATTTCTCCTCATAACGAAAGCATCAATTTGACCGGTGCGACCTATAAAGGGTTGTACAAGCTCGTTCATTTGCTGTTGGTATTCGGTTTTAATCACTATTTTATAATCTACATTAATATAAATGGGAATGGGAACTGATAAGGACTGAATAACGACTTTGCGGTTAATGCGGGGATAATACTTTTGGTAAGTTCCGTCTTTGGGAAGCTGTCTCATTGATGCCGCCACTGCAAAATTACGTGTCTTGTCTTGCACAATTCTTTTAGCTATAACCCATCGACCTACGCGACCATTTCTATCGCTCGAATACAGGTTCGCTTGAAATCCTCCTTTGCGCGCCGGGTCTTTGGTGATACCCGTCCTTTCTATGCTTATCAGAGGTAATTTGAGTGCGCCGCCGTCGTCACGTAAGTCTTTCTTCTTTTTAATCTGATAGGAGCGCTCAGGCACTTGCCAGAGTACGGGAACGCGGCGATATCCCTCGTTGGTGAGAGCACTTAACTCCAAATCTTCTTTTACCCAGGATGTAATAGCATAGTCGATGGTCTCGATAGTAGAGGCAAGCATCCCCAAGGATTGAAGAGTGTGTTCTGAACTGCCAGGGGGCAGTAACGCGAAATTAAAATTATCAGGTAGCATCGAACAATCCCTTCCTTGCTCTTCTGCAGCGTGCAGAAATCTCGAAACTATAGTCAACTTGACCAAAAAGCTTTTTAGGCTCTGATAGTTTAACTATCTCGTAATAAAATTCTCCGTACAAAACAAAATCGCCTTCACGCACATATAAGTCCTGATCGGCCGTCAGTCGGCGCCTATGAAAGTGTATATTTATCTCCCAGGTCTTATCAATGCCAGCACCTTCCATATAGTCGGTAGAATAGTCCGTAAATTCTACCAACGCATAAACGCGGACGGGGGGCAAGTATGTTTTCTCGATTGCTTCGCCATAAAGACGATGAAAATCGGTTCTTTCGAGATCGATGGGATAATAAAGGATTTGTTGGCCAATAACATTTTCAATTAATTCATCATTAACCTGTTTAACCAGATTTCGTTCTTTTTCACCGAAAAATAACGGAGGGGGAGGATTTTTGGGCCGGCTCCATTCGTTAGACATCTTTCATCACCCCACAAATATCGGCAGCGGTGAATTTTTAAATGTGGTTGCTGCCGATTCCGCCTTTTCGGAATCTTGTTTGGCCAATTGAAGGTATTCTGTCTCCTTCAAAATTTCCATCAATTTATCTTTTAACTGTGTTTGTTCTTCTTTAGCCTGCGACAGCAAATCTGCGTGATTCAAAGTCACACTATCGCCGGGAATCGGGATGGTTTGGAACTTTCCGCGAATTTGACCCAACATCTCCTTGCAGAGTGCGAGCGTATATTTGCGGATCCACTGTTTGCCAATGGCATTGATGTTTTTATAGGGCACATTGTCGTAAGGAAGGGTATTGAGGTTATTTACGCCCGAAATCCCATCATCGATGGTAGAGTACTCCTCCCACGCATCCGGTTTAACATAAAATTTCACCCATATTCGCGTTTGTTCCGAAAATCCCCAATAACTGGGATTTGGGAAAAGCCGCAGCATGTTGTCTATCAATTCATAAGAATAATGCGACGTACGTGTAAAAATAGAGTCTTCATACATGATGGCCTGCATTTTGTTCTGCCATGTGGGAATAATTTCAAAGGTGGAGTCGTCCGCAAATTGACCATATGTGCTATAATTGCCTACGACGTTAATGCCACCATAATAGCCATAAAACCGCCATGTTGCGCGGGGTGACCTATAAAAGACCTTAGTTACATAAATGCGCTGGTTGGTCACTTTACCAGCATATCCTACGGGTGTCCCTCTGTCGTCAACGCCCGATAGAGAGGAGCTAGAGATAATGGATTGAATGTTATAATCCTGTTTGTTCTCGACTGCTTTGAAAGACGCCGAATATTGGGGCACACTGCCACCGAAGCCAGCAATGGAAGAAAGTCCGTCGCCCACTCTTTTAGCATATGCCATTTGGAATCTCTGGAACTTCAGATTGCTTCCAGATGGGCCTGTTTTGATGTCTCCCTTGTGATCAAAGGTGCCGGTGGTGTTGCCCAAAGCGTCGGAGAGCATGTTTTTGCCTTGGTGCAAATTGAGGATGTAAGAATACTCTAATACGCCTTCTTCGTAGGCCGCATAGACGTTTTGGGCAGTAAGTTCGATGTCCACCACGTCTCCGCCTAGCTTCTTGTAGACGTAGGCTACTTGCATGCTGGCGCCGCTTAAAAAGTCGACAGATCCGGTGTATATTCCAAAGGGAACGGCCGCCGCTACTGAACTGGCGCTTCCGGTCTTCGGTAGAATAATGGCGCTCGTTTGGGATTTAGGACTTAGGTTGGTTGGCACGCACAATTCCTCCTACTAAGTAAATAGTTAATTAAACCCAAAGCTCGGGCATATGTAAAGCTTCACTTTAATTAATAAAGAAATTTACCATTTTTTCTTAGTAGTGGCAGTTTTTCGAGTGTTTCTTCCCTTCTTGACTTTTCTGGGGGCGCTCACCACCGGCTCAGGCTCGACGACTGCCACTTCGGCAACAATCTCTTCCTGAACCACTTCGGCCGCTATCTCTTCCTTAACCTTTGTCACCACCTCTTCAATGGTGGGTTCGGAAACGGTGCTCGGGGTTACACTGGCAACCACGACATCGGGTGTGCTTTTCTTGGCGGCACGTGCCTTCATTTTCCACATTAATCTTCTACGAGGATTCATGATGTTTCTCCTTTCCAATAAGTAGTTTTAAAACATCAAAAACGGAAATCTCAAAAATTGTAGACGAAAAAAATTTGGCAGATCGACGTTTTTGGGTTTTGGTCTCAAAAAGAAAAACCCCCCCAACCCAAAAGGGAAGGGGGGAAAAATGTGAAAATGTATTTTATGATTGTGTATTGAAAGTATAGGCATCGTTTCCGCTACCAAGCATTGAGCCATTAACTTCAATTAAGTATTTGTTGGCAGCAACA
>NZER01000144.1 GCA_002690445.1 Candidatus Pacearchaeota archaeon
GCCGCGTCGGTTGCATCGGGCCGAGTCGGGACACGTGGGAGCTGGGCACGTCACGGTTGCAGTCGCATACCCCCCGCAACCTCCCCATGCGGGGGCGGGGTCGGCTCGTATCAAAGCCCACTCGGAAAACATGCCCAGCAAATGAAAGACCGATCGGTTGCCCATTTCAGCCCTTGCGTTTCCAGACCGCCCGGTTTATAATGGGACACTGATGAGTAAGGTCGAGATTCACTGACGAGGCTGCGCAGTGGGAAACCCGGTGAAGAAGCTGAACTGGTGGCACATGGCCATCGTCGACTGGGAGCTACAGAACCCAGCCGGGACGCATAAGAAGCTCGCCAAGTTCCTGAAGATGAGCGAGGGCTGGCTTTCGCAGATCTACAATTCCGACCTTTTTCAAGACTACCGTGCTGAGCGGATGAAGGAGCATCAGGAGCGGTTGAGCGAAAGCGTGATTGAGAAAGCAGAGCGCGTCACCGCTTTGGGCCTGGACGTCATTGGCGAGAGGATCGAAAGCGAGCGCAAGACCATCGGGCTGGACGACGTGCAGGACGTTTGCGAAATGGGCTTGAATGCGCTCGGCTTCGGGAAGAAGCACAACGGCGATGGAGGAAGCGCCGGCAACCCCGTCAACATCTTCGTAGGCGTCGACGCAGAGACCTTGAAGAAGTCACGAGGAATAATGCGTGATGCCCAGACCATCGAAGGCGAAGCAGCAGAAATCGAGGACACAAAGGCACTCCCGCCCGCCGCATAACTTCCGTCCCGCAGAGGGGATAGTTAGCGCTTGTTTCTCTAACTACTCTCCTCCGTTTATACGCCCCGCAGTTAGACGGGGCAGGCGTGCTGAAGGGATGCGGTATGAGCGAAAAGCTCAAGCGTACGTCGACGAAGCGGCTGCGGGGAACTACGTTCCCTCGCCATGGCTCCGCTTTCTCTCCCGTGTCTCAGAGTCGAACACAGAGACAGAACTCCGTTGGTGCCAGCCCGACGGCGTGCTCATCGACATCTTCACCGGCCAAATCACAATCGTCGAATTCAAGCTGCAGCACACCAGCGAGGCTTGGTTCCAGACGCGCCAGTTATATGAGCCTGTACTGCAGAGTATCTTTCCTACAGGGCTCTGGGCATACTCGGTCGTCGAGATCGTATGCTGGATGGACCCGGATGTGGCATTTCCGGAGAGGTTCTCGTTTCTGCCAGACATTAACGAGGCCAGGCCGGGCCAGTTTCATGTCCATATATGGAACCCGAGACGTGGCTGATGCCTAGAAACGGAACAGCCCCCGCGGTTGAACAGGTCTCGGTCGAGGAGCTTGTCTCGCTCTGCGCGCTTGATAACGACCTGTTCGCACGTACTTTCTTCCCGAATACAATGCGTCAGGAGAGCGCGCCCTTTCATGCGGCGATGTGGAAAAAGCTCATGGGCACGTCGCGCATGGTCAACCTACAGGTATTCCGTGGCGGGGCGAAGACCAGCATGGCGCGGATGTACACTGCAAAGCGCATCGCTTATGGACTGGCCCGCACGGTTTTGTACTTGGGTAAATCAGAGCCTCACGCCATCCGTAGTATCAAGTGGATCAGGCAGCAGGTCGAGTTCAACCGCCAATTCGCGACCGTGTTCAACCTCGAGCCAGGCTCAAAATGGCAGGACACTGAGGCACAGATCCACCACAAGACCGAAGACCATAATATCTGGATAATGGGCACAGGTATCTTCGGCTCGATCCGCGGCGTTAACTTCGAAGACTATCGTCCCGACCTGATTGTGTTGGATGATATACTGGATGAGGAGAACTCAGCTACGCCTGACATGCGGCAGAAGCTTTCTAAGCTTGTCTATGGCGCCGTGCTGCAAAGTCTCGCGCCGGCGAGTGAGATGCCGGATGCTAAGCTGGCAATGCTCAACACTCCTATGAATAAGGAAGATGTCAGCGTGAAAGCGCTGAAAGACGACGCATGGGACAGCGCCGTGATCGGCTGCTTTACCGACGAAACGAAAGACCTTGAGCCTTCGAGACAAAGATCGTCTTGGCCCGCCCGCTGGCCGGACCACGTACTGCAGGCGGACAAAGGAAAGGCCATCAAGCGGAATGAATTGTCCACCTGGCTGCGTGAGAACGAGTGCAAGCTGATTTCTCCAGAGACCAGCGCCTTCCGCATCGGGTGGTTGGAATACTTCGATCTGGAGCCGGAGGCAATGGTCAAGGTCTTGGTCATTGATCCCGTACCGCCGCCGAGCCCGACCCAGGTTGCGAAGAACATGCAGGGCAAGGATTACGAGGCCTTCGCGGTTGTCGGCAAGTCAAAGGGTAAGTTCTACCTGCTCGAGTACTCGCTCAATCGCGGACACGAGCCCGACTGGACCTTGATGGAGTTCTCACGCCTGACCCGCAAGTGGCGTCCACGCAGTGTCATCGTGGAGTCGGTGGCTTATCAACGCACGCTGGCTTGGCTCATCAAGCAGTTCATGAAGAAGGAAGGCCGCTACCACAACATCATTGAGTTTGTGGACTCGCGGAGCAAGTACGATCGCATCCTCGACGGAATGAAAGGCCCGAGTTCGGAAGGCGCTTTCTACGTCCGAGAGGAGCATACAGAGTTCCTGGAGCAGTTCGAAGCCTATCCCGACGTGCCGAACGACGACTTGATCGAGGCTGTGGCTATCGGATTGGCTGAGCTGAATAATACCCTTGCTGGCGATACACAGGATGAGGAAGAAGTCTACCAGCAAGTCATTGCGGGGGAGACGCAGGTTCCCTTGCTTGAGCATGTGCGTGGAGCGCCCTGATGCCGGTTAGCGAAACCATCAACATCAAGCCTGGGTCGGAGCTGTCCCTGCGTATCCTTGAGATGGTCAAGGATCGGATACAGTTCTCCAAACGCCAGACGCAGAACAAACACACTCAGTGGACGCAGGGCGAGGAAAGCACCCTCGCGTACCTGCCCGAGCGTACAGTGGATGAGCGTCGTCGCTTGCAAAGAGAAGCAGGCAAGCCTCAGTATACCACGATCGTTGTCCCGTACACCTACGGTGTACTGATGTCCTCGCACACCTACTGGACTACCGTGTTCATGTCCAGGAATCCCATACTGCAATTCACCGGCAGGCATGGGGAAAGCCAGCAGAAAATCCAAGCCCTGGAAGCCATCATGGACTATCAGGTCCAGGTTGGTGAAATGCTCGTGCCTTGGTATGTGTGGCTTTACGACGCTGGCAAGTACGGCGTTGGCATCTTAGGAATGTACTGGGATGAGGTCGAAACCAGGGTCTCTCGTGTTGAGACTATTGAGCAGTCGATCCTTGGAATACCCACGGGCCGGAGCAAGAAGCAGAAGATCACGGAGACGATCAAGGGCTACCAAGGCAATCGTGTTTATAACATACGTCCTTACGATTTCTTTCCTGATCCACGCGTTCCTTTCGCTCGTTTCCAGGAAGGAGAGTTCTGTGCTATCTATAATGAACTTGCTTGGAGTCGTGTCCTAGATCGCGCAGCGCGGGGATACTACACCAATATAGACAGACTGACCGCAGACCAGACAGGCGGGTTGAGCGAACGCGATGCTGGTAGCAGTCAGCTGGAACTTCCTGAGTCGGGCAACCTCGGCTGGACTGATTATAAAAGCCGAAAGGCCTCGGATGTCGTCAAGGTCTTCGAGCATTACCAAGACCTCGTCCCGTCGCAATGGGGACTGGGCAAAGGAGAACGGACAGAGAAGTGGGTTTTCACTGTCACGACTGATTACAAGTATGTCTTAGGCGCGCAGCCGCTTGGTTTCTACCATGATCGCTTTCCGCTCATCGTCATCGAGTATGAGCCGGAAGGATACGCACTCGTCAACCGCGGTATCCCAGAGGTAATCAAGCCTGTTCAGAATACACTGGATTGGTTGCTCAACTCGCACTTCTACAACGTCAGGAAGGCGTTGAACGACCAATTCGTGGTAGATCCCTCCCGCGTCATGATGAAGGATGTGTTGGACCCGCTCCCCGGCGGTATCATCCGTCTGAAGTCTGACGCATACGGCACTGACGTCAGGGGCGCTATTGAGCAATTACAAGTGGTGGACGTCACTCAGACCCATCTGCGTGATGCTCAAGTGATGTTCGAGATTGGTCAACGCGCGCTTGGCGTCAATGATCAGATCATGGGCATGATCTCCAAAGGAGGACGAAAGACAGCGACCGAGGTACGTACGAGCTCTAGCTTCGGTATCAACAGGCTGAAAACCACTGCCGAGTATTTCTCCGCCATGGGCTGGTCGCCGATGAGTTCCATGATGGTGCAGAACACTCAGCAGCTATACGATGAGGAAATGCAGTTCCGTCTGGTTGGCGACCTGATGGCCGAGGCGGGGCCGGGCTTTGTGAGTGTGACACCTGATGAAATCGGCGGCATGTATAACTTCGTGCCAGTCGATGGGACCTTGCCGATCGACCGTTTCGCTCAGGCCAATATGTGGCGCGAGCTTTTCGTTGCCATGCGTAATATGCCTGAGGTAGCGCAGCAGTATGACACAGGTCGGATATTCGCCTGGGTTGCACAGCTTGCTGGCTTGAAGAACATCAATCAATTCAAGATCCAGACGAACGTCCTGCCTGACGAGCAGGTCGCGCGCGAGGCTGAGCGAGGCAACATCGTTCCCATCGGTGGCGGTCAGCCGAAGGATTTAGAACGCGCCGCTGGGGTACAGGTTAGCGGATTGGGGAACTCAGGATGAGCGAAAGCGAAACCTCGGAAGGCCTGACATTGGAGCAGGAGGAAGCAAACCTTCGTCAGGAAGTACGCGAGCAGATCGAGTCCGACCTCTCAGGCAGTCAAGGTCAGCTCGATACCCTGCGTCATTTCACCAACCAAGAAGGTTGGAAGATTGCAATGGCGCTTATAGATGGCCAAGCTTCTCGTCGGGAGCGGGTCATTCTTGGTGAACCCTTGAAAGGTATCGGAGACGGGTACAGGCAGGAGTTCATGAAAGGTGAGGTTCAGGGCTTGCGGCTTATCCCTGTTCTGATCCAGACTATGATCGAAGAAGCCGAAGCGATGGCAGAAGCACTCCAACGCGAACTAGCGACACAAGAGGAGAAGGAAAAAGATGGACTTTTTTGATAGAGGAGTTTGGGTATGAATCCAGAAGACGACAACCCGACTGACGATCCTGTCGAGGAAGCGCTCCCTGCGGGCGACCCAGAAGACGGTACTGCCTTTGACTCAGAGACAGCGGCCGACTTCTTACAGGAAGACGGTGATGACTTGGACGCGGCAGTTGAGCTGCCCGGGTCCGGGGACGCACCTACTGAGGCGGAAGGTGACGAGGATGTCCCGGCTGAGGAAGAGGCGAAGCCTGAAGTGGAGCCCGAAGCGGAGGCTGCAAAGCCCGCCGAGGAGACCGCTGAAGCCGAGCCAACACCGGAACCTGAGACAGCTGAGAAGCCCGAGCCGACGCAGGAAGCCGCGGCTCCGCCAGCCACGGAACCTGTTGCAGAGCCTGCGCCCGTACAGATTACGCGGGAGGAACTGCAGGCGCGGCATGATGTCTGGCGTAAGGAGAGCGAGGAACTCCTCGCGACTCAGCATTACGTCTTGGACGATGCTACGGCGGAAGAACTGGACACCAACCCTCGGGAAGCTGTCCCGAGGTTGCTGGCCAAAGTCGAGCTGGATGCTGTAACGGCTTCGGTTTCACATATGATGCAGATACTGCCAAACCTGATCGAGACGACGCTTGCGGCGCGGAAGGGCGCGGACTCGGACGAGGAAGCTTTCTTCGCCCAATGGCCGCTTCTGAATGCGGACGAGCATCGTGACACGATCTACAACTTGGCAGCGACGTATCGACAGGTGAACCCGAATGCTTCGAAGGCGGACTTCAACCAGAATGTCGGAGCGCAGGCTATTGTTGCCCTGGGATTGCTTGAGGCTTTCCAGTCCAATGGTGGCGCGTCGACCGAGGTGAAGCCTGAGGAGGCAAAGACCAAACCCTTCAAGCCGGGGGGTGCGGGCAGGCCCGGTGCGGATCCAGCTTCTCGCGACACGAATGCCTTCAGCCAGATGGTTACGGAGCTTGAGGCTGAGGACTTGGACCTGGATGCCTCTGAGTGAGGCGTAACTAAAGGAGTGCTTCGCTATGGCTGCAGTAGCAGGACTCCGCGGTAGTGGCGACTGGGCGACCGACGAACGCCCGAAGAACTTCCGCGAGTTCATTCTCTGGCGCAACCCGAACGGGATGGCGCCGATCTTCGCCCTTATGGCAAGGGTGCAGAAAGAAAGCACGGACGATCCCGAGTTCAGTTGGTGGGACGAGCCGATGGACCTGGTTCGCTTGCAGGTGAACGGTGCCCTGGGTGCCGGCGACACGACAGTCGTCGTCGACTCCTCGGACCCCTCTTCGACTGCGCCAGGCAACCGTTGGGGCGTTGCCACTCACCTGAAGCCGGGTGATCTGTTGCTTGTCGAGCCCGCCGCCGACAACGCGACTTACGACCACGAAATCGTCGAGGTCGAGTCCGTGACAAGCACGACACAGTTCGTTGTCAAGCGCGGCAAGGCTGGTACCACCGCTGCGGCGATCGCCGACAACTTGTTCCTGCTGCTCTTGGGCAGTGCGTACGAGGAAGGCTCTGCGGAGCCGAAGGCGTCGTCCCGCAACCCGATCAAGTACACGAACTATACGCAGATCTTTAAGGATGCGTATGACATTTCGCGTACTGCGGCGGCGACGCGGACCCGTACCGGTGATCCTGTCCGTAACGACAAGAAGCGGAAGTCTTTCGATCACGCAAGGGGCATTGAGCAAGCGCTCCTGTGGGGTCAGAAGTCCGAAGCCAACGGTCCGAACGGCAAGCCGATCCGTACAATGGACGGCATCAGGTCCTTCATGCCGACGGCGACGACGACTGTCTTCTCGACCACAACCACGGTTTCAACCTTCCTTGATGCCGTGTATCCGGTGTTCGACTTCGACTCACCGGCGGGTGATGAGCGGATTGGGTTCTGCGGTAACAACGGACTCAATATCCTCAATAAGATGATCCAGACGGACTCGAACACGCAGGTTCAGTTCGGCGGGGTTGTCAGTCAGTTCGGCATGAACTTCCGTGAGTTCCTCATGCCGCAGGGTCGGCTGCTGATGCGGACGCATCCGTTGCTGAACCGGAACACCCTTTACAGGGACTCAATGTTTATCATCGACTTCTCGTCTCTGCGCTGGCGTCCCCTACGCGGTGGTGACACCAAGTTCCAGGACAACATCCAGAACAAGGGCGAGGATGCTCGGCGTGGACAGTGGCTGACGGAAGCGGGCCTTGAGGTTCGTTACGGCGGTCTCACGAACGGGTACCTCGGGGCCATTCAGTAGCCAACGCTTTCCTATCAACCCTCATGTCAGGTCGTGCGGGGGAAGGTTGCTAGCCCCATACCTTCCCCCACATTGACAGACAAGGAGAACGACAGTGTCTTTCGCAAACATCCAAGGCGGGTTCGCTCAGAACCTGCAAGTATTGAGTACGGTCCAAGGCGGTGACGTCCGCTTTAGGGGTCGTGTCGACAGCATCGGCCTTCCGAAGCGTTTCGAGCTGCGGTGGGTGCCGGGTCTGTACGGCATTCCTTCGGCGAACGCGGATATCTTGAGTTCGACGGAGGCGACCAACATCACCTGCGATCGCAACTTCGAGATCCTCGGCACGAACGCCGTGACCGACGATGCTGTGATGAACGCCGAGGGTGGCATTAGGCTCACCACGCAGGGCGCCGACGGCGACGAGGTCATCCTCGTCCCTCACCAGGATGCTAACCAATCGGCCTGGGAACAGGTCACCTGGGGAACCGATAAGGAAGTCGAGTGGGAGTGCGAAATCAAGACTGGTTCCGCCGCCCAAATCGACAACTGCATCATCTGGGCCGGCCTGAAGCTGACCAACGCTGAGGCTACTGCGACGGACGACGATCAGGTCTTCTTCAGGTACGAGAACGGCGTGAACGACGGTAAGTGGCAGGTGATCTACTCGATCGGCGGAACCGATACCGCCGCCGACGCAGGGATCGCCGCCGTCGCTGCGACCACGAAGTACCATCTGAAGATCGTCATTGATGACGCTCGCCTCGCCAAGATGTACATTAACGATGTGCTCTGCGCGACTTCGACGGCGCTCACCGATACAACGGACCTCAATCCGTACATCGGTGTTGCAGCGGACGGTGCCGCCGAGGCGAAAATCCTCGACGTCTACGGTCAGGCCATCAGTCGCGTGTCTGGCTAACGGGGACAATAACGGGCGTTGGGTCTATTCCACCAACGCCCGTTTTCCTCTAGGAGACTGACATGCCGAAGGTAACTGCTATGCCTGAAGAGTCGAAACGCATTTACGCTGATGTGACCAGCAAGCAGGTGAACGGCCTCGAGCTGGGCGAAGCAGTCACAGTCACGTACACCGGCAAGGTCATTGAGTTAACCGCTGCCAGGAAGTACGACTACGGAGACAACGACAAGGGGACCTACCCTCCTACGATCGGGGTGAAGGTCGCGAAGATGAAGGTCGAGGCGGGGGAGAACGTCTTCGACGATCTTGCCAACGACGAGGATGGAGACTGAGCGATGATGAAGTATTCGACTGCGGGTTTCCAGAACCCAATGGCTTCGTCGTATAAGACGCAGCTTGAAATGATCGGCGCCACCACTCTTCGTTTCAAGCTCTACGACGTGCTGTGGGGTGTCAGTGGTACGCCGGCTGACAACGCGATGGTGGCTGACATCATTCGCATTACGGCAGGCGGGACGGGCACAAGCGTTACACCCGCCGCGCTTGATCCAGCCGATCCGGCTGCGACGGTCGCTTGTGAAGAGGACTCGACCGGGGAGCCGACCACGACTGGCGTTGCCTTGTTCGAGGTTCCGATGAACCAGCGAGCAACCATGCGCTGGGCGGCTGTTCCAGGCAGCGAGCTTGTCTGCGCCGCTGTGGCAAATGAAGGCTTTGCCCTTCGTGCCAAGATTGGTACCTACACGGGCGTAGCAGAAGTCACGGCGTTCCACGAGGAATGAGAAAGCCTGGTGGATACCTTGTCACCACGGGCCCTGACGGTACGCAGGAAAGGGATACCTTTACCTGTGCGCATTGTCAGAAGGTCGTTCTTGCTAAGCCGAGCAGTGACCCTGCTGACGCTGGTGGGCTGTGCCGGGTTTGTGGCGGCCTTGTTTGTGGTCCTTGTGTATCTCGCGGGAGTTGTGTTCCATGGGAGGCACGGATGGAAGTGGCTGAAGCAAGAGACCGCTTCCGGCGTGAGGCAGGCCTGACATGACGATCGAATGGTATCAGCCGATTGTGCAACCTATTCACAAGCCGAAGACTGTCATGCCTTTCTTCAGTGTGAACCTGGGATCGGCTGACGTTGTGGAACTAGACCCGAGGAAGTGGGATGCAGGAGAGGCTGCAGTAACCACAACCTGGACTGGAGAGGACCCGACAGTCTGATGGATAGGGATACAGCTGTCAAGCGTATCCGTCGCGGACTTGGTTACCGTGGCACGGACAAGGATACGGAAATCGTAGAGGCGTTGCAGGACACCCAGCAGGAACTCGAGCAGGGCGACTTCTTGCCTTGGTTCTTGCTCAGCGAAGTCACGTCCGCGGTTACGGTCAGTGATGAGGAACGTGTAGCACTTCCGTCGGGGTTCCTGCGAGAGACTGATTGGGAGGACGCACTATATTACTTCGATGGAGACGCGGCGGACGCAAGCGATGTCTGGAACGAACTGCCGAAGGATAGCATTTCGTACCTTCGCGACGTCTATCCGGGCGTAGGGTCCCCGCTCGCCTACGCACTTGACGACGAGTATTACAGGCTCTTCCCAACGCCTGACGACGTGTATACACTCAAGCAGATGTTCTTCAAGGCCGATACGACCTTGGGGGATAATGTGGAGAACAAGTGGCTGACACACGCACACAAGTGGATGATTGGTGAGACTGGCCTTGTTATGGCGGAGGATCTACGGGACAAGGCTGCGGTCGCGTTGTTCACCAGACGAAAGATCGAGGGCCGGACCAAGGTAATCCGTAACGACAACGCACGCCGGGAAGCTGCGCAACGTCCAATCATGGGTGGAGAAGACTAATGGGTTTAGAGACTGTCGTACATGCCTCTGATCTGGTTGTCACAAATCCGCTCTCGACTGACTCGAAGTCGCAGGGGGACGACCACCTGAGAGCGATCAAGGTTGCAATCAAGGCGATGCTCACTGCGTCACTGACGAAGACCGCCAATTACACGACAGTCATTGGCGATCAGGAGAGCTTGATCCTGTGTGATGCCAGTGGTGGGGGCTTCACGGTCACCCTGCTGGCTGCCGCAACCATGCTTGATGGACATACGCTGACTATCAAGAAAACTGACTCCAGTTCGAATGCCGTTATCATTGATGGAAATGCTGCCGAGACCATCGACGGCGAGACAACATTTACCTTGAGCAGTCAGTATGATTGCGTGACTCTTGTTTGCGATGCAAGTAATCTTCACGTTGTGTCGAAGGTGGCCAGCGGTGTGCTTGTGCTTCCCGACGGAGCCGTGGGCGCTCCAGCCCTGACCAATACCGGCGATCTCGATACCGGGGTCTACTTCCCCGCAGCCGACCAA
>NZER01000145.1 GCA_002690445.1 Candidatus Pacearchaeota archaeon
ATCCCACCACCCAGAATCGAACTGGGGTAACGCGGGTTCTGTACAAACCGGTTACACAGACTTATCACGCTTCATCCTCATACACAAAAAAGTGCAATGTCCACGCTATTCTACAGCCACGTGCTCTACCATTGAGCTATGGTGGGAATTGATTTGCTTACCTTATGGTGTTTCAAATCTCCTTATCTCTAAGGACAAAAACTCAAATATTTTCTTATTTTTAAATGTGTTCATTTACACATAGAATCATCATTTAATCAACATCCAGATTATTATTTACTTTCCATTTTTCCTCCTGCTTTCGCTTTAATTTAATTGAATCTCAAGGAAGGACATTAAGAAGATCAACTGTTGCATTAACATAGTTTTCCATGACTTTGTTAATCGGTCCTCTCCAAAAAGAGCACGAAGCATCACGAAAACACTTTGCTGTGAACCTTACTTCATCATAGTCTTGTTCTTTCACAAGCTCTAAAATTCTCTTACCGTATTGTGCAAATCTATTTGCTTGTGGATCTTTTTTTGCTGATTCAATAGCTTCTTCTAAGCTTTCTATTTGTTCTTTCATTTTTTCCTCCTGCTTTTGCATTTATTTAGTTTAAGTTAATCGTCCAGGGTTTTCTTCGACCAATCCTTCCGGAGTAATCTCATAGGTTTCTTGCATTACTATATGCCCTTTTCCATTTTGCCATGCCACTGTTATCTTGTTCTTTCCGATTTTTTCCAGATTCACTTTCTCATGTCCCCAAAGATCTTTTCTGTCAAAACTTGAATTGTACTTATCTCTCGTTGCTACCATTCTGGTTCTTCTTCCTTCTGGTTCTTGTCCTGATTTAGCATAGTAAATCTCAACCCATTCATTCCACCCTACACCACTATAAGGTTTCTTTTTCCAGTGATGCTCTTCCCATTTTGCAGCGACAACCTGATAATCTTCAGTTTCAAGATACTCAATATCTGTTGGTGATCTATTGCTGTGAAAGTAAGTTTCGTCGGTTTTTTCGCTCATAAGATATCTCTTAACTCCCGGCATTTTTTGATCCATTCCTTCAGCTATTTTTATAAGTCTTTCCATCATTTTCTTCATACCCCCTTTCAATTGTTTGAATGTGAATTTTTCTATTTACTGTTTTCATTTTCTTGTGTTTAGGCGTTTCTCATTGATTGGTAAGCTTCTTGGTTTGTGCAGCCAGTTATTTCTGCTATCCAGGGGGCCACCATTCTCTTCGCGTCTGTCGAAGTTGCTACTGGGCAAGGCCTCATTCCATCGTAGTTCAGGACAAAGGGGTGTTTTGTTGCCCCCCTTACTGTGGCTCCAAGACCTTGGGCTAGCTTCACAACTTTGCTCAGTTTTATTCCGTCTCGTGTTTTCTTTCCTGCCATTTTGTTTTTCTCCTTGATTTAATTAATAATAAGGAGAAAAAACCCTACTTAAATCTCTGTTGTAGATTTTTCTACAACACTATTTTATATAACAAATTTGTGTTGGGAAGATAAGATGGTAGAAAAAATAGCACTAACCGGGGCTCCAGGAAGCGGAAAAACTTCTGTCTTACAAGAGCTAGAATGTATCTACGAAGAAAGAACCATACCTGAAGCTGCAGAGGACATCATAAAATACCTACAAGCGAAGGGGAACCCAAAACCCTGGGAACTGCCTGACTTCCAAGATAGAATCCTAAGGCTACAACTTCAAAGAGAAGAACAAGCAGAACAATTAGAAGGAAGAGCCTTCATAGACCGAGGAATACTGGATGGAATGGCTTACTATCAACTTCATGGAAAAACTTTAAGTGAAGCAATGCAAGAAGCAGTTAAACAAGCAGAAGGGAGATACGAAAAGGTCTTTCTAATAGAAATCAGAGACAACTGCCAAAAAACAGGAATAAGAAGAGAGAATCTGAAAGAAGCCAGGGTACTCGAAAAACTACAACACAAAAACTACACCGATGCGGGCTACAATGTAGAAATAATACCCCTCATAAGAATTGAAGATAGGGCAAAAAGAATACTAAGAAGCTTACAAGAATTGAAAGGAGGTGAAGAAAAATGAAGGAAATGAAACATATAGATGCCTTAGTGAGGGAGATAGAAGAGGATCCGAAGAATGCGCTGGAAAATCTCAAAAGATTATTCGCAGAGTTTCCCAAAAGAGATGTTTTGCTGAGATTTGAAGGAATTTTTATACAGCCCGATATAGATGGAGTTCCGGTAATTTCGAATATACATAGGATTGATCACCAGATAATAGGATTAAAAGATAGAGAAAGAAAAGAAACTGGATTCTATCTATGTGATACACATGAATACTGCAAGGCTCCAGGAACTTTTTACTGTGCCAGAGAAGACTCTGTAATAACCCTAAACAGGTTCGATGAAAAAATAAATCCAGAAAAACTGAGGGTATTTGGAAATCGAACTCGTCGGATTGATGAAGTGGCAGAAATAGTTGGGTCTGTTGGCAGGGGAGGATATAAAATAACTCCTTGGGTCGATACAGGAATCTTGAAACTGCAAGCTTTTGAAGAAGGCGGAACCCGTTATCTCGAAGAGAGAAAAGAAGAACCTAGTGTATGGGTCTGTGGAAGGCTCCTTAAAGACCATGGGAGAAAGTACTCTGAAATCAGAGATTTTATAGAAGAACTTAGACAAATTTATGAAGAATAAAGTTGTAGAAAAATCTACAACAAGAAAAGCTTAAATAGGAGAGACTCTTTAATAAAGAATGGATAGTCAGAAGATAGTTCATGTCTTGGAGAAGATCGGCTTTTCTCCAAATGAGATTAAAGTTTACCTTACATTAAATGAACAAGGTTCTGCAAAAGCTGGAAAAATTTCTAAACTTGCTAAAATAGACAGAAGTTCTGCTTATAATGCTCTTAAATTATTACAAGAAAAAGGATTAGTAAGTTATGTTTCCATTGGTAAGGTGAAGTGGTTTCAAGTTACAGGGCCGAGAAGATTACTTGATTATTTAAAAGAACAAGAAGAAGATGTTAAATCGATTCTGCCAGTATTACAAGAAAAGCATAAGGCTAAGAAAGTTGAAGGCCAGGTCAGATTATTCAAGGGTCTTAAGGGGATAAGGAGTATTTTTCTTGATATTGCTCGAAGTGGAGAAGATAATTATGTATTTGGATCAGAAGGGCAGTTTTCTGAAAGAATGCCAGAATTTGCATTACAATTTGATAGATTAAAAAAAGAAAATGAAATAAAGACAAAGTTGATATTAAGAAAAGGGAGGAAAGAAACCGATAACCCAACTTCTTCATACAAATATCTCTCTGATATCGGGGAGAGTCCGGCAGTTACAAACATTTATGGGAATAAGATTGCAATAATAATCTGGACAGATGAACCTGAGGGCATAGTTATAGAAAATGAAGCTGCTGCCAAAGCCTACAAATCTTACTTTGATTTCATGTGGAAAAATGCAGGAAAAATCTAACCAATCATCAAAACTCCCCAAACCCTGTGTGAGGCCAGGACATATGTCCTAGGCAAAACCGAAAATTAGTTCGCATGTAATTTTCTAGTTTTGTTATGAAAAAAGAACAAATTAGAAGAGAATATTTTAAGTTGAGGATTAAAGGACATACAAATAATCAATGTAGGCGAATTCTTTTAGCTCAGTTTGGCTTTGAAGTAACAAGGAGAACTTTAAGGAGGTGGACAAAAAGACTTAATGAAACTAACTAGGACTTAATAGATAAATCAAAAAGGCCGAAGACAATTCATACTAAAATTACTCCAAAACTCGAAAAGAAAGTTATTTTTCTAAGGAACAAAACAGGTTATGGTGCAGATAAGATCTCCTGTTTTATTCATGAGATTTCAGAATCGAGTATCAAGAGAATTCTAAACAAACACAATTTAACAAATCCAAATCCACGTCGGAAAAAGCGAATCAAATACATTCGTTGGCAGAGAAAACATCCTAATTCTCTTTGGCAAATGGATGTTTCAGATCAAAAAGTCAAGGGCAAATATTGTTTCGCAGTAATTGATGACTGTTCAAGGTATTGTCTAGGAGTATTTGAAATAAACAGAGCTACAACAGCTGTTATAACTAAGCTTCTCGATAAATTGGTAGAGAAGCACGGAAAGCCAAGGGGAATTAAGCATATAAGAACAGCAATTCATTCCCCTACTACAACAGGAAAGATAGAAAGGTTTTTCCAGACGTTAGAGAAAGAACTCCCATTCTATAATAATGATCTAGATTTCTTTCGATTAAGATATAATCATTTTAGGCCGCATATAAGCTTAGAAAAGAAGTGTCCTGCAGATGTTTACTTTGATTTTATTCACTTATTTTAGGGGTAGGACATATGTCCTGAACCTATACAAAAACTCCCCAAACCCAAAAACTTAAATACCCTAAATCTGATGCTAAATATATCCCTCATTCTCATTTTTTAGTTCTAATTTTTTCATTTTAGAAAGCTTTATATACTAACTTTTCGCAGGGGTGGAGGCCTAAAGTAATGAAAAGCAAAGATTCATTAAGTTTAAGTCAAAAAAGACTTCTATTAGATATTTTTAGCCGATTTGTAAATATATTCAGATTAGTTGAAAGGGGGTGTGAGGGGATGGGAAAAAAGAAAACTTCAGATGGATTACTGATTAACAAAATTCTCTTGTTTGCAGAAAGTTTAGACATCGAGGTAAGATCAGGCAAAAAACATCCACATATAATGAATTTTTGTGGGATGAAGCCTTGCCCAGTAGCAAGTTCTACAGATGCAAAAAAAATGATTGTTCCCTGGATCAAGGAAATTACAGGATATAATTCATCTACAGTATATAATGGACTCAGAAACGGAAGACTAAGATAAGATGAAAACAAACAACAATATTAGGGGGACCTCTCACACCTTGAATCAAATTTATTTATTGAAAGGAGGTGATAGAAAATGCCAGAAAATATATTTGTGATTAATGGAAAAGCAGGACTTCCAAGTCATTTAAGAAAACTTGGAAAAGTGAGTCCTTCATATATTGCAAAGACGCTTTTACTAGAAGAAATTCGTAAAAGAAACAACAATGAAAACGTGAGAGAACTAGATATTGGATTTAAAAGAAGTAAGCAGTATGCAGGAATGACGAAGATAGCTATTCCTGATTCAATGACTAATTGGTTACTAGATCCCATTGCACCAACAGAACTTATAGGGGATCTAGACGACATCATTGGAGATGTTTATGAATTTCTAGAGGGGGGGGAAGAAGATGCTCTTTTAGTAACCTGCCATCCATTTAACAAATTTGAGAACCTTATCAGAGAAAAATATGGATTTAGCCTAATTGGTGAAAATGATGACACCATTCCAAAAAACATGGGCCATCAATTAAATCTTCCAACTGAAGAAATAGCAACTATTGGATATCCAGAAATCTTGATTGAAGATAGGAATGTATATGCAACTATGCCTGACACAGGTAAAAAAATAGCAGTTGGAAAAATCAGAATTCACGATGATAGGAAATATGACGGCTACGGAATAGTTGGACGTTGTTTTGAATATTTCCGTAGATCAGAATAAACACCTAAAAACCATATTTTTTTTCTAAAAACAACACCCTCATAAACAACCCAAACCCACACCACCTAATAAATCAACCCACCCCCATACCCGCCCTCATAACCCAGGTCAATCTTACTTATCTCATCAATTGTCACCAAATCATTTGCCTTAATAACTCCTTGCGAAACAGTGTAAAGATAATTATCCATATACAAACTTCTCTGAACAGCATACTGTCCAGCATAATAATACCTCCCTATCTGCTCTTCAAAATCATCATGGCTAATCTTCCCTCTCAAACTAATATCGTCACTATTTATATTCAAAACATACGCACCCTGCCACATCGGCATCCCGTACGCATTATCTGGGATTTTCCCGTCCCCATCCCCATCTAAATACTGACTTTCATTTATTTCAGCCAAAGTAACAGGAATAACAAGCAGCTCCCCCTCCTTATCAAATAAAAATGCATGATGATCATGCAAAGCATAACTCTCTGTTCCCCTGTCACCAATCTCAATCTTAGCCTTCTCAATCGGATTAGAAACATCAGAAACATCAAACAGTGAAATCTTCACACCCTGATACCACGAAAAATCCTCATTCCCACCCGCAGTCTCCTTCCCAATCCCAATAATATGGTCCTCATCATAAGGATGCAAATAATCAGAATAACCAGTAATCTTCAAATAACCAAGAACTTTCGGATTACGAGGATTAGCAACATCAATCACAAACAACGGGTCAACTTTCTTAAATGTCACAACATAAGCTCTCTTACCCATAAACCTAACAGAATAAATCCTCTCACCCGGAGCCAGGTCTTCAACTTTCCCTGTCACTTCCAAATCATCATCTAAAATATATAAATGATTTAAACTCACACTCCCACTTCTTCGAGAAACCTGCCCAGTAGTAGTTGCAATTCTAAAATTCCCCTTATACTCATCCATTGAAAACTGGTTCAAAATCCTGCCCGGAACCTCCCCCGCCCCTTTATACTCAATATCCATCTTATCAACACCAATCTTATGAATCAGCGTCTTCTCATACCTCTTCTGCAAAATAATATCCAGATTCTCAAGCCCCTCCAAAAGCTCCTTATCAAAATCTGCCTTATCATCCCCTTTCAAAGAATCTGAATAATCACTCACAACTGTCTGTATTTCCCTTCCCTTCAAATAAGCAGACTTATCAGAATTCATAATCACCTGCACCTTATCCATCTCTTCAGAAGGAAGTATCTTAGAATAAACCTCATCAACAGTCGCCTCCAACTGACTCTTATACTCCATCCACTTAGTCCGTGTCAAATAAATATTATCTTCAGAAACATAAACCTGGCGAGACGCCCCAGTCAAATAAGTCTCACTTTCAAACTCCCCATCATCCAAATCCAGAGCAAGAACAGAAGTAAAAACATAACTATTATCAGGAGAATCAAAATAATAAACATCTTCCACAGCAGTCTTCTCCTCAACACTACCAATCACAAAAATCGGAGGCTCCGGATTATCCCTGTCAACATACTTTGTCGAAATAATATAAACATAATCCCCAATCATCCTAGAGTCAACATAAGAACCATCAAACTCAATCTCGCTGTCTAAAACCGCTTTTTCTCGATCTGAAATATCATAAACTAATACTTCTGAATCACCACTTCCATAATAATTCCCAGACATAAAAACAACCAGCTTATCATCATTAATAAAAATCTCACTCACATACCCTTCAAGCTCAATCTCACTCAAAATCTCCATGTCCTCTGCAGGAAACGCATCAACTATCAAAACTTTTTGCCCAGACACAACATAAATATACTTTCCGTCATTTTTTACAATATCTGCCTCATCAACACCCTCAACCTGGATATTTGTCTCTGAATAATCACCAGCCCCGCCCCCGCCTGAAGCTGCAGCCTTCGAAGTCCCAGCAGCTGCCTCCATAATATTACCTGCCATAGTAGGCATCACCATATCAATAGCACCACCAAAAAAGCCCCCTCTATCTTCTGTATCTTTAACAAAGTCTTTTAATTCTGAATAAGATTCAAACTGCTTAAATTCCAAATCACTACCTTGAGAAATCATCTGAACAGGCTCATCAGAAAAATGCAGAACAACTGCAAGAATCGCAGCAAGCGCAAGAACAACCAACACCGGAAGAACTGCCCGCAACGCACTAGCTGAAGGTTTCTGATTCTTAGGCGAAATTATAATATGTTTTTTTGCCAATTTATACATCCCAATCTTTTTCCCTTTTACAGACCAAAAAAAGTTTTTAACTCTTTCCACCAGCCCCGCCTTCACCAATTTCTTAACATTATAATCAACAGTATTCAACTGCATGTTCAGCCCATTTGCAACATCACTCACCGACGCCTCACTCACCTCAGCCAGATAATTCAAAATCTTTTTGCAAGTCTTATTACCAAGAACTTCCGCTACATATTTCGACTTCTCGTCATCCAACCCAACCAGCACAAATTTATCATCCATGCTATCCAAAGAAATCACATCTTTATAAATAAACCGAAGACTCCAATTTGGTTTGGAGTTATGGGTCAATTATATCAAAACCCAAACAAAACCAAAAAACGCCCACTACCACTCTCAAATTAATCACCACCACTCCAAAGTTCTTCCCTATTTAAATAAAATTATCCCCAAAACTATATTTTACATCTCATAATTATATATAAACAAAAATAAACACATAATATTGCCTTGTTGGGGGACTGCGTATCCGATCTAAATTTCGGCACGGCGCAGTTCCTATTTTTTTTAATTTTATCCTCGCTGTTTCATTACAATAATCCTTATAAATACAAAAATCCTGGAATTTTATGACAGGAGATAGTTTAATCGCCATTCTAACCGGGACTGTTACTTATGCAGGGGCAAGACTTTTAGCAGAAACAACAAATTACCTTGACAGTCTAATCCTACCTATTTTTAGCCGGAAAAATACAAACCTACCCCAATATCTTTATACATCTATCTTAGATACCGGCATCTCCCTCTCCCTCCCCGCCATTTTTGTCGCCACTATGACTTTCAGCGCACTAAAACTATCGCATGCTATTAACAGAGAGCATAATACCCAAAGAACTAGATAACTTCCCAGCAAACCTCACCCATCACTCCTTCAACTTCTGAAACTGCAAATGCTGATAATCTTCGCGCATAACAAACCACCACCTAAAAGCAAAATGCAGTGAAAAAATAAACAAGACCGTAGCTATCGGGAAAAAAATCTGATGCCCTGTTCCCCAGTTAGGAAAATCCCGCACTAAAAAAATCATAG
>NZER01000146.1 GCA_002690445.1 Candidatus Pacearchaeota archaeon
AACTTAACAAGCGCTATGCCAATCTTTTAACCGCTGAGAAAAATCTTGAGAGAACAAATAGAAATCTTCAAAGATTAGTTCGAGTTGGCTTGAGGGCAGGCATTTTTGGAAGTACAGCAGCAACTATACAAGCAGTCAGAGGTGAAACACCGTTAGAGATTGCCGCCGGAGGTGCAGCGGCAGCTGGCGCTACCCAATTTTTGAGTTCACCGGCAGTGCAAACTAGAGTGGCTAATATTTTACGAAAATTAAGCCCAGATGATGCGGACTTAATAACTAGATTCGTCCCAAGTCTCAGGAATATCTTCTTCGCTAAACGCCAACGCGACACAAATACAGAAAATAGGTAATAGTAATATAATTAATATTTCTATCATAATACTTACATTATAGCATAGTGCACACCATTTGTCAATAGATATGAAAGAATTACGTCAAGAGATTAAAGAAATAAAAGATATGGTCGGAAATCATCTCACCGATGTCGCTAAAGATATAACCGAGATGAGAACTGATATTGCATGGCTCAAGAGGAGTCAGACTTTTAGAATTGGTTTGGTAACTGCAGTGATAGCCGCGATGGTTAGTGCATTATTAGCCGTTCTCATTAGATGAAGATAAAGAACATATACGTTCATCACAGTGCTTATCCCAGCGATAAGTTCCCTGATCAGTTCTTATTAATAGATTTACATCACAAGAAGAAGTTCGGAGTTAAATCGAGCCTTGGCTATTACGGTGGATATACCAAGCTGATTGGCATGGATGGCTCGGTAAAGAGGTATAGAGTTGATGGAGAGGAGCAAACAGCTCAGAAGGGACATAACTTCAATACTGTCTCATACTGCCTTGCTATGCACGGAGATAGGGAATACCCCTCAGAGGCCATGGAAAAGGCCCTAACGACCGAATTAGACACCACTATGGCCAAGTATGGACTGACCTTCACTGATATAAAGCTTCATAGAGAGGTAAGACCAACAGATTGCCCAGGTTTAAATATCACAAGGACTTATATTATGAATCTCCTCGACCGAAGACACTACCAGATCAATTTAATAAAAAGACTGATAGAATTAAGTATGAAGCTGGTCGGGCTTCTTAAAAAGAGAAAATAAATATGAACAAAGCTTTCTACAAATCCAAAGAGGTTTTGCTAGGCCTCTTGGTGTTAGCTGACGCACTGTTGAATGCTGTCGGCTTTCCGGCTGTTGAGCTCACTCCGGCTCTTCTTTTAGGAGTAGTGGGAGTGTTAGTTCTTCTACGATTGTTCTTTACCAAGAGCAAGCTAACTCTCCGCTAAATGTTATAATCAAAGAAAGGTCGGATGAGGTAAGAGAATTAAATAAATAAATGAGTGAGGAATTAAAGAAATGCGAGGGTTGTGACGAAGGTTGCGACGACTGCAAACTTGAAGAAGCTAATGAAAAACTAGACGAAGAGTCTGAGGAATAACCTTGACGAAACAACTGAAATACTTTAAATTGTATATCGTTATACCTAGTGAGGTATACCACCATGGTTATTAATCCGTAAGGAATGTTAGAACCCCCGGAGCTTCGGCAGGGGGTTCTTCATTAGTAAGAAGGGATACTCATGAGCGATCAGAAATGCCCCATATGCAAAAAGTGGGTCATTCTCTTGGCTCACGAATTCCATGCAGGCAGGAAGGGTAAACTCTACCACAAGAAATGTTGGGAGAAACTATGTCAGAAACACAAGAAGACAGGAGGTGCCTAAGCTGCAATAAGTACGTTAAAAAAAAAGATGAACATAAGGTGAATGGACACATTCTCCATCATCGTTGCTTCAAACGTATTGAAGCTAATGCTGAGGAAAAGAAAACCCGTGATCGGCGGGGCATCCGAAAGAAAGGTGGTGATCCAATTGTCTAGCCGTGTTATCTACAACGGCCCTAAGTGTGACTATTGTCATGAGGTAGTCAGAAGTGGCCAAGGGATTGTTGTAGGGGCCGGCGATCCCAAAAAGAGCAGACTTCTGCACATCATGTGTTGGAAGAAGATTAAGAAAGGATAACCGGCCA
The DNA here is from genome assembly GCA_002690445.1 of Candidatus Pacearchaeota archaeon. The sequence goes on from NZER01000146.1 coordinate 2,045, forward strand.
CGCGGCCGGTTTTTTATGTTATATTTGAGTTTGAATGGAGATAAATAAGATATATGCAGGAGACTGCCTCGAAGTAATGCAAGAGTTTCCCGATAACTCAATAGATACGATCATAACAGATCCACCCTATGGTTTAGAGTTCATGGGTAAGAAGTGGGACTATGACGTGCCCAGTATTGAAACATGGAGAGAGTGTCTAAGAGTGCTCAAACCAGGAGGCACAGCTCTTATATTCGCTGGCTCAAGGACTCAGCACAGAATGGCGGTAAATGTAGAAGATGCTGGCTTTATATTAAAAGATTGCATAATCTGGCTCTATGGCTCAGGCTTCCCGAAAGCTACTGATATTAGTAAGCAATTGGATAAAAGAAAAGATTGGACGAGATCTATTGAATTTTCAAAGAAACTTAAAGAAGCGAGAGAATCATTAAAATTAACTAAACAACAAGCATTTGAAAAATGTAATTTTAAAGCACAAACCTTTGGAGGTAATAGTTGGTTTGAAGATGGAAGATTGCCCTCACTAGAAGATTACAAACTATTGAAAAGTGGATTAAAGTTGGGCAATGAATTTGATTTATTATTTGAAGAAGCTGAAAGGGAGTTTGTAAAGAAAGATAAAAATTGGGGAAAGAAAGGGAATATCCCACTTTCGGGATATAAAGAGTTTGATATTACAGAATCTAAAACCCCCGAAGCTAAACTATGGAACGGTTGGAAGTCACATGGCCTAAAACCAGCCTATGAGCCTATCTTAGTAGCTATGAAGCCCAATGATGGTACATACGCTAACAATGCTCTTAAACACGGAGTGAGTGGCCTTAATATAGATGGTGGGAGGATAGGGGGAGAGTTACCAGAACCAATGACGGGTCAGGGCTATGCTTCCCAGATGAAAACAAATAAAGAACAAGGTTACAGACCGAGCGATTACTATGAAAATCAAGAAGGCTTTGATTACAAACCTAATCCTCAAGGCCGATTCCCAGCCAATGTCATCTTAGACGAACACACAGCTCAGAACGCAGGAGAATGGAGTAGATATTTCTACTGTGCCAAAGCTAGTAAGGCAGAGAGAAATGCTGGATGTGAGGGGTTGAAAGACATAGAACAACATGGACATTACGCACAAGACGAATGGTCAAGAAAGAATATGGGGAACACACCAGACGAGAAAAGAGAACCAACCAAAAACAACCACCCAACAGTCAAACCCCTCAAACTAATGGAATATCTATGCAAACTAACCAAGATCCCAACAGGAGGGATAGTCTTAGATCCCTTCGTAGGTTCAGGCACAACTCTTTTAGCTGCCAAGAATGTAGGTAGGCCATACATAGGGATTGAGAGAGAGGCTGAGTACGTAGAGATAGCTGAATCTAGGTTAAGTAGTCAAACTTTGTTATAGAGACAACAACCAGCCTAACGTGGGCTGGTTTTTTGTGTTATTATTAAGAGGCACTAATCGGTAGTGTTTAGTCTTTCGTACGAAGGGCATCATTCGACAATACTCGCTTATAGACATAGCTCCTCTTCGGAGGAATCGAGATCGATGCCTCGGTCTCAAGGTCTCTAAAAGGATCAACTTCTTAGAAGTTCACTGAAAGGTGTTGTGCCTCGGGACGGGGGCTGTGTCCGTAAGCGGGTTTTGTTTTATCATAAAACCATGAAAGGAATCATCTTAGCAGGAGGCACTGGGTCTCGTCTCAGGCCATTAACCTCTGTCACTAATAAGCATCTCGTGGCTGTATATAACAAGCCGATGATTGACTATCCTCTCGGTACTTTAATATCTATGGGAATAGGCGACATTTTAATTATTTCAGGACGAGAACATGTCGGACACTTCATCGAATATCTAGGGTCGGGAGAAAGGTATAATGCTCAATTAACATATCGAGTTCAAGAAGAATCTGGAGGTATTGCTCAAGCCCTGTCTTTGGCTAGGAACTTTATCGGGCAAGATAATATGACAGTTATTCTAGGAGACAATATCTTTGAGGATAGTTTCACCTCAACTTTCAATGGAGGTAGCCGAGTTTTTTTAAAGAAAGTCCCCGACCCTGAAAGATTCGGGGTAGTCAGACTAGAGGGAAATAAAATAACTGAGATCATTGAAAAGCCGAATGATCCTCCCTCTGATTACGCAGTCACAGGTCTTTATCAATATGATGCTAACGTGTTTGATATTATTGAAAGTCTCAAACCGTCTGATCGAGGAGAGTTAGAGATCACCGATGTTAATAACGTATATATTAAAATAGGATTAATGAAGGCTGAGTTTGTGAGAGGGTTCTGGTCTGATGCTGGTACTTTTGAATCGTTAGCTAAAACCACAAGATGGCTACACAAGACCTGTTGATAACTTTTGTTGACAGACCGATTTTATTTTTTTACACTTGTCTTAACACACTGATTCCGGCAGTCTTAAAGAAAGAGCTCCCGCCGGAATCGGGAGTTCTTTTATAAGTTAGTGGCTATCGCCCCACTTCGGTGGGGATTGAGGGATGAAGCTTACCGGCTCCATTCTCCCAAAACTCCAGTCCTTCGGGATTGGGGCGATGGTCATTAGTGAATTAGCAGTTGGGGTGGCGGACAGTGAGCCGTATGCCAGTTGTCAAAGCAGCGAAGTTGTGACGGATAGCACGACATATCCTAGGATAAGGCTGCTACGAGGCTTATACATTGGTCTATCCCGAAACCGGGTGTCTGCAAGTCAAACCTTGCCCCCAACTTCTAGTTCATTACAGGCAGAGATGGCGGAATAGGTAGACGCTCACGATGGGAACGTGCTTGTGGTTATTCCATCTAGACACACGAGACATGCAAGGTGACTATACGAGTATTTACTAGATAAATTGAGGTGGCCGCCCCTAACTGGGGCAAATCCTGAAAAGGATTGTTATTCTAGGCTCTATGTGGCCTCATCTCGGCAAATCCTTGCTCTCTGCCTATAGTGAATTAGTTATCTGGAGTAACGGCGGAATCTTATCTATTCACAACATTCTCTTAATTGAGAGACTTGGGTAAGAAACCGATACCCTACCCTGGATGAACTCAAGGTTGATGCCTTGAGATCTGGAGATAAGGCTGACTAACCTTTAACATTGAGAAAATCATAGTTAACAATATTCTTCTTTTTCATTGTTGGTCTTATCTTCAGGTCTCAGAGTGTTATTGGTTAACATATGCTAACTTGATGACTAGAGGTTAACAGTCGTTAACTAGTGGTGAATTGAGAGGAGGGGATGGGGATAGTTAATCTAAGTAACTTGATGTTTGCACGTCTTAGATGGCGAAGAACAAGGGATCAAGCATGACCTTGTTTCCCGAACGCCCTCTCCTCTCAGAGCATCATAGCTCTAACCCCGAGGGTAGCTGAACAGGGGTATATAAAAGCTGTCAGCAGGTCTGGCTTGTCAGGGAGCGAATAATCCTGATCCAACTCAACGGTGAGAACCGGACTCCTATCTCCTTAACTTATTAATCTAAGGGGGTAGGGGGTCATATCCAATCTAACAATGAGTAACTATATATATGAGTAAATTAAATAAGTTATCTAATAATGTCACAGAGAAAGAAGTTCAAGAGTATTTCCACGATTTGGGATATCATTCAATTAAGAGGGGTTGGCCCGATTTCTGTTTCTTCAAGGGCAAGGATATTATCTTCGTTGAAGTTAAGAGGTCAGACCAAAACACTATTAAAAGTCATCAAAGAAGAATAAAGAATATATTCAAAAAATTAGGTTTAGACTATCGGGTCGCTTTCGGAATGAAAGATGGAAAACCTGATTATAAGCAAAGAGCTGGATTAAATAGACACCTAATAGATACAAAGGATATGGGACTCGTCTAACCCGGAAGGGTATAAATAAAACAAAGTTTAAATAACTATGAACAAAGAATTAAAAATAGGAGATAGATGTAGGGTGGTGGGAATGTACGAAGAAGGTAGAGTAGTTAAGATTATTGATTTTAGCGGTGACGGTTATCGTCTGGAGTTTCAGAATGGACAAAGAGATATTCTCACTGATGATGTTCTAGAACTCCTAGAACCCTCCCTAGACACTCTCTTTGTTGGAGATGTGGTGGTTGATTTTGGGGTTGAGAAAAAGATATCGGGAATCTGCGGAGGCATTGTCTTCATAAAAGAACTACCCATCAGAATTGGCGAGGATACATTTAAAGGAAAAGGGGCTGTTGTTGGTTATACGATTAAAGATTTAAAAGACAAAGGCTACACCCTAAAGCAGAGTCCTGAAGGCTCGGAGGATGATGTCTGTGAGGATAAAGGCCGACATTGCTGGGATCGTAATCATCCTTGTGTTGATTGTTGCTTTTGCCACGACCCAAAGTTAATAGAAATTGACGGCAAGAAATACAATAAATCTGATATATTGGAAAAGATAAAAGACTTAAAAGAGATATGATACGAGAAATAATGCATATAACATTTCTGTTAATGGTGATTGCAACAGCTATCGTACTTATATTCTTTCCATCAAGTTATGACTAAAAAGACCAAAACATTTGATTGGAGAGAAGAGTTGGCTGATCTAGCAGAGAAATACTGCAAACACGATGACAGAGAGCATAACAGTTGTCTCTGGCACATCTTTGAGCCATTCATAGAAAAGGCTATTAAAACCGAGATAGCCGATGTCTTAGATAGAGCAAAAATAAATATCACTAAGAGAAGTAAAGTCGGAGGATTAATTGGAGTAGAAGTGGTCGAGTCAGAATTGCTTAAAATTTTTAAAGAATATGACAATTAAAGAAATAATCGAGAGTGGGATAAGGGGAGGCCATAAAGGAATTATGAATAAACACAAAGAAGAGATATTAGAATCTTTTAAGCTCGTGTCTTCCAAATTTGAGAATAAGAAACTCATTGAAGAATGGTTAATGGATATGCTAGATATCTATGCAGAGGAGATGTTGATGGAGTGTTTGCCTGATAGAAAAGAGCCTGACTGCTCAGAGAATGAGAAGCTAGACTGCACTCCTACCTGTGGACATAATAGCTGCCGCCAACGAACTCTAGACAACTTTAAGAAGCTAAAAGATGAATAAACTCGACGAACTCCAACAAAGAACCAAACAATGGGCTCAAGGCAAAGACGTTGAGTTTGAAGAATACATTGATGAACCTTGGAAAGAACCTTTTATTAGATCCTCGCCGACTTTCTTTAACAGAATATTTAACTACTGTCCTAGATGCAAAAACATCAAAACAAGAAACTCAAAAACGTGTAAACCATGCATGTGGAAAGAGAGAAAGTTATCCACATAATGACATTGACAAATGATGTCAAAGTGATATATTTACAGAGTAAGACTTGCGGTGCTAAACTTTATCAAGAGAGCCACCGTTCCCGCAAGTCCGGTGGTTTTCGTTTAAGGTCGATACAAATCAATAAACAAACTTATGAACGAACTAAATCAATTAGTAGAAGTGTGTGAAGCACTTGAAGGATGTATGACACCGGAGATCTATCAACTCTTAGAGATGATCTATCAATTACAAGCTCTATTACAAACATTAATTTAGTATGAAAATCACTCAAGAGGAGGCCAAGAGATTCTTTCATTTATCAGAAGAAATCACTAAGAGAAGGCATGAGACGAGGGTATTTCAAAGAGAGTTGTGGGAGATAATCAAAAAGACAAGAGGACTACTTACTCCCAGAGAGTACAAGATAATTAGAATGAGGTTTCACGAAAAAAAGACCCTCGATGAAGTTAAAGTAGTCTTCGAGGTGACTAGAGAAAGAATCAAGCAGATAGAGAGCAAAGCACTCGTTAGATTAAAAGAATATTCTAATCAAATAAACAAAACTATGAGTCATCCACAAACAGATAACTTTGAGGAGTCTAAGTTTGAAGCTATGGTAGAGGCAGGTCTATCTCCAGCTGGGAAGGACGAAGAGGGAGAGCAACAGTTCATTGGTACGGCTAAAGAATGGGATAAAGCTAACAATGAATAAATTATTTTCGGCGGACGAGGTTAATAAAGGATTAACCAAGTGCCCCTGCGGAGGCGAGAAAGAAGGCTGGCAGAAACTATGCCTTAAATGTTATAAAAAGGATAAAGGCGATGATCGCACCGAACAAATCGCTTATGCCCAATCTTGGAACTTATCGGTTGCCTGGTTAGCTTACAAGACGAGTATGACCAAGAGCGACCTAGAGAAGTGGCAAAAATACTTTTACGAGAAACTAACAAATAGAAATTAATAATATGAAAACAATAATATTTAATTTATTAGTAGCGTTGATAATCCTAGTTTTGTTTTGGTGGTTGTTCTTTTACATTGGTTGGTATAGTGGATATTCTGATGGGGAACGAACAGGTGAGGTTTATAAATTCTCAAAGAAAGGCCTGTTTTGGAAGTCGTGGGAAGGTGAGATGTATCTTGGAGGGGTTAGTAGAGACTCAGAGGGTGGATTGGTACTGGATAAATTCAGATTTTCTATTCCCGTATCTCAGGAATCTGAAAAAATAGAGTTGATAGAAAAGTTAAGAGAATGTGGACAACAACGTGCTATTTGCACCATTGAGTATGAGGAGTGGTTTAAAGGTCCGATACAACAATCGACTGGTTACACCGTATCTGGTGTAAAGAAAAAATAATATGCCGTGGAAAAAAGTGGAAATTAAACCAGACGGTCTTACACAGGCCTGGAAACCAGAACTAAAAGGACAATCAGTCGAGGGAAAGCTCACAGGCGTTAAAACAGGCCTAGGATCGAATGACAGCACCCTTTATGAGCTAGATGAGGGTAAGACCTCTTTCTGGGGTAGTACCGTCTTAGACAGGAAGATGAGCTATGTAAAAGAAGGAGACAGAGTCAAGATCGAGTACCTTGGTATGGTAGAGAATCCCAAGAACGGAAGAACCTACAAAGACTGGGATGTTTACATCGATGACATCGAGATAAACGCGCAACCTCAATTTTAACAATGAACTTCTTATTAGGAATCATATTCGGCTATGTCTTAGCAATATTGATGAGAGAACTAATCGACAGTGTTACCGTTGATAAGTGAACAAGTCAGCTAAAGGACACAGGAACGAACTCAAGGCCAAGAAGATCCTGGAGAATTCAGGATACAACGTAGTCAAGAAGGTACACACTAGACATGATCCAGGAGACTTCTTTGGGATCTTTGACCTTATGGCTGTTAATCAGAATGGATGGAGACTCATCCAGGTAAAAAGCAACAAGAGAGAGAAACCAGCAGAGAGAGAGGAAATAGAACTTTTCACTGTACCTATCAATAGCACCAAAGAAGTATGGGTGTTCAAAGACAGGATCAAAGAACCAATCATACATGTTTTATAAATCTACAAGGATTGGAAAGAATGGAAAACCATTCACACTTTTTAAAATAAAAACAATGAAAGATGGAGATGGCCCTTCATCTACCTCAGCAGATGACCCAAGGATAACTAAAGTCGGTCATTGGCTAAGGAAGTATAAGCTAGACGAACTCGCCCAACTTTGGAACATCATCAAGAGAGACATGAACTTCGTCGGACCCCGACCAGAAGTGCCAGAAGTAATAGACTTGATGACAGATCAAGAGAAACGTGTAATTCTTAGCGTACGACCCGGATTAACAGATCTCGCATCTCTGTGGAACTCCAATGAGGAAGAGGTGCTTAAGGGTAGTCAAGATCCACATCAAGACTACCTAAACATAATCTGGCCAACTAAAAAGAAGCTACAAATAGAATATATTAATAAACGCAGTATATGGCTCGACCTGAAGATAATAATCAAAACAATCTTAAAGATATTTGTAAGAAGGTAAGGCGTGATATTGTCGAACTCCTTTACAAAGCTCAGACCTGCCACCTAGGTAGCGATCTCTCTATTGTGGAGATATTAGTGGCACTATATTTCAATGTAATGACCCCAGAGGATAGATTCATCCTTAGCAAGGGCCATGGTGCTGCAGCCCTATACGCAGTCTTAGCAGAGAAGGGACACTTCGATTTTAAAGAGGTAATGGAATCATATGGAAAACCGGATACGAAATTTCTTAATTTGGTTAATAGCGACGTACCTGGTGTTGAATTTTCTACTGGGGCGTTGGGTCATGGACTTCCTGTTGCTGTGGGATTAGCCCTAGCCAAGAAGCGATGGAATGAACCCGGCAAAGTATTCTGCCTCATCTCAGATGGAGAACTAGATTGCGGCACTACCTGGGAATCAGCACTCTTTGCTGCTCATCACAAGCTAACAAACTTAGTGCTCATTATTGATAACAATCGGATCCAGGCCTGTGGAGAGAAGATGGGCATCATGAATGTATATCCCATAGCACCTAAGTTCGGAGCTTTTGGCTGGGGTATCTGGTCGGGAGATGGCCATGACACGACTGCCTTAATCACTGGAATGAATCAACCACGATCTCTTCCAACAGTTTTAATAGCGGACACAGTCAAAGGTAAAGGAGTCGACTTCGCTGAGAACAATAACGAGTGGCATTATAATAATTTAAATGAGGAGTTATATAAACGAGCTATGAAACAAAATGCCTAAAGGATTTCAAAAAGGGAATGATGTCACATACAAATACACAGAGGCACAATAGCCGAGCCCGCTTTTTCCAAGGTCTAATAAAATTAGCGGAAAAAGATAGCAGCATCATATTACTCACGAACGACGTGGGTTATTCGTTCGTAGAAAAATTTGCCCAACTTTATCCCAAGCAGTTCCTTAACTGTGGAATCATGGAACAGACAATCACCGGCATAGCGGCAGGATTAGCCCTGGCAGGCAAGAAGCCTTACTACTACAGCATGATCCCCTTTGTAATCATGAGGAACTATGAGCAACTTAGGAACGATATTCTCCTTCAAGGCCTGAACGTTAAACTAGTAGCTGTGCAAGGTGGAGAGTCATATAAGTTCCTCGGTGAGAGCCATAATATGGTCTGTGATGATGAAGACATAAAACTTCTGACTCACCTACCGGTAGATATTTATATACCAGGAGAAGAAGGTGACGTCGTTGAGAAGACAGTCGAGGCGACATACAACATCCAGAAACCTGCATATATCAGACTGTGATTAAAAACAAGAGAATCTTAGTCACCGGAGCATCAGGCTCTATAGGGTCCGAACTTTGTTCTCAGTTATCTAAAAGAAACAAGGTCTTTGGATTAGACATCAACGAGATGGAGATGCACCGACTGAAGAGAGACCTAGGGATAGCAGGAAGAGTTGGTGACATCAGGAACAGAGAGACCTTAAGGAATGTATTCGATGACTTTAAGCCGGAGGTTGTGTTTCATGCCGCAGCATATAAAAGCGTTGATATGATGGAGTACGTCCCAGAGGAGGCCATCAGCACCAACGTACTTGGAACCCTCAACGTCCTAGACTACTCTAAGATATACGAGGTAGACAGGTTTGTGTTCATCAGCACAGACAAGGTAGTCAACGCCAAGTCCATTATGGGTAAGACCAAGAGCTTAGGTGAGACCATGACGGTCAACTCCGGGAAGGGATACATGGCAGTTAGATTCGGTAACGTGATAGGGAGTAGAGGTAGCCTGATGGAGATATGGGAGAACCAGATAAACAGCGGAGGCCCACTAACAATCACTGATGAGAGAATGGAGAGATTCTTTATGACAATCCCTGAAGCAGTAGGGCTAGTAACTAAAGCAGCTGAGATTGGTAAGGGAGGTGAGATCATATGCTTTGAGATGGGAAAACCGGTTAGTATCCTAGAGCTAGCCAAGGAGATTATTAATAAACTAGGAAGGAATACACCAATAGAGGTCATTGGCAATAGAGGAGGTGAGGTCCTCAAAGAAGAGCTAATGACAGTCGAAGAACAGAAAGTCGCAGTTAAAAAAGGAGACTATTACATAATAAAATGAAAGTACCATTTGTAGATTTTAAAAAGAGTTACGCTAAGTTACGCAGTGAAATGCTACCAGCAATAGATAGGGTATTAGGAGAGGGCAACTTAATACTAAGAGAAGACGTTGAGGAGTTTGAGGAGAACCTAGCCAAATACGTCGGCACTAGATACGCAGTCGGAGTCAATTCAGGGACAGACGCTCTGTATTTAGCACTTAGAGCCGCTGGAGTTAGAGAGGGAGACGAGGTTATAACTGTCTCTCATACCTTCATTGCCACAATAGAAGCTATTGTCAGGGTAGGAGCTAAGCCAGTCCTAGTAGATATAGGAGAGGACTACCTCATGGATGTAGCTCAGGTCGCGTCACTTATAACCGATAGGACTAGAGCGATCATCCCTGTTCACCTATCCGGTGATGTCTGTGATATGGCAGCCCTATTCCTAGTAGCAGCTCAGGCAGAGCACACTATTCATATCATTGAAGATTCGGCTCAGGCACTAGGAGCCAAGTCAAAGGAGAGCAAAGCTGGTTCTATGGGACTAGCCGGCTGCTTCAGCTTCTATCCTGCGAAACTCCTTGGGGGCTACGGAGATGGAGGAGCAATCACCACTAACAGTCTCAAGATGTACGAGGAGATCAAGAAGTTAAGAAACCACTACTACATAGGCAAAGGAACTAAGGATGATATGGTGAAATTCGGAGTCAATAGCCGCTTGGATAACATCCATGCCGCGGCCCTTAACATAAAGCTTAAACACATCGACGACTATATCGAACGACGCAAAGAGATAGCTCGAATGTATGACGAGGGACTTAAATCGATAGCACATCTTGTCCTGCCAATAGAAAGAGGGGTCTATCAAGATTACGTTGTTCGTGCTGAAGACAGAGACGAGCTTAGAGACTTTCTAACTAAAGAAGGGGTTGAAACTCTAGGTGGCGATATAGTTCCTAATCATCTATACAAAGGCCTTAACCTAGACTTTGAGTTGCCTAATACAGAGAAATACACAGCAGAGTTCCTAAGACTACCCTGCAACCCTGAATTAGAGAATGAAGAGGTGAACTACGTTATAGACAGAATCAAACTGTTCTATGAATAAATGGGCTGTTATTGGATTGGGATTTATCTCGCCCCGACATCTTAAGGCTATTAAATGGATTGGCGACGAGATTTTGATTGGCTTTGACAAAGAGACAGAATGGGAACAGATGATCGAGGGCAACCTATGGAAAAAGGTCACTCATGTGGCGATATGTACTCCCAACTTCCTTCATTACAGGATGTGTGAAGCAATGAAAGACAAGGTGGTTCTCTGTGAGAAACCTCTAACACTGACCAGTGAGGAGGCATTAAAGCTACCTGACAATGTCTTCACAGTCCTTCAGCTGAGGCATAACAAAGAGATTGTAGCTCTTAAGAGCAAACTCGACGCAGAACCAGAGGGAACCAAACACTCAGGGAAGATGACTGTAATCGTAAAGAGGGATAAAGAATACTGGAAAGGATGGAAGGGCGATGAGAGTAAGTCAGGAGGCATACTTTTCAATCTAGGCATTCATTACTTCGATCTACTCATCCATCTCTTCGGGGATAAGTATAAGATCAAGAAGTCCGACCAACTTTTTTCTATAAAAAATTGTTTTCTACCTGATCCTCCCCTCACCATAGCTTCTGGAACGATAGATTTTGATGGCAATATTTTTGATTATCATCTAGCTATTAGAGATACGGACGATCAACAGGACAGGAGACTAGAGATAGATGGAAAGGAAATTAGTCTATCTAAAAAGGACAACCTATCATTCGAGGACTTGCACAAGGACGTATACATGAATCTTAAGCACGGAGTCGGTGTCAAACCACAGGAAGCAGCTAAGTCGATAAGACTAATAGAAAAGCTAAGATGATATGTAACCGCTGTGTTCTTGATACCGTAGAGGTTCCAGACATTTACTTTGATTATGAAGGAATCTGTAACTACTGCAGGAAGTTTGAGAAGGATGAGTTCGACCGGACAGTAGAGAAGAACAACCTTCAGTGGGTGTATCACAACCTAAGGAAGAGGAAAGGTAAATATCAGTGCCTTCTAGGATTAAGTGGCGGAGTAGACTCAAGCATGTGTCTGCGCTATCTAATAGAGAATGGAATAAAACCATTAACATACAGTATCGATAACGGATGGAATACCGAGGCCAGTGATGAGAACATCATGAGGCTGGTGGAAGGAATGAAAGTCCCCTTCTTCAGATATACAATCGACATCGACAAGTTTAAGAACCTCCAAGATGCTTTCATACAATCAGGTACCAAGAACCTAGAGATTCCAACAGATCACATCCTAATGGCCTCGACCTATGAGATGGCCCTCAAGCATGGAATCAAGGATATCATCAGCGGCGGTAATCTAGCGACAGAAGGGATACTACCCAAGAGCTATGGATATCAGGCCAGAGACCTCAAGCATCTCAAGGCTGTGTATAAACAATTCAAGGGTGAGAAGCTAACCGGACTGCCGATGATATCGTTGCCTAAGTATCTGTACAGCCGATTCGTGAAGGGTATTAGGATAACTAACCTCCTCGACTATTATGAATACGACAGAGGTGAAGCCATCAAACTCCTAGAGGAGAAGTACGGATACACAGACTATGGACTGAAGCATGAAGAGTCTAACTTCACCAAATGGTTCCAGAACTTTTACCTTCCAGCTAAGTTCAATCTCGATAAGCGTAAGCCTCACTTCTCTTCGCTAATCAACTCGGGACAGATGAAAAGAGAGGACGCACTTAAGCAATTAGCTCAGTTCCCTACCTTTGACAGCATGGGGAACGAAGAAAAAGTGTTAAAATATACTAAGAGGGACTATAAAGAATATCCCAATAACGAAAAGCTCTGGGACTTCCTCAGTAAGGTATATGCGAATCTTGTCAAGCGAAAATGATTTTGATACATCGGTACTCAAGGCTCTTGAGGAGATAGACCCTGAATACCACAAATACCACGGCTTATTAGCTGTTGGTTCACATACTCCAGTTGACTTGGACTTTAAACTAGAGAAGCTTAAGGAGGCAAGAGAGAACAAGATACCAACACTGGGGATATGCCTAGGCATGCAGATGATGGTAATTGAATACGCTCGCAACATTCTCAGACTACAGCTCGCCAACTCCACCGAAGTTGACCCGAAGAGCAAATACCAAGTTATCCACAAGCTGAATAAGCTGAGGGTCGGTATCAAGCCAGTGATATGGAACAATATAAAAACCATGGAATCACATTGGCACAACTACTGGTTTAACAATTATTATAAAGACAGATATATGGAGGATTGGGATATGTCATTTAGCGGTGGAATACTGGAAGTGATGAGACTTAAGGGTCATCCTCATTTCTTAGGCATCCAGTTCCATGCAGAATATCAAAGCAGTAAGGAGAAACCTCACCCGATCTTGGTTGAGTTCGTAGAACAATGCAAAAGTTTCAATGCCGATGGGCTCCATCGCTAGGTGAGCTTGAGGCCACACATCAAGAAGCCTGGGGGACCAGGGAATATAAGAATATAATCGACCCAACGGTTTTCTTTGGGTTGTTCGATCTAAGAGACTATATAGCCCTAGCCTGGCACATGGGCAGGAAGTATGTCCTCTGGGCAGGCAGTGACTTAAGAAACCTAGAAGAGAGATTTATATTCAACGACGGAAAGCTGAAGTTCTTGTCTAAGATGTTCCGAGGTAACAAGTGGGTAATCCCCATTCTTAGAAAGGCAAAACATTACGTCGAGAATCAGGATGAAGCTGATAAACTAGCCCGCTTTGGCCTGAAATCGACGATAGTGCCCTCTTTCCTGGGAAACATACATGAGTTCCCACTATCGTATAAACAGGCATACAGGCCCAAAGTATACATATCCGGTCATCCACACCGAGAGGACGAATATGGCTTCAATTTCATACAAGGAATAGCAGATGCAGTACCAGAGTGTATCTTTCATCTCTATGGAGTCGAGTGGAAGTCAGAGAGGAAGAACATCGTCTGCCATGGCTGGGTACCCAAAGACAGGATGAACGAGGAGATCAAAGGCATGCAGTGTGGATTAAGACTAAACGATAGCGATGGTTTCAGTGAGATCACAGCTAAGTCTATCCTGATGGGACAGTACCCAATCACCAAGCTCCAATACCCTATGATTCCTAACTTTGATAATGCCGCGGAATTGGTTACTCTACTTAAAAGCCTCCGAACTATGAATGAACCAAATCATAAAGGCAGAGACTACTATCTCCAGGTAATAAACAAGTACCCTTGGGTCAATGTATAAAACAACAGGAAGACATAAGAAGTACTGGATAGACAGGAAGATCGACTGGAAGAAGGCATACTTCAATCCAGAACATCCTCACCGCAGACTAATGGTTGAAGCCCTGAGAGACACAGACTTTCGTAGCCTATTCGAGGTAGGGTGTGCAGCAGGTGCTAACTTATACAATATACAAAGAGCATACCCACACGCTCACATAGGTGGCATGGATATAAGTGAGGACGCCATAGAAACAGCCAAGAAGATATTACCTAACCATGCAGTCTTTGAGGTTGGTAGCCTAGACAGTATCTTTATGTCAGATAAGTGCGTAGATGTAACAATCGCAGACATGACCCTAATCTATCTATCTCCGCTCAAGATCAAGCAAGCCCTAAAGGAACTAATAAGAATAACTAGGAACAATCTAGTCTTCTGTGAATTCCATCACACCAACTGGTTCAAGAGACAGGCACTAAGACTAGCCTCAGGATATAACGCATATAACTATGAGAAGAAACTAGAGAAACTCGGCTGCTATGACATTGAGATTAGAAAGATTAAACCGGAAGAGTGGCCAGGAGGGGAACCACAAAAGACTTTCGGATATATAATAAGAGCTAAAATAGTATGATGTGCGTAATTAACGGAGAAAACTGTGAGCCAACAAATAAGCTATATAGGATAGTGCGTCTACTAAGAACAGGCATCTTAGAAGTAGAGAATAAAGATTTCGTGATCTCTGGTAAGTTGGGTTTTGAGCTGTTACAGAACCATGGATTACCAATACAAATAACAGAAAAAATAGTTAATCAAATGATAGATGGAAAAATATGATTATACATTTTCTTTATACTCCCTTCACCGGACTAGGATTGAGAGGGGGATATCGTGGGGATAACTGGCTAAAGAACAGGATCAGGGTATTCAAGGAGTACGTCCTACCCTCACTAATGAACCAATCCAAGAGGGAGTTCACCCTGTGGATAAGTTGGAGACCGGAAGAGAAAGACAACCCGATAGTCCAAGACTTCATGAGAAGCCTAGAAGGAATGAGAGGACTGGCAGTTATACATACCTTTCACGGTCTATGCTTCTACGATGATAAGTATGACCATTCAACAGCTAAGGAGAGGCTGAAAGCTAACCTCAAGGCAACTCTACCTGAATTGAGAGAGGCAGTAGGAGCAGCAGAGAAAGTATTGATGACCATACAACCATCAGATGATATGTATCTTTCTCATGCAGTAGACGAGATTCAATACCAAAGCGTAGATTGTAAGTCAATGGCATTCGAAGAAGGATATCTAATAAACTACGCCACGAAGGAGATGGCAGAGTATAACCCGACTACCATACCCCCGTTCAGTACCGTTGTATTCACTCCTAAGACGTTTTTAGACTACAAGCTACACTATGAGCACACAAAGGAGTATAAGAGCCATGAAGACCTTCCCAAGCTAAAGCCGTATAAGACAATACAAGGCAGAGGATTTGTTGTAGGAACACACGGTGCTAACATAAGTACAACGTGGAACATTCCCTTCAAAGGTCGTGACCTAACAGAAGAAGAAAGGGATGCAGTCTTAATCAAGACCAATACACTATTCGCAGAGCCAATAGTAATGAAACAAGGATTAAGACTATTCGCTCGAAAAGCATTTAACAAACTACCGTCACCAATACAAAATAAGATAAGAGATATATATCACAATGTTTAATAAATGGAGAAAACGTAGACATTTCAAACAAAGTCACTTCAACGTAACAAGAAAGCTATGGGACCTAGAGTTCCTAAGAAGCAAACACCGATCAATGAGAGAAGGTATAAGAGTTGAGTATGACAGACTAAAGGAGAGAGTAGACGCAGCTCAATTAAGACTAGAGGCAGAAAACAAGAAGGACAAACAAGACAAGAAGGTAATAGAGAATCTCGACAACTTAGTCAAGAGACACGGAGACGATCTAACACAGATGGAGAAACAAATGAAGAGTATAGATGAAACTATACAAGCCAAAGAAGGAATAGACGAGAAGATGGAAGGACTAAGGACAGTACTAGAGTTAATCAAGGAACACATCAAGAAGTTGTGAGTAAGCTAGAGACACTCATACAACTAATTAAGCTAATATTCGGTGTATACTTCGCCTATGTAGCTTGGAGAATACTTGAGATACTGCCATTATTAAAGTAATGGTTGATAAGCAACGACCCAAACAACTCGGTGGAGCAACAGGTAAAGGCTTCATGCCAGGTAAGTCTGGTAACCCTAAAGGGAGACCCAAAGGTAAGACAATGAAGGAGTTCGCTAGGGACTTTCTATTATCAATGGACGATGAAGCTAAGATAGAGTTTCTTAATAATCTATCTAAAGACACAGTGTGGAGAATGGCAGAAGGCAATCCACATCAAACAACTGACTTAAAAGCAGAGTTAACTCCAATACCAATAGACGATGTTCATAAAGACGACGGCATACAAGAGGATCAAAGCCCTAAAGCAGAGGATTAGGGCTGTTCAAGGTGGTACTGCAGCTTCCAAGACAATCAGTATCCTTATATATCTAATAGCGTCGGCTCAGTGTGATACCAAACCAACACTAACAAGCATAGTCAGTGAATCATTCCCTCACCTTAAGAGAGGAGCAATGAGAGACTTTATAAACATCATGGAGGCACAGAGATACTTCAAGGCAGATCGTTGGAACAAGACAGATTATAGTTACACCTTTGAGACAGGGAGCAAGATTGAGTTCTTCTCGGCTGACCAACCCAGCAAGGTCAGGGGACCAAGAAGACAGAGACTTTTCATAAACGAGGTTAATAACATACCTCATGAAACATTTGATCAATTAGAGGTTAGAACCAGCGAGTTCATATTCTTAGACTGGAACCCAACAGCAGAGTTTTGGTTCTATACAGACATACAGCCAAAGAGGAATGATGTAGATCACATTAAGCTAACGTATCTAGACAACGAAGGACTGGACAAATCAATTGTCGACTCAATAGAACAGAGGAAAGGAAGACAGGGATGGTGGCAGGTGTACGGACTGGGGGAGTTAGGAGAGATAGAGGGCAAGATATACAAGGAATGGGAGATAATCGACGAACTCCCAAGACATGCAAGGTTAGAGAGATACGGCTTAGACTTCGGATATTCAAACGATCCAACAGCTATAGTGGCTATCTTCTATTACGATGGAGTATATATATTCGATGAGGTCTGCTTCATGAAAGGATTAAGCAACAAGCAGATAGCGGATACGATACTTCAGTACAGCCAAGCACTGGTAATAGCGGACAGTGCAGAACCCAAGAGCATAGACGAGATAAAGAGCTATGGTATAAACATCGTACCAGCAGAGAAAGGCAAGGACTCGGTAGCTCATGGCATTCAGCTAGTACAGGACCAGAGGATAGAGGTAACAAAGAGATCAACAAACATAATCAAGGAATACAGGAACTATCTGTGGGAGACAGATAAGATGGGTGTTATCCTTAACGTACCGGAACATATGTTCTCACATAGCATGGATGCTATTCGGTACGGCATGTCTTCGTTAATCAAGAAGCCTAAGATACAGATGAAAGCCAGTGAACCAGTGAAGTCATACTATCCGTCATTAGGCCTTTAGAGGAGAAGAATCATGATATGGCACCCAGAGTTGAGCAATATTGGAGACTGTGTAATCGGTGCGAATTGTATCGTTCATAGTCATGTATGGATTGGAGATGGTGTTATCATAGGAGACAACGTGAAGATACAAGCCTTCTCCTTCATCCCGAGTGGTGTAACCATAGAAGCAGATGTCTTTATCGGTCCTAGGGTCACCTTCACTAACGATAAGAATCCTCCTAGTGGAGGTAAGGATTGGACCAATACCCTTGTGGGCAAAGGCGCTGTAATTGGTGCTGGAGCCATCATCCTTCCTGGCATTACTATCGGTCCTGGTGCTGCAATTGGCGCTGGTGCTGTAGTTACCAAGGATGTCCCAGGAGGAGAAACTTGGGTTGGTAACCCAGCTAAGAAACTATGCAAAAAGGAACGATAGTTATAACACTAGAGGGACTAAGCTTTGAAGATGTAGAGAAGTATCGACGCATGATACACACACTATTCGAGCAAGGAGTCTTTGGTGTAAGGAACGGCAGTGCTGTTCTCAACTTTGGACCTCAGGGCAATCTTAATTCTATTGAGATTAATCTTAAGAAGTGGAGAAGAGGCGACAAGCCAGTTCCTGTTGCAGCAAAACTAAAAGATGTTAAAATAGAAATAGATACATAAACCCATCCTTTACCAAAAAGCGGGACACTCACATCTGAGTTCCCGTTATTTTATTACTATGGCAATCACCCAACAAATACTACCGGCAGGCATTACGTCGGAACTAATGGAAAAACTAAAAAAGGAGAAGATATCAGCACAAGAGTTTGTTGAACGAAGACATGAAGACTGGAACGAGAACTACGACCTCTACAGAAATGAGGTTAAGACCAATAGACTGACTCAACGTCAATCTGTCAATATCCCCTTAATGAAGGAGACGGTGAAGACATTGTTATCCAAAATCGACGATCCACCTTCAGTTGACTGGAGAGAGCTAAGCGGAGACAAGGACAAAGAACTCCTCTTCCAGGAAGTATGGAACCATGACTTCGAAAGGCTGAACATGGAAGGCATCGACATCCAGGACAAGAAGACAGTCATGCTATACGGCAGAGGCTTCAAGAAGATGAACTGGGTAGACAATCAAGTTGAGGTCACAGCCTTAGACGTATACGACGTAGTAGTTGATCCACTAACAGATCCTCTAGACATAGAGACAGCTAGGTTTGTGATACATCAAAACATCTTTCGTAACTTAAGAGATATCTTAGCTGATGAGAGATACACCAAGGAGGGCAAGGATAGGCTAAAGATATGGGTGACATCACCAGAAGGTTTGGTGCAGACTGCCCAGAACAGAGATGAATGGGAAAAGAAGATGGACCGACTAAAGAGCATGGGAGTAGAACATGATGAGTTTCCTCTATTCGCTGGAGGTGACGTAATGGTCAACCTTACAGAGCACTACCACAATCTGTGGAATACCAAGACCAAAGAGTTTGAACGACGAGTAGTTGTCTACGCAGATGATGAGGTAGAGCTGCTAGACGAGAAGCTAACTGATCTGCTGGGCGTGGACTTTTATCCTTTTGTGACATGGGGTGAGGACGTGGAAACACAGGACTTCTGGAGTGATGGTCCGGCAGACCTCGTACGGGTTCCTAACAAGATAATAAACATTTGGTATTCACAGCTGGTTGAGAACCGAACCTTAAGGAACTTCCAGATGCATTGGTACGATGCAACTATCCAAGGCTATGAGCCTATTACATACGAGCCAGGAGCAGGAAGAATGCTCCCAGCACCAGGTGAACCAGGGAAGGTTATCAAGCCTGTAGAGATATCAGGACTCGATGACACCCTTAACTCAATAGATTTCGTTATTAAAATGATCGAGCGTGGTACCTCAGCTACAGCCATAGAAAAGGGCGTAAGTGAGAGGAAACAGATCACACTCGGTGAGGTACAGACCTTAGTGGGTAAGGCAGCAGAACGCACATTATCCCTGGCTAAGTTCTACCGACGCTCATGGCAGGAGTTTGCACAGAAGTACGTGTCACTCCTAGAGGCTAACGCCAGAGGCAAACAGACACTATTCAAAGCATCTAGCACAGGAGCTATGTGGCCCAAGGTTGTATATGCAACAGACTGGAAGTCTAAATCAGGATACAGAGCCATTGTTCAATCAAGCTCCGAGCAGGAAGAAGAGAAGACGAAGGGCATCCAACGTTTCATGTTCTTGCTTCAACAGTTCCCTAATAATAGCGCTCTTAAGCGTATAGCCCAGAAGAGAATGCTAGAGATAGTCAACTTAACACCGGAAGAACAGCGTGAAGTGAAAGAATCAGAGGAGAAGAGGATAGACCAGCTTGCACAGGGTGAGGGTGAATTAGATCAATTAGCCGGCCAAGTTCCGCAACAGGTAGGACAAGCGGAACAAAACGACCAGCAGCTGTTTCAGTCCATCCAAGAAGGTTTGCAAGAGTTAAAT
This sequence comes from Candidatus Pacearchaeota archaeon, assembly GCA_002690445.1. The sequence goes on from NZER01000146.1 coordinate 22,335, forward strand.
GCCGAATAAAAAACTACTAAAAGCTAACCAACAGCTTCAAGAAGCTCTCCAAAAGAAAAGAGCGCTGAAACAGGTAAAGGGAGCTGTTAAAAGAGCTACAAGCCAGCGCAAGCTAACGAAAGAAGATGACCTCCAAGATTTGATATTAGAAGAAATGGAGGTGCAAGCCGATACCCTAGAGGATATCGCTGACACTCTAGATGAGATGGTTAATAAAGAAGAACCATCAAAGCCTTTAAATGTAACTTTCCCAGAGAAGCAACTTATCGAGATAGATAACCAAACGCAGTTAAGCGAACTTAAGGAGATGGCAGGTAGGATCGATAAAACAAACTTGCTCCTTGAGGAAGTAAAAAAAAAATCAGATCAAGAAATCTCAGATCTTGAAGCGTTTAAGCCGCTAAAGCCAAAGGATGGTGAGAGAGGCCCAGCTGGTCCATCAGGTAGGGATGGGAAAACTGGTGAGAAGGGTCCTAAAGGTTTCAAAGGAGATCAAGGCAAGGCTGGTCCAACTGGACCTGCAGGTCAGGATGGATCCTCAGATTCACCTGAAGAGATCAAAGACAAACTCGAGCTACTTATTGGCAATGAGAGATTAGATGCCAGCGCTATTAATAATCTTGATCTTTTTGTTGCTGCAGCCTCAGTTAATGAGAGAAGAGGCACTGGTGCCACCACTGATACTTTCGCCACTATTGAAGTAGATGGCGCGGCGGTTTCGTCGGCTGCTCCTACACTAGACTTTGACGGCACAGACTTTTCATTAACGGAATCTCCCACAGACGATTTCGATATAGTAATACTAGATTCTGGAATAGATCACGACGCCACAACTAACTTCGTTGCCAATGAACACATAGATCATACTTCGGTAACTCTAACTGCCGGTGTTGGGTTGTCTGGCGGTGGAGATATATCTGCTAGCCGTACATTCACGGTGGACCTTGACGAATTAACTACCGAGGGAACCATCGCTGCCGGTGATTTCCTTGCTATGGTAGATATCACTGACTCAGGAAGTGGAAAGGTTGCCTTTTCTACTATCGAGAGCACCCTTAAGATTGAGAATCTAACCACCAACCTTAGTAACGGTTCAATAATATTTACAGACTCTAACGTTGTCTCTCAAAACAATGCCAATTTATTTTGGGATAATACAACTAATGCAAACTTTCTTAAGCTTGGTTCTGGTACTGCTGGTGGACAGTTGCGTTTCCTAGAAGGTTCGGCAGGCGGTTCAAACTATACAGGATTCAAAGCTCCAGGCACTTTAGCTGGTAACGTTATTTATACATTACCATCCGCAGACGGTGCTAATGGCCAGCAACTCACAACTAACGGCAGCGCAGTATTAAGTTGGACAGATCAAGGCTCTGGAGGTTCAGACACCTTTGCGGTTATCGAGGTAGATGGAGTTGCAGTAAGTGCAGCTGCCCCTACATTAGATTTTGATGGAACAGATTTCACTCTCACAGAGTCTCCAACTGATGACTTTGATATAACAATAAAAGACAGCGGAATAGACCATGGAAGCATAGGAGGACTATCAGACGATGATCACACCCAATATTTATTGGTTTCAGGCACTAGGGCGATGACTGGAGATCTAGATCTCGACGGTAATAATATTGATAATGGTGGAGTTATTTTTCTTAAAGAACAGGCAGATGCCGATGCAGACGTAGCGGGAAGTGGCCAAATTTGGGTAAACACGGCCACCCCCAACGAATTATATTTCACAGATGACGCCGGTAATGATAGGGAAATAGTATATTCAGGGGGTGCGTTCCACGATGGCTTCTCGGACTTTGTAGCCAATGAGCATATTGACCATACGAGTGTAACGCTCACTGCCGGACTAGGTATTAGTGGAGGAGGAGATATATCAGCTAATCGAACGTTTGCTTTTGATCCAACTGAATTAGCAACTGCTACACCAGTGTTGGCAGATCAAATCGTGTTTGAAGATCAAACTGATTCAACTCCTAAGGTAGCGACGGGTACGAGTTGGAACTCTATATTAGTTCATGATGATTTAAGTGGTTTCGTAGCCAACGAACACATAGATCATACTTCCGTAACTCTTACCGCTGGCGTAGGACTCTCAGGTGGAGGGGATATCAGCGCAAATAGAACCTTTACCGTAGATCTTAACGAGCTAACTACTGAAACATCTATTGCCAATGAAGACTTTATAGCCATGGTAGATGCCACTGATAGTGGTTCTGGGAAAATAACTTACGCGAACTTCCTCGGAAGTATTGATCATGGAACTTTGGGTGGACTGGCTGATGATGATCACACTCAGTACATTCTAGTTGACGGAACACGGGCATTTACCGGTGATCAATCTTTAGGAGACAATAATATAACAAACGTGGGAGATATTGCGCTTGATTCGATATCTTCTGACTCAAGCAACATAACAATAAATCCCACAAGTAACTGTCTGTTTGCTGATGGTGTATCAGTTGTAGTCGGTCACACTACCAAGATTGTTGCAGCAAATAGCCCAGAACTAGAAGTTTTAGGAACTGGTGCAGATGATTCCTCGATGTTGCTCGGCAGGTTCTCTGCTGATGCTTCCGAACCTATATTTAGTTTTGTTAAGAGTAGAGGAGCAAGCGTAGGCGGATCTACTATAGTTCAGGATGACGATGTTGTTGGATCTATCAATTGGTATCCAGCTGACAATGTTGATCTACAAACACTTGCCGCCAGTTTTAATGCTGAGGTTGACGATGCTAGCCCCGCTGCTGGCGATATCGGCATGGCATTTGTTTGGGAACAGATGCCTGGAGGTGGAGGCGCAATTGCAGAGACTATGCGATTAGATGCTGCTGGTCACCTCCGCTTAGCAACTGGTGCATCAATATTCCTCAAAGAGAAAGCAGATGCAGGCACAGATGTGGCGGCTTATGGTCAATTATGGGTAAACACGGCGACACCTAACGAACTCTACTTTACAGATGACGCTGGCAATGACCGGGAGATTGTTTATTCGAGCGGAGCCTTCCATGATGGATTTAGTGACTTCGTTGCTAATGAACATATAGATCATACGAGTGTCACTCTTACTGCTGGGGTCGGGCTTAGTGGAGGGGGTGATATATCAGCCAATAGGACCTTCACTGTTGATCTGGATGAGTTAACTACAGAGACTAGTATTGCTGCAGGCGACTTCATTGCAATGGTTGACATCACAGACTCTGGTTCTGGAAAGATCACTTTTGCAAACTTTGAATCTGCTTTAGATCTTACTAATCTCACGGGTACTCTTGGGGTTGACCAAGGCGGAACAGGACAAACCTCTTATACTGATGGGCAGCTTCTTATTGGAAATACAACTGGTAACACCTTGGCTAAGGCCACGCTCAGTGAAGGCGAGGGCATAGATATTACGAATGGTAGTGGCAGCATTACCATAGCCGGTGAAGATGCCAGTGATTCTAACAAAGGTATTGCTTCTTTTGACTTGAATGAGTTTACAGTTTCCAGTGGCGATGTGAGCCTAAACCAGGCTGGTATTGATCATGGGGGTATATCAGGACTCACTGATGATGATCATGGCCAGTACGCATTATTATTAGGACGCTCAAGTGGTCAGACACTTATTGGTGGTTTAGCTTCTGGAGAGGATCTAACCTTAAGGTCTACATCAGACCCTACAGCCGGAAGCATTATTTTTGGGGTTGCAGGTACGACAGCCTACGATGATGTCAATGACAGATTCGGTATTGGTGTTGCTGCTCCAACACAGCAACTAGAAGTTAGAGCTACTGCAGGATCAGCAGGAACTATACTACTTAGTACGGCCGAACTTACAGTCGTAGATGACGATAAGCTCGGACAGATTGACTTCCAGGCACCGCTAGAGTCATCAGGCAGTGACGCTATATTGGTGGCAGCCTCAATTTATGCTGAGGCAGAAGCCGAGTTTGTGGCGGGAGGGAACAAGACATCTATTGTTTTTGCCACTGGTGCATCTGAGACAGCAACCGAGAAGGTGAGAATTACCTCTGCAGGAGATATAGGAGTCGGTGTTGATGCTCCAGACGAGATGTTCCACATGCAAGGAACAGGAGGTCTCAAATTCCTCTTAGAACGAGCTACAAACAGTGGTACTGGTCCTCAATTCCGAGGAGCTATAACAAGAGGAACAATAGCAAGTAAGTCGGCAGTCCAGGACAATGATTCGGCTTTATTAATGAATGCTGAGGGTTATGTTGGCGCAAGTAACGAATATCAAAAGATTGCCCAGCTACAGTTTAACGTTGATGGCAGTGTGACTGATGCAGCCAACGGCGCTCCTGGAGAGATGATTCTGAAAGTGGCAGATGGTTCAAGTTTTATATCAGTATTTAGAGTTACACCTGACAGATATCTTAAAGTTGATGATGGTGGAAGCTTACTAATGGGACCAACTGATCCTGGAACAAGTGCTACAAACACGATAGCAATTCTGAATGGAACAATACCAAGCGCTTCTATAGCTAATGGTGTTCAGATGTATTCTGAAGATGTTGCTGCAAGTGCGGAACTTAAAGCAAGAGATGAGGCTGGTAACATTGCCACTGTTACACCTCATAACTTCACAATGTTCACTCCTGAAATAGCAGATCCTTTTCCATGGACTATGTATCAAGAGAATCCGTATTTGGGAAAGAAATCGGCAGTTGATATGGCCAAATTGGTAAGGCTTGTGGAACAGCTAACAGGAGAGCAGCTTTTCTATATAGAAGACTTGCCTGAGGCAGAGAAGAAAGATTGGACAGAGAATGAAAATAGAAAGAAGGCAGAACGAGATGAATATATATCTAGAGGAAAGGCAACAAAACCATATGTTCCAAAGGATCCGCCTGCTTGGATGAAGGACAGGGGAGTTAGATACAAAAAAAAGAAATGATTTGAGGTTAAATATAATTAAGTGTTATTATAAAGTTATAAAACTGCAGAACCTCATCCTTGCTTTTTATTAAAAATATGGCTAATGAATTCAACCAAAGAAGATCAAGAAGAGTTGGACCCCAAGGTCCTCCAGGGCCACAAGGACCACCTGGTGAATCTATAATCGGTCCACCTGGACCAGAGGGACCAATGGGTCCTATGGGAGTTTCAGGGCCTCCTGGAGAATCTGTTCAAGGACCCAGGGGATTTACTGGAGATACAGGTGAACCTGGTCCTAGAGGATTCAAGGGAGAACCAGGAAAAGATGGAGATGAAGGTCCGGCTGGCTCACCGGATTCAGCTGTAGATATAAAAGACAAGCTAGAATCCCTCGTGGGCAGTGAAAGACTTGATGTATCTGCAATCAAGAACATAGAGAATGTGATGGCTGCTTTTCATATGGCTGGAGGTGGTTCTGAAAGAATATTGTCAGAAGCCACTATTGAAGCGGATATTGATACCTTAGACAATTTGGCTTCTGTAGGTGCTACTTCAGGAGCAATCTCGTTTAACGATGGAAACATCACTAACGTAGGAGATATTACATTAGATAGTTTGACTCCGGATGATACTAGCCTGATCACTATTAATATTACAGGCAATCAAGATAGTATTTTGTATAATGATGGTGCTAATGGCTTTAGAATCACTAATACCGAAAATAATGATTGGCGCTTAGGAAATAATATAACTGCTGGTGGAGTTCAATCGGACACCACAAAATCTGCCTGGGTCCTTCATTTCGATGGAAGATCAACTGCTAACGACAGTAGAATCACTTGTACAGATGGAGCAGGACAAGCCACAACGTTTGGAATGGAAATGACTGGTGACGGCGGTTTGTTCATGAAGAATGCTGGAGGCGGAGCAGGTGCAGAGCCCGGTACAGAATCAGGAGCTGCTGGCATATACGCTGCTGATGTCGCCACTGTTTCAGAGCTTTTTGCTGTTGATGAAAGTGCCAATGAAACACAGCTATCCCCTCATGATCCTGAAACTGGAGAATACTTTTTCTTCTCTAAGAACAGATTCTCTGGCCGTAGAGTAAAAATATTGATGGAGCAACTTGTTAAAGAAGTTGAAAGATTGAGTGGCAAGAAGTTTATGATAGAGGATTATCTACCTGAGAGCGAGAGAAGGGATTGGACTAAGGAGCAACAACGACTTGCCGATAAACACGGAAAAGAATACCAAATGATAGAACCTCCTAAGTTCTTGAAGGATGCTGGTATTGTCTTAAATTCCTAGTTAGTTGTGATACAATAAATTCATGAATAAAATAACTTTCGAAGGGACGGAGTCTGATATTAAAAACACGGTTATTTTCTTGCGTCGATGCAATCTTAATGGGGAAGAATCCACTACCCACGCTCTTCTATTACAGAAGTACGTGGATTTATTAACACCTAAGCCAGTTAAGGCCGAGGCAAAGAAAGAGAAATGACAGTCATAAACCTTAAAGAGGAAGATATTGAGGAAAACCCACGTATTCCACTGTGGTTTACAATGGTTGGTCCTTACCTATTTACTTATGCCGCCCAAACTGGAGCTGGTCTTTAGTGAAGTTTGCTTTCCGCGTCCATGTGGAAGGCTCTGACATCGTAGTCAGCATAAACCTCGTAACCTGAGAAGTTTAGTTCCATACCCATACAAATATCGGAGCCTCCCGTAGTACTTGATAGGGGGCTCTTTTCGTGAAAAATGGGCAAATTAGGGCGTTTAAGACGGTTTAGTATAGAAGTCCTAACTAAGGTGCAAGAAAAGCCAGCAGCGCCTATTTTTTGCAATCCCCAGCACTTCCTAGGAGGACGGAGGACATAATCATGCTGATATTGCTTGATATCAGGTCGAGGAGTCTGTGCCATGTCTATATCCCAGACAAAATAAACGCCTGGATTGTGTCGATCAAAGACTATACCAGAGATATAAGCACATAAAGGATTCTCGGCATAAGCTTTTAAGAACCTTCTCAGGGCGTGAGTAGGAGTAAGAACGTCATCTTCAAGGAAGAACAATAGATCAGTCTCAACATATTGATAAGCTGTGTTGTAAAGAGTGGCAATGGTATTAGCATGTTCCAGATAGCCAGTTCCCTGATCCTTGAATGCCCATGATGTAGGGCGGATAGGAGCTTTAATAAGCTGTAGAGAGGCATAATCTTTGAAGCGCTTCTCGCCCTCCCTCTCTAAGCACTCTAAGAAGATGTTGTCATCACTATTGGTGAACCAAACTAAATGGAGTTTCTTTTTTGGATAGTCCAGATTGTCTAACCCATCTAAGAAGGCCTCCAAGCAGTGCCACCTACCAGCAAACAAGGTTAGGACAGTGATCTCAGGAGTAGTATCGTTTAATGGCGTCACTTTCGACTTCACAGACTCTTTCTCTAAGTTCTGGCGGATATTCGACGAGCTTTTTCCAGGGATCGATGCTTGCTGAGGCGTTGGCCCTGGGGAACTTTCTGATGACTTCTTCGTTAAATTGTTCATTGCCTAATTGTAACGCTTTAATTAAATCTTCTACAAGGTTCTCGTTCCTTCCAACGTAATCGACATAAGTATATTTCTTGTACATGGTACTCACATAACCAGAGGGATATTTATCCAATATAATCTCGATATATTTGGGAAAGGAATAGGTATGTATGATCTGATCAAGTTCGTGGTCTGTGAGTAAACCCAATCTCTTCCTGTAGGCCCAGAATGAGGCATACCAATCTAAAGGGTGTCTAACAAAACAGAAGGTGAACCTCCCCTCACAGTTGAGATCAGCAGGAGTACAATGTTGCCAGTGTTCCGGTTTCTTTTCCGAATTCCGATAATGAATCTCGTTGGTTACGATTCCAGATCTTCTAGTAGCTTGTCTAACCCACGACCCTCCTGTTTTAGGAATGTGTATAAATATTGAATTCTTCAGTAGAAGTGCCATGATATATATTGTGACACAACCAGTAATAGAAAAACTAATGCATTCCAAAGGCATCAAAGATGTCGGGGATTTGACTGCAGAAGAGAAAGCCACAGTAGATAGGTGGCAAAAGATACTATCAGAAGGTGGGATTACCGTTGACAAGATAAGGAAGTTCTGTGAAAATCAAATTAGGACCATAGAAAAACAGTGGCGCAATCTAGACAATAAGCCTGAGAAAATCGAGCGTCTTGTAATGGTCCACACAGTTTACTCAATGCTTCTGGAAGTTATAGGCGCACCCAAACACCGCCGCGCAGAGCTAGAAGAAGAATTGAATAGCCTGTTAGAAAAATAAATGTTATTATAAAATTATATAAACAAAAACCTCATCCTCTACCAAAGAGCGGGGGCCCTAGTCAGGAGCCCTCGTTTTTTATTAAAAGATTATGTTCAAACAAATAACAGCAAAATTACTAGGAATAGGTCGCAATACACAACCATCAGCAGTCAGCGATCTCGGTGATGTTCAGCCTTTTTTCGATGATGTCGGAAGACAAGTTACTTATCCATATCAAGTGAGGGATCTTCTATCAACAGCATATGTATCACTCACCACGGGAACGGAGGCAACTTTATTAACAGGTCAAGCAAGCACTTTCCGAGACTTGGTGAGTGTGATTTGCGCAAATTCATCTACTGTAGCGGCCTCAGTTGATTTTAGAGATGCTACAGGCGGCGGCGTAGTTTTAACTCTCGAAGTTCCAGCTAACAGTACAGCTGGTGCTACCTTCACTTCACCACTAAGACAGAATGAATCAGCTAATACATGGACTGCTGATATGAATGATTTAACTGGTACAACAGTGAATGTGGCGGCTCAATTCGTAGATAACATTTAATATGCCCAAAGGAATAGGATACAAAGGTAAAAAAAGTCGCAAAAAGAAAAAGAAATAATATTATGCCAAAACAAACAAAGGTACGATCTACCACTCACTTTCCTCAGGGTAAGATGCATTCTGTTTCTGTATCTTCACCAACCCACTTCCCACAAGGCACTTCCAAGATGATGATGCAATCCGAAGGGATGATGAAACGCATGATGAAGACGCCAAAAGCAAAATAATATGCCACATCTAGATAATTTAAAGAGAGTAAGGCCTATCGTCATGAGAAAGCCAACCAAGCATACCCATGAAGGTAACGTCAAAAAGATGAAGGTAATGAGGGGAAAGATGCCGAAGAAGATGGCACTTATAAATTAATTAGCTGAGAGCAAACTCGTTAAAAGCAACAGTCGAAGACAAAACTTCAATAAAAAAATGAGTAAGGAAATAGAAGTAGACAAGAGGTTCTTGCCCTCAAAGGAAGGCGCAGCTAGTGAGCCCGAAAAAAAAGCAAGTAAAGAGCAACCTTTTCAAAGCGAAACTGAAAGCAAGGAGGATGAGGTAAATAATGATTCCGAATTGTTGGCAGAAAAAGAGGCCGAGTTATCGGCATTACAAAAACAAACCATCGAACTCCAAAAGCAAAAAGAGCATTGGAGGGAGAAATATGAGCGAGACGTTAAAGAAAACGCCGCTCCACCTTCTGAGCCTGTTGAGGAGGAGTATGTGACTGACGAGGGACAAGCACTGCGTAAAGAACTGGCTGGCCTAAAGAGTGAAATATCAACCTTTAAGCGAAACCAGGAAAAAACCGGTGTATACAGCAAGTACCCACAGCTAGAGGATAAGGAGGAAGAATTCAAAGAATTCCAGTCCGAATATCCTGATGTGCCGTTGGAGAAAGTTGCTAAAGTCTTCCTTGTTGAAAAGGACCTGTTGGACAAGAAGCCTATTAAGAGAAAAGGCCTCGAAAAACCAACATCCGGCACAAAAGCTCCACCAAGCACAGGTATGTCTGTAGAAGAAGTTCAACAGATTAGAACTACCCAACCAAGGCGTTACATAGAGATGCTAAAGAAGGGTCAGATCAAAACTGGGAAAATGTATTCTTAGACTGGGGTCGCAGATCGTGACAATTAAAATAAGAAAATGGCATTAGCTAATTTCGGTGAGCAGTTTGCTGCTAAGACTCTACGAAAGTTTTATCAGACCGCTGTTACACCTGCTATAACCAACACTAACTACGAAGGTGAGATCCAGAAGGCTGGTGACAGGGTAAGCATCCTATCATTCCTTTCGGATATCACTCTAAGTGACTATACCGCTAACACCGACATGAACGTCGAGACTATCGTGGATGACGAGGACCAATTGGTCGTTGAGAAGAGACGCTACTACAGCTTTCCTCTTGATCGTCTTGAGGACCTTTTCACCTACGCTGATGACGTAGCCGATACTCTAACCGAGAACGCCGCTAAAGTAATCGAGCGTGACATTGACTCTTACGTCATTGAGAACGCCCAATTCTCCAAAGCTGGTAGCTGGGTAGGTATCGACATCCGTGTCGCTGGTTCAGGTCAGACTATGGCATCCATAGTTACAACCGCTGCTGGTGGAACTCTAACCCTAAACGGCAACTCTGCCGCTGCAGGTAACTTGGTTCCTGTTGAGCACGGTGATGGTACTCTTGACCACATCGGTTTCCAGGACCCACAAGACTTGAATAAAGGTATCCGACTAACTTCTGGAACAACTCACGCAACTGAGTGGTACAGAATTACCGCTGTTACTTCTACTCAAGTAGCTACAATCGAGAACTGGGATTCAGCCATCGCTGGAAGTGATATTCCAAACGGTGACATCCTAAGAGGTCTTGGTGGTGGTGAAGAGTTCACTTCTGCACAGAACACTGACGGTAAAGTAACTACTGAAGCTGGATGGGGCTGGGAATTCCAGGCTGGTCGAGCAACAGCGCTTGCTGCCGGCACAGTTTATGAGCAAGTTACGGAAGTAGCTGAGGATCTAGACAGGAATGAGATTCCTGACACAGATCGTCACTTGACCGTACCTCCTGCCTTCGTGAAAGTATTGAAGCAAGCAGCAGAGCTGCAACCTGCTATTGCAATGGCTTATGAGGGAGTGATCTTGAACGGTAAGGTTGGTCGCGTCGGAGGATTCGACGTTCACCAAGCTGCAGGCGTTCGAGTATCTACTCGTCTTGAGAAATCAACAGCAACCGCTGACATGGTTCTTTCTGACGGTAGCCGCTCTCACCAAATCCTTGCAAACCACATCTCAATGATCACTTTCGCCTACAAGTGGGCAGAGTCTCGAGTTGTGGACGCAGAGGATCAGTTTGCTAAGAAGTACCAGGGATTGCACCTATATGGCGCATTAGTTCCTGCACTTCGAAGGAAGTCTGGTTCAACATTGTTCGTAACAATCTAGTCGATAGTTATGTAACTCGTTCGTAGGGCAGTAACCAAACCAAACTGCCTTACAACGTTTGGGAATGAGTTACCAAAAAAATTATGTTCATACCCAAAAGATTAGTTAAGTGGTTCTTTAATATCTACTTCAAATACCGACCACCTGAAATGGTCCAATACTGGAAAAAAGGTGATAGTGCCCGCGCAAAGGTAACTAAGGGTGAAGATGGCGCTACTAGAATGCACATCGAAGGTGAGAAATATGAATACCCTGGTTTTCCAAGGGGACATATTTTAACCAAGTCACTCGCTAAGGTTAAGAAAAAGATCAAACAAAAGTTCTTTAACACAGTGTTCGATGAGCTTAAGAGTATGGATGATGAAGCTGGATATGACATGGTCCCACCAGAAAACATGGTCCCACCAGTTAGAGAGCTATATCGAGCTCTGGATGAGCTTGAGAATGCTGAGGTTATTCCAGATATGAAGGGACGGATCAGATTGATTAAAAAGGTTATTACTTTCTTTCTTCAGGAGGATGATGCCTACCGCATGAGATGGCAGTGGATTATGGAGAGGATCAACATGAAAAAGGTGAAGCTAACGAAGGCAGATAAGTACTACTTTCGAGGCAAGTATTTCAAAGTAGACCACGACAAATTTGATTACTAAATGGCACAAATACCCTATCTAATTAAATCATTCAGAGGTGGCGTCAGTGACGAGAATGACAAAGGTGTAGAAGGTTCTTTCAAGAACGGAGAAGCCCTGAACATTCACGGACGTGATGACATCATCACCGGTAAACAAGCTATGTCCACTGTGGATGGTGGTTTGGTTACGGACCTTATTCAATTCTTTGTACCTGCAGCTGACGGCTCTACATACTGTTTTGGTAATACAGGCAGTATCTATGTCAGAAGTGGTGATAACGACTGGAGTTTCGCTTACAACGATGAGAATGGTGCGATTAGAGGAGCTGCTGAATGGCAGTTCGATGATGCTACTAACTATCTATTCTGGGCTACCAGTACCTCGATAGCTAGAAAGCTAATCCCTGGTGATACTACCCTACCCTGGGCTGATGCTACCCAAGACCATAAGGTTGAGGGAATAAGCAGTACCGAGTGGCACACGATGAATAATATGTCCGGCGTTCTAGGCATTGCTAATGGTGAAGACCTAGCTACGTTCAGTTTCGGAAATGACTTTAATCCCTTTGCCGTGAATCTTCGTCCTGGCAATCGCATCAAGTCATTAGAAGAACGAGATGATTACGCCATCCTTGGTTCAGAAAGATTGGATCAGGCAGAAGAAGGCCATATTTGGTCATGGATCACTTCGGCCACTAACTTTGTTCAGAAGAAGCGAATACCAGCCAAGGGTGTTAATGCGATTATCAATGCTGAATTGATGATACTTCAAGCAGGAACTGATGGAGAGCTGTTCTTCTCAGATTTTGTTGAATCAGTGCCGATAATTAACATCCCAGGAGGAGGACAAGTTAATCCTGGAGGTGTGACCATTGAGGACAATCTGGCTCTATTTGGTGTGTACGGAGGAACTAACCCTGGAATCTGGTCTTACGGCCGTTCTAAGAAGAATCGACCCTTTGCCCTTAACTATGATTATCGCCTCGCACAAGACGTCTCAGGTAGCACTATAAGCACTGTGGGAGCCATAGCTAACATTAGCGGTGTCCTATTAGCTTCGTGGGGTACGACAGATGGCTCAACCTCTGACTACGGAGTTGATCAGGTGAATACGACAACCAAAGCTAATGCCATATACGAAGGACTAGAGTTCGATGATGGCGGGCCGTTCCTTAAGAAGATGTTCGATACTGTTAAGCTAACGATGACTGCCCTAGCAACAGGAACATCGATATCAGTACGGTTTAAACCAGACAAGGCTACAACAGGAGGCGCCAGTTCAGCTGGAGCCGGCTGGAGATACGCAGTTACAGGAGGTAATGAGACTACATTCTCAGAAACCGATGCCACTGAAGCTATATTCATGATCGGTGATGTAGCGAAGGTTTATGAAGTAGCCGTTGATTTAAATGCTAGTAGCAACACTAGCCCTGAGATCCTATCGGTAACCACATACGTATCAGATCAAAGATATGAGTATTAAATCAAAAAAAAATCGAACGAAACCTGATCAAGAGCTTCCTTCAAATCAACAGAAGCCAGGGGGTTTTTCGGCTTTTGCTTTTAATATTGATGCCAAAGGGAATATAATGCCTACTTCAGCGATACCCTCTATTAACACAGTCTTTGGAGGAGATGGTAGTGATGGTGATCTGAAGGTGTCTAGCGGTACAACCACGCTTGATCTAGCGTCAACTTCTCTTTTTATAAAAAATTATCAATCAATTTCTATATCAGAAACAGGTAAATTAGCCTTTTCTAATCCATCTAGTAACGGCACAGTCATTATCTTGAACTGTCGAGAAAACGCCGTCATATCATCTACACAGCCTGCTATTGATGTTTCTAGTTTGGGTGGTGCAAGTGCAACGCCAGGAATCAGTTTATATCAAGGCGTTACTGCCAATGATGGTGGTGACAGCACAAACCCGACCGGAGGTGCAGCAGGTACAGCCACGTCAGTAGTTAAATCTTCTGGAATCTTGTTTCTCCAATGTGGAGGTGGAGGAGGATTAGGGTCCTTCAGTTTAGCTGGCGGTGCTGGAGGCGGTGCCTTAGGGATACTTGTAGCAGGTGATCTGACGTTTACAGGAACAATAGATGCAAATGGTGCCAATGGTACTTCTAGTGGTGACGCAGGCTCAGGTGGCGGCGCTGGAGGCAGTGTATATACCTTATTTACGTCAGCTATTTCAACAGCAGGCACAATAAACACAAATGGTGGAGCTGGCGGCGGTTCTGGTAGTAACAGTTCAGATGGAGGTGGTGGTGGCGGCTCAAACAGAGTCTCAGGTGGCGCAGGAGGAGATGGCAATGCTTCTGGAAATGGTACTGATGGTACTGCAGGGACTACCGATGATGGTACGGGTGGTGCAGGCGGCACAGGTGGTACTGGCGCCGGAGATAATGCTGGAGGAGCCGGTGGAGGTGCTGGTGGATACATTGTCGTAAGTAAAAACACACTATATTAAACAATGATAAGAACTACAGGAGATATAGAGACAGAGTTTTTGGTAAGGATGCAACAGTCAACTACTGTGGCCTTCATTACCGACACAATTTTAGATGACTGGGTTGATCAGGCTCATGTTTGGGCCTCAGCCTACAAGAAGTGGCCTTTCACAGAAGGTCGTAACAGTACTACCTACGCAAGCGTAGAGGAGTTTGTTTATCCAGAGGGCTTTAAGTCAGACAGTATTCGCTACCTGAAAGTAGGCACCAAGAGACTAAAGAAGGTGCTCTTTAGGGAATATCAAAACTACAGAGAGGACTCCGATACAGGAGAGGATCTTATCTTCTCGGATTTCGGTGGTCTTTATTACATAAATCCTAATGCAGATATATCAGGCACTGTCACAGCCTATGGCCAGTTCACACCTAGAGACTTCGATAGGACTGACTTAACAGAGGTCACAGTCTTCAGTGATAGGGAAGAAGAAGGCAATGAAGCCATCATTGAAAAGATGATGAACTACGCCAAGACACGAGAGAAGAAGTTTGCAGAGGCAGATGCCCATGACCTAAGAGCTAAAACGATGTTAGAGGAGGTATGGAAACGTATCACCGATGAACAATTTGGTTATCAGGGACACAAGTCAGCTGGTATATGGCAAAGAATAGATGTCGAACGGGGAGCTAGAGTAAGCGACCTCGATATAGAAGATAGATTTTTTTAAACTATGGCTAATAATCAAGATAGATTAAGAACATTAAGGGATCGGCTTATGCAAGCTGAGAAGGATGTTTCTCTAAACCTTCCACCTGAAATAAGAGGAGACCAAGCAAGGATTACTTCGAGGGCGTTAGGTAGCGCTGCTTTTCAGATTGGCGCTCTCCCAACACAGAAGGTAGCTGGCACCGACTTTACCGGTTTTCAGCTAGGACAACAGAAGCTACAAGCACAGTTATCAGAACTCGAGGGTGCCGGCCTAGCAGTCAATGTACCAACACTCCAAGGTTTGTTTGGTGAGACGGCCGCAGCTCCCAGCCCAGTTCAGCCAAAGACTTCGGTATCTGGGTTGGCTGCACCGGCACAAGCAGGTCCTGTGCCTGTCAGTGGGCCTGTAGGTGGCCCTACAGCGCCCGCACAGCCTGCTCCTGCCCCTGCAGGTGTAACGGCTCCACTGGGCTCTACAGAGCGCACACAGCAACTTATTCAACAAGGTAATATAGCCGGTCAGAGAGCTGCTCAAACTACAGGAATCCCCTTCACACCCGCTCAACAGGTTACAGCACGAGCGGGGGCGGGAGCAGCAGTAGCGCCGGGGGCAGAGGTAGCACCTACACCCTCGCCTTTTGAGGATATTAGGGATAGTACTGGGCTCGACATAGATGCAGAAAAAGCGAAGTCCAGACCTATCGAAGCTCTTACCGACTTTATGAGAGATCTTCTTGAACTAACAGGAGCTGCTGGTGGTGAAGATGCGATCAGTAATCTTAATGAAGAATTTGAACGACAGAACCAAGAATTAGAAGATATATTAAATGAACGTGATGAGGCTGTTGCCGACATCAATGAAAACCCCTGGTTATCGGAGGGTTTACGTTTAAAACAAGAAGCAAGGGCTAGGGATAAATTTGCTAGTCAGATAAAGAATGCCGAGGTAACACAGGCAAACACTTTAGACAGATTAAAGTTGTCTCAGGATCAACAGCAAGCCCGTATAAAGCAGGTAGAATTTGCAGCTAAAACCGGTATAGACTTCTTGCAGAAACAAGAAGCCTTTGAACAAGGTCAAGTTGAGTTCCAAGCACAACAGGCATTGAAGGAACTTGTAGAGGAAAGAAAAGCAACTGAGCCTAATATTACCACTCAAACTAGTACTGATGCGTCAGGTAATGTTACTGTCACTAGAATAGATAAAAAGACAGGAGAAATAGTAGGCCAAACTTCACTTGGTAAGGTGGGTAAACCTCTGGCTTCGGCTCTTGATTCCCAAAAAGGACCGTTCCTGACAACAAATTTTTTCCGGACAGTTTTCTCCAGAGATCAATTAATTAAAAAGGTTAAGGAGGGTGGTTTTAACAAAATTAGTAAAAATAGGGACGAAGAGATAGATGAGTATCTTACTAACTTGTTGAAAATTGTAGAATCTTATCGCAAGGCGGGCTTTACCGACTCCGAAATCCTAGATTTAATGCAAGGATAATGGCCCTTCTACCCTTTTTGCAGTCAATAGGTCAGAAAGCATTGGTTGGCGCCGGTCAAGTCCAGGAGAAGGTTGAGAGTACTGAGGCAGGAAAAGCTTTTGGTGACCTCGTGCGCCGGCGCTTTGAGGTTAGCATGAAGGCCGGAGAAGAATTGGATAACCTTCAGAAGGATTTAGCCTTCGGAGTTTTTCATGGTGGTCGCCGACCAACTGAGGAAGAGAGAAAGAGTTTAACAACAGTCAGCCTCGATGTGGGTGGGCTTACCCGCGGCCTGGGCAAGGTTGGGACTAAGACAGCGCAAAAACTTACACAGAAATATGGCAAGAAGATAGCGCAACAAATAACTAACAAAGGCGGCGAGGAGCTAGCTCAGAAAGCTCTTGTCCGCGGCGGGGAGGAGGTTGTTTCTCATGCCCTAAAAATAGACAGAGCTAAAGTCACATTAGGCAAGGTCGCCGCTTCTATCCGAGAGGCTGAACCTGCTAGAAAGCAGACCCAGAGACTCTTTAGAAAAGAACGATCTCAACGGGCTGCGCGTGGATCCAGAGCCTTAAAGGATGTTCCTGGTGAGAGGGGATTTTTCGCCGCAAAGGGAACTCTCAGAGGCGAGTTACCCAAAGCGAAGTTTGAGGCTGTCCGAGGACGATTCACACAAGAAGAGGTGGACTCTCTTTTCGATGTAGCTAAGAATCACCCTGAATTAGATTTTTTCGATAAGATAAATGTCATGTCAGGCTTGGAGAAGGCGTTAGGTAGACGCGCTGGTGAAATTCCTCAACCCAATGAACTGAAGTTGATGAAGCAAGTCTACGGCAGCGAACTAGTAGACGCCATTCTTTCCAAGAGAGGTTTGATAAAACGAATTGCTGAGGGAGTGGCTGAGGTATTTAATGTACCGCGTGCGCTGATGTCCTCCATGGATATGTCAGCTCCCTTTAGGCAAGGGTTTGTTTTATCTCTCCATAAGCCAAAAAGAGCAGTGGGTGCTTTCAACTCGATGTTGCGATTCTTTTTTGATGAAAAGTTTTTTGATGCCTCGATGGGTTCTATTAGGAAAAAACAAACATTCCCTTTGATGAAGGAGGCTGGATTAGCTATCGCCGACGTTAGTGGTGATGCAGTTGGCCTTAGCAGCAAAGAGGAGGCCTTCATGACCAATCTGGCGGATAAGATTCCTATTATAGGGAGGGGCGTCAAAGCCTCGGAGAGGGCCTACACGGGCTTTTTGAATAAGTTGAGAGCCGATGTATTCGATGACATGGCTCAGGAGTATATCAAAGGTGGCATTGATATTTTTGATGAACCTGAATTAATGAAAGGCGTAGCTGAATTTATTAATGTAGCCACTGGTCGTGGCAAGTTACCAGGCAAGCTAGCCGAGGCTGCTCCGCTTTTGAACTCAGTGTTCTACTCCCCTCGTTACATGGCATCACGCATTCAGATGCTTAATCCTTATTGGTATCTAAAACTACCTCCTCCAGTTAGAAAAGAGGCGGTCAAATCAATGATAAAATTCGTTGGAACAGGATTGACTCTTGTTGCTTTGGCTAAGTTAGGTGGTGCCGATGTTGAGGATGACCCCAGAAGCTCTGACTTTGGAAAGATTCGGTTCGGCAATATTCGCTATGATGTTTGGGCGGGTTTTCAACCATGGGTCAGATTTACCTCTCAGATGATTTTGGGAGAAAGAAAGAGTCTTGCCACTGGCGAAGTTGCTCAACTATCTACTGGTGAATTTGGTGGAAGAACAAGGTTAAGTGAGTCTGGGAGATTTTTGTCTGGCAAGTTTGCTCCTGTCCCCTCTTTGGCTGCCGATCTTCTACGGGGTACGAATTTTGTTGGAGAGGATTTGAGTTTACCTCAGTCAGTGGCAACACGATTAGTGCCTCTTTACCTGCACGATATTGCGGACGGCGTTAAACAAGCTGGACCTTTGGGTGGTGCAGCCGTGGGGATTCCTGCCTTTTTTGGTGTAGGCACACAAGCATTTGATCCTAGTCGAGATAGTGGCAGTGTTTTGCCTCAATTACCCCAATTACCGAAATTACCAAGCCTTCCTAGCTTTTAAAGGCAGCAGCAATTAATATGAACAGCAAAAAGAAGCCAAGTATCTCAAAAAGGTACAGAATGAAACCTGAAATATCCATAATACCTAAACTATAGCATGGTACACAGCATTTGTCAATAGATATGAAAGAATTACGTCAAGAGATTAAAGAAATAAAAGATATGGTCGGAAATCATCTCACCGATGTCGC
>NZER01000147.1 GCA_002690445.1 Candidatus Pacearchaeota archaeon
AGAATATGTTAATCGCTTACGCGAAGAGTTAGAAGTTATTAATGAGCGCGGATTTGGTAAATACTTTTTAACTATGAACGCAATCGCTTCAAAGGCAAATGAGATTCAAATAACAGGCCCTGGCCGCGGCTCTGCTGCTGGTTCGTTGGTTGCATATGTCCTTGGAATTACTCAAGTTGATCCTATTAAATATAAACTTTTGTTTTCTCGATTTTTAAGACGAGACGCGAAAGATTATCCAGATATTGATTATGATGTTTCGGATCCGATGGAGCTGAAAGAATTATTAATTGAAGAATGGGGTAGCAGCACTGTGGTTCCAATTTCTAATTTTAATACTTTGCAGCTCCGTTCTTTAGTTAAAGATATTTCAAAGTTTTATGGGATCCCCTTTACAGAAGTAAATTCAGTAACTTCTAAAATGTTAAAAGAAGCTACCCCGCTTGCAAAAAAGAAACATGGAATTAAAGCAGGTGTATATGTTCCTACTTTTGAAGAGTTAATGGAGTTTTCAGATTCGTTAAAAACATTTTTAAGCAAATATCCACACATCGCAAATCATATTAATATTTTATACGGTCAAACAAGATCAGTTTCTCGTCACGCGGGAGGCGTTGTTGTTGGGGAAAATTTAAACCAACATATGCCTTTAATTAATAGTGGCGGGATCACACAAACTCCATGGTCAGAAGGCCAAAATGTTAGACATCTTGAACCTTTAGGGTTTATTAAGTTTGATATCCTTGGGCTTTCAACGCTAAAAATGATTGAGGGTTCGATTTCGCATATTTTGAAGCGACATCACAACATTGAAAACCCAACGTTTGAGGAGGTCCAGAAGTATTATAATGAAAACCTCCATCCAGATAAAATTAATCTTACGGACAGTAAGGTGTACGCTAATATTTTTCACAAAGGCAAGTGGGCTGGCATATTTCAATTTACAGAAGAGGGCGCCCAAAATTTTTGCAAGAAGGCAAAACCAAAGAACATAATTAACATTGCCGCCATCACTTCTATATATCGGCCAGGCCCCTTAAGCGCGGACGTCGATAAGCTTTATGTTGAAGCGAAAGAGAACCAACACAACATTCAGTATGGGAACAGCATCATACAAGAAGTGACAAAAGAAACTTATGGCTTCTTAATCTTTCAGGAACAGATTGCGCTCTTGGCGCACAAGCTTGGAAAGAATATTAGCCTTGATGAAGGTAATGAACTACGTAAATTATTAACTAAGAAGGGAACAGGAAAAGGCGAGCGCGAGAAAAGAAAAATTTACAATAAATTTGTTGAAGGCTGTATTGAAAAAAATATGTCAAAGCGCGAAGCCGAAAGACTTTGGCAGAAATTTGAATTCTTTAGTGGTTACGGATTTAATAAATCTCATGCCGTTTCTTATTCTATTCTTTCTTATCAATGTGCTTGGCTTTTCAATTACTATCCTGTAGAGTGGATGGCCGCTTTTCTTGATAAAGAACCTGAAAGCAGAAAAGAAAAAGCGATCAATCTTGCAAAAAAGTTTGGATTTAAAATTCAACCTATCAACATTAATAAGTCTGGAACTGTTTGGGAAATTTCCGAAGACAGCAAAACATTAATTCAGCCTTTGACCTCAATTAAGGGCCTGGGGGATAAAGCAATTGAGCAAATTATTAGCAATCGCCCTTTTAACACAATTGAAGAGTTTATTTTTAATGATAACATTATATATTCTAAATTAAATAAGAAAGCATTGGATGTGCTTATTCGATCCCAAGCTTTAAACTCTTTAATGGATGATAGGTTCACAGGTTTGAAACATTTTTGGTCTGCCACAGCGGTTGATCGCCCGAAAAATGAAAAAAAGTTTAAAGAAAACATTGCTCTATACGAACCCGAAGAAGATTTTTCAGACCTAGAAAAAATTGAATACTTATCATCTTTAACTGGAGTGTTCCCAATTGACTTAGTTGTATCAACTGAAATGTTAAACCAGTTAGATTATCTTAAAATACCGCCTCTTGGCGAATGGGACAATGACTTAGGCGTTGCCTGGTTTGTACCAAGAGAAATTATCAAAAAGAAAACCAAACACGGAAGAGAATATTGGATTATAAGAGTTGTTGATAATACTTCTACTTCTGTTGATATTAAATGCTGGGGAGTGCGTAACAAAGATAGAGTTCACATTAATCATCCTTATATGGCTAAGTTAGATTATGATGAACAATGGGGTTTCAGTGTAAAGAACATTTCTTATAATTTTAAACTATTAGGATAAAAGGAGAAAAAATGAAAAAATGTAGCACGTGTAAAGAAGAAAAAAGCAAAACAGAGTTTTATAAAGATAAAACAAGGCCCGATGGTCATAGCTATGTCTGCAAGACTTGCAATGCGCCCTTGGCCTTCCGCTATTGGAGAAAGAATAGAAAAAAAATTCAAGCACGTTTTCGAGCAAATTATTGCCCAAAGAAACAAAAAGCTAAACGTGAAAGGTATCGAAAAAATGAAGTATATAAGTTGGTTTTTCCAAATGGATCTTACTACATTGGTCAAAGTCAATGGGGGGCAAGCCGCCGATTAGGGTGGCATTTCAGTGCATCCTTGCATAAGCAGAAAGGCAATCCGCATATCCATAAAATGATTCAAGATGGATTAAAGCGCGAAGATATTTTGGTTGAAATCCTTAAAACTTTTCCAAAAGGACAAGAAAGTGAAATGAAAAATTTTGAAACATTACTCATTGAACAAAATTTAAATGACTCGAAGTGCTTAAACATGCGGATAATACGATGATTCTTAAAGTATACAAAATCAGAGAAAATGCTAAGCTCCCAATTCGCGCACACGAAATGGACGCTGGGGTGGATTTATTTTATTGTTCAAATAACGATAAAAAACTATACGAAACTGAAGATTTTCATATCCCGCCCAAAGCCTCGCGACTGCTTTCCACGGGCATTAAAGTAGAAATTCCATATGGTTACATGTTGGAAGTTAAGAACAAATCAGGGATAGCATATAAGCGACAATTAATAGTAGGCGCTTGCGTGATAGACCCTGGCTATAATGGAGAAGTATATATAAATCTTCACAACATTGGCTCCAAAACTCAAGTGATCAAATCAGGAGATAAAATTGCTCAAGCAGTTTTAATACCGATAGTTCATTATAAAGTAGAAGAGGTTGAAACTGATAAATTTTTAAACTTCCAGTCAGCTCGCGGCGAAGGCGGCTTTGGCTCAACAGGAGATAGATAATGTCATTAGAAAGAAAATTGCGAAGAAACAAAGCAAACAAAGAAAAAAAATCAGCCGAAAAAGAAATGGCAACAAAAGTAGCTTTATTTGGAAAACTTCCAGATAAATGCTTGACATGCGAAGAACCATTTGATAAGATGAATAAAGAACAAGTAAAGACTTGGAATGTTGTGGTACGACAGGACAATGATACTGTTCGCCTTTACTGCCCACAATGCTGGGAGAAAGCTGTTAACATCATTCAAGACTTTAAGAAACATTTAGAAGAAAAGAACAAAAAATGAAATTTTTAAAAGAAGAACGAATAGCAATTTTCGCATTTTTAGTTAGTATGGCAATTTTAAGTGCCATTTTTTATTTTGCATTTGAATTTGCGCCAAAGATAGAAAACCCAAAAGATAATTGTGAAATCGGATGCCCTGTTCATGCACCATGCCACCCAGATTGTGAAAAGGGAAGAAATGAACGACGATAAAGTTAATCATCCAAAACATTACAATATCAATTGGAAAGGCGAACAAGCTATTGAGCCATATAGCTTTATTAATTCTTGGAGAATGGGGTATGCAGAAGGAAATATAATCAAATATGTTTCTAGACATAAATATAAAGGTAAAGCCCTTCAAGACTTAGAAAAGGCTCGCTGGTATCTTAACCAAATGATAGAAGAGTTGGAAAATAATGAAAAGCTTAAATAAATATGTGACCTGTAAAGATGGATTTTCAATGAGTGTCCAGGCGAATTCTGTCGCATATTGTCGTCCAAGGGTGGACGATGCTACAAGATACACCGCAGTTGAAGTTGGATACCCATCGCAACCTGAGCCTTTATTGGCGAGTTGGGCAGAAGACCCAAAAAAACCAACAAATACAGTTTATGGGTACGTCCCTGTGTCGAGAATCTCATTGGTTTGTGTCAAGCATGGCGGTGTTGTTTCTGGCGATTTGCCGCCGGGGATCCCCCGCTTGGAGACGGACAATGAAAATCGGTGATTTAGTGAAACACAAAGAAACAAATAAAACAGCGCTTATTTTAGACATTTACACAATAGAACATGCGTCAATGAAGTTCGAACTGAATCCAGGGCCAATACAAGAAGAGTACGTGCATGTTCTATTTTCTGGGGATTCTTCACCGGCACGTGCTCCATTTAAATTACTAAAAGAAAATTGGGAGGTTGTGAGTGAAATTTGAACAGGCTTTAACATATGACGACGTATTGTTGGTACCTCAATATTCAGATATTGAAAGCAGAAAAGAGATCGATATTGGGAACGCGTTAGATAAAAAAATACACCTAGATCTTCCAATTATATCTGCGCCGATGGACACAGTAACTGCTGCTAATATGGCAGCTGTCATGGCCGACCACGGCGCTCTAGGAGTTATTCACCGTTATGGAACAATAGAAGAACAATGCGAAATGGTCAAACAAGCGTGGGAACACGTTGAATATGTAGGCGCAGCTGTAGGAGTTGTTGGTGATTATTTAAAACGGGCTTCTCGGTTATACCACAATGGTGCAAAAGTTTTATGTATCGACGTGGCTCATGGGCATCATAAGCTAGTAGAACGCGCCGTTAAATCAATTAAAGAATTGCTCAATGATAGTGTTCACATTATAGCCGGAAACATAGCAACACTAGAAGGCTTTAATGCCTTAGCAGATTGGGGTGTTGACAGCATCCGTTGTAATATTGGCGGCGGATCTATTTGTTCTACAAGAGTTCAAACTGGTCACGGCGTTCCTGGGTTGCAAACCATTTTTGACTGTGCCAAGTCAGATCGAAGCGCGAAAATTATTGCCGATGGCGGCATCCGATCATCAGGGGACATCGTAAAAGCTTTAGCGGCAGGAGCAGATTTTGTCATGCTGGGGTCAATGCTGGCAGGCACAGATGAATCTCCTGGCAATGTAATTACAAAAAAATCAAACATGAAAAGCAAGGTTTACAGAGGGATGGCTAGCAAAGAAGCACAATTTGATTGGAGAGGAGAATATTCTTCAAATGAAGGCATCTCTACAACAATCCCATATAAAGGTAGTGTAAAAAATATATTGACAGACTTGGGCAAAGGCATAAAATCAGGGCTATCATATTCAGGCTGTAGAAATATTAAAGAATTACAAGAAAATGCGATTTTTATAAAACAAACTGCAGCAGGCCGGGTTGAAAGCGATACTCATATTTTGAAAAAATAAATTATGCCAAATTACGGAACAAACAAAAAACAGATATGTTTTGAAAGCACTGATAAATTGCACGCTGATTTAAAGATTCGTCTGCACTATGATGAAATTAAAATTAAAGAGTTTTTTAATAAAATGGTAAAAGCTTACATTAATAAAGATGAAAACATAACAGCCTTTATTGAAAAACTAAAAGAACAAAAAAGTATATCTAAAACTAAAAGGCAAAAAGTAAAACTTATGAACAAAAAAGAAAAAGAAACGATTAATAAATTTGCATTAAACAAAAATGAAATTGAAAACATATTTGATATTTTAGAAAAAGAGGCAGATCTATGAAAAAATGTACCGCAGAATGTATTTTAAAAAACAGATCATGTAAGCAAGAAGATTGTAGAATGTGGATCGATTATAAACAAAACTTAAATTGTACAATGATCGCCGTGGAAGAACTGCCGGAAATGACATACAAAGAAATTGCCAAGCGTTTGAAGGTCAGCATTGTACGAATCAAGCAAATCCACGATAAAGCATTACAAAAGTTACAACAAAATAACCTTTTCTTTCATTGAAAGACTACTTATCTGTAGACTCACTTTTGCGCAAAAGGAGAAATTTTATGAGCGACGAGACGAAGAACCTATTACAAGAAAACACAATTAA
>NZER01000148.1 GCA_002690445.1 Candidatus Pacearchaeota archaeon
AAAGCTGTTCTTAACATATCAGCAGTTATGTCCTCCCCTTTGGGGTGATTGGATACCAGCGAGAATGCGATGTCTACGGCGTGATTGTATCGTTTCATACTATTTATCCTTTCGGGGTAGGTTGTTGTATAGCTCCTCGTCAAGTCCCGCTTTTAACTCTCCCAACTCCTCGTCATTCAACTTATCAATAACAATATCAATCACATCCTCAGCAATGGTCTGCCTTAATTCATCAGTGAACACTTGGGGACAATCCTGCTTATCCATGTACTCAAAGATTCCGAATTCTATTTTCTCTTTTAATGTCATACTATTTATCCCCCCATTTCTCTACCACGTCCGCCACCTTGTCACCCTTCTCATAGTCGGGTAGCTTAACGACATACATGGAGTCTCTATCTCTTAACGTATAATTGTATACCGTCTCGATAGGTTGATAAAGAGGGTCATCGCTACCACCAGATAGACGCGCAGATTGAATAGCCTCCTCCTCAGAGTTAGCGTCTACGATATAAGTGGATGACCACATTTCAGTTGTTATTACTTTGTATTGCATTTTGCTGCCTTAATGTTGAGTTTGAAACAAGTGATGTTAATTAGAATCGCCGCTATTGCAACTGCCAACCATCCAAAAGGGATTACGGTAAGCAGGGTGATTCCGCCAATTAATGAATATGCTTTCCAAGTTATCATGGGTTCCTTTCTTATATAGCTAACGAGAAGTAAGCTAATACGATTAACAAGATTATTGACGATGCTGCGCCAAACGCGATTAGTTCTGCTACTGCTTTGATTTTGTCTTTCATGGGTTTTCCTTTCTGTATCTAATATACTCTACTTTTGGTTGTGTGTCAAGTAATTAAAGCGAGTGAAGTGTTCAACAACCATTACTCTCGGCGTCCGTAGCTCTCCTACGATTCTATTCCTCACTCATGGGTTTTAATCCTAAATCATTTAATCTTTTTCAGCTTCTTGAATTCATCCATCAACAAACTAAAACTACTTACCGTCGTGCCTCTGCCACAAGTGCATTCCAAATGGCGAAACAAGCGGACACATTCAGCCCACTCTATGCTGTTGGCTGCTATCCTTATGTTTTCATTCATCGTCCTCATGACAATAATATACTCTATAAAAGGTTATATGTCAAGGGTTGAAGTGTAATTAATTAAAGATTTATGTGAGCCAAGGGGAACCAAAGTGGAGGGTGGGACATGGAAATGTCCTGCCCTCCTATCTCCTACCTCCATCCTACCTCCGACGAAAAAGTCCCTTCCTCACTAATAATAATATAGCATACGATACGTCAATTGTCAACCCATGAAATGAATTTATAACAAAAAAAATCCCGCCTTGGCGGGGGGAATGGTTTGTTGTCAAGTTTCTTTTAGTGCTTGTGATAGCCTACGTTTGGCACACTACCGTCCCAACAGGCTCGGCAGTCACCGCAAGAATTACCTTGTCTTTCTGACGGGCAAGTAAATGAATCATCTTCTACTACACCGGACGTGGTCAAGCCTAGCCTCTCAGCAAAAGCCTTGGGCGGTGGGCCGTCAACCATGAACGCAGACAAGCGCACGGTCAGATTGGCGGGGAATGAATCATTGACCGCGAGATAATCAGAAACAAATTTGTATTCACGCGTGGGCAACCAGAATTTGATTTCTGGCAAATTGTTTGCGATAGCTACAATCTTTTTCAAATGCTTAACAGACTGCACGTCACCGGAATCATGCCAGCGGAAAAATCCCTTCTTCTCCTTGCGCCTAATTAAATCCGTCATTAGTTCAACCCAATCATCACGTTCAATTGCGGCAAGGCGTTTTTTCAATGCTTTCTTTACATTGGGGAAAACGTAACGGCCCTTGCGAGCGTAACAGATACTACATATGGAATTCTCAACCTTGGCTAGTTTGCTGCCTGTCTTGCAATCTTCTGCGGGAGTGGAGTAACCATAACCGGGCATCTTGCTGGGTTTGGAAAGTGTGCCTGTCTTCTTCTCTATGTCTTTCAATGTCATGGTGATAATATACCCCAAAAAAGATTATATGTCAACCCTCGAATCGCATTTAGTTAAAAAAGTCGTCCCTCCTATCTCCTACCTCCGACGCGGTGTCCCTTCCCCACCAGTTACATTATGAAGGAATACGTGTCAGTTGTCAATAATATAATTCAGAAATAATTACTTGACAGGCAATCAAAATCATCCTACCTCCTACCTCCAAAAAAAAAGACGGAGGCTCTCGCCTCCGCCTGTAGGTTCTCCATCTTTTAGCTCACCATATCGGCAAGCTCTCCCAAGTCTGTGTTGCCTATGTCAATTCCCTTTACGTTGACTACCTTGTCAATCGTGATTGTCCGAACGTAAAACGGCACCTCAATTTTGTCGCCGTTGGATAATTTCACCGTGGGCTTGCTGTAGCTTTTCGCATACAGGTGGGGCGCAATGTCGTCCTCGCTCATGACGTTGCCGTCAGTGTCAAGATACTCATGGTAAAGGCTGCCTTCCTTGTACCAAGTCAACAGCGTGATATAAACCTTGGACTCACCATCTTTATTGGTGTGTCCGATGACATGGCGCAAACCGTCTTTATGTTCACCCCAAACGCGCTTCTTGGGTTCCCAAATTTTGCTCTCGGCAACTAGGAATTTGCCCATCTTGCGAATTTTCGCCTCGGTGGATTTCAGCAGCGTCTCGCCGTGCTTGCGTAGGAAATTACGCACCGCGTTTTTATAGGACACGTTTGTCAGACCGTTATATCCAAAACGCTTTTCACCTTCAATTGGGTTGGTCTTTTTTACATCCTTGCCAGCAACCAAATCGTGCCTTGCGTGGATGGTGACAACCTTGGCACCGTTCAACTCTGCCAGCTTTGCCATAAGAATAACGGGATCATTGTGCCATGTCAGGGTGATTTCTTTGCCGCTCTTTGTTTTGATTGTGTAGGTTTTTTTCATTCTCTTTTTTCCTTTCGTTGTTAGGTATAATATAGCACCAGATTAAACTGATTGCAAGACCAAAAAGGCTTTTTTATCAAGAAACTTTTCTTTGCTATGCGGTCATTTTGTGCTTGACAAACTCTTAAAATCGTCCTATCTCTATCCTATCTCTTATCTCCGAAATTTTTTCCTATCTCCTACCTCCGAGGGTGGGACATTTGCTGCCCCATGTATGTAAACCACTCCCTCTGAGGGAGTGGTTTAAAAGGGGGGGCGGGTTTTACCCCGCTCCCTTGTGATTAAGCCGTAACTGCTATTTCCGTAACTGCTATTTCCTCATTTATGGGAAGTAGCAAGTTATCAAAACTTGATTCCACCGTCGCAGCCTTGTGCAGTCTGCTCAGGACACGCTTGTTCACGGCGTTGGCATACTCGAAACGCTCGCTCCGTACCTCATGTGTGAGATACTGGGTTGCGGCATTATTGAGATTCCACAACGTGCGTTCGTTGTCCTCTGAGTAGGATGGGCTTTCCCAAATGTTGGCAATGCCCTTGCGTACCACTTCAGTGATAACGCTTTTTTTCGCCATGTTCGAGAGCATGGTCAAGCCCTGCTCGTGATCGATTGCCTTATCGGCAAGCGTCTGAAACTTCCGGATTTCACCGTCGAAGCTCAACAGCGCGAATCCCAATCCCTCTTTCACAAATTCCGTCGTAACGTTCTTTGTGTGCTTGCGGGTCAACTCATGAGCGCGGTCAAGCGTCGTCATTCCGTTGGTGCAAACTAGGCGCAACGCGCCAAGCGCGAAACTTACGCGACAAGAGCCGTCGTAACTATTGTTAAGGGTCAGGCGCATTCCGACTTGGTCGCCTACCTTACCCTTGACCTTAACCTCGCGGGTATGGTTCTTAAAGTCATACTCGATATAAGTACGCGAACCGTCGCGAGCCACAATTGCCCGACGATTGTAGTCGGTCAAGCCTTTGTCTTCAAACGCGCTCTCTGCCAAATCGGTCAAGCGGTTGGTTTTCACTAAACCATAATCGCTACCGACCACTCCAATGACCTTGCCGTTATCTTGGCGGCGAGTCACCTTGTGTCCGACAACCTTTGTGTCAGTGCCGTCAGTGTTTTTCACAAACAAGTCTTCCAGCTTCACGTCGAAGTCAAAGTTGCTGCTTGTGGGTTTTGAATTGCGAGCCATGTTTTACCTTTCCTTTATGGGTTTTTGTCGTACTTGATTAACTAAACCTAGTTTATCAGGTTTTTGATTCGGAGTCAAACTCTTTTTTAACTCCCTCTTTTCTCATCCCTTGCACTCATATAAGGTACTCTACTTTATGTAGTTTGTCAAATAATAATTTCACTTTAGGAAAGATTTTTAGGCACACAATAGCATTAATGTCAAGCATAAACACTACTGAGACTCAGTCTCAATGGGAGGTAAGAGAGATAGGAGGTAGGAGATAGGAAAATCGGAGGCTACTTACGGCACTAGGTAAACAGCCCCCGACTATTGGCTCATCCCTTATTTGTCTTTAATTTTTTTCGCATTTATTCGACTACTCCGTTTAACTCGGCAGCTAAGGCTTCGCGCTTTGCCTCCATCTTAGCTATTTTGCTATCCACTGCCGACAGGCGGTCTTTGCACTTATCCTTTATTTTTGAATAAGTCACATCCGAACCGTTTAAGGAGTTTAATCCATTTGTGATAAACTGTCGCGTGAGTTCAGCGACGGACACGTCCGCCAACTCTGCCCAACGTCTTAGCTCATCGTTATCCTTCCCTGAAATATAGAAGTGCGTAATTATCGCATCCTTTATTTGCGAGGGTCGGCCCACTTTTTTATTTTTTACCTTGGTCTTCATAATAGTTTTATCCCTTCGGCAGGATACTATTTAATGAGAGAGCCAAAGTAATGGCCGCTATCGCTAATATAATATCCTGCATTTAACTTGGTTGCACCGTACCGTGGTACAACATTTGTCCACGCTCGAATGGAGACGCAGAATTGCCTTGGTAGTTCACCACAAACTCTTCAGCTATTGCGGCGGAGTTCCATTTGGCAAATTGCTTTGCTACCTTTTCAATACCTGAGAATTCAACGTCAGCTAGTTCACGGGCCTTGGGCAGTAAACCACCCTTGATTCCCTTGTATTCTTCGACAGTTTTAAGGACGCCAAGTAAACCGAAAAGATTAGCATTCACTAACGCCTTTAACAGTTTTTGTTTAGTGGTCCACATATACGCACGATGTTCATTCACCCATTCGAGTTCTGACTTGGTCGCGCCGTGATTCCACAGGCTCATATGTTTTTGTTCAATCTCTTCCTTTTCTCCATCTAGGAAGAGCGCGATGTTAGTACCGCAATCTTGGTATTCTAGTTTCATGTTATTCTCCTTTGCTTTCTATTATGAATCCCTCCGTTTTTAAATATCTATGTACGCCGCGTCTAATGTGCTCAGGCACTACGTCAGGCATGTCTAGTGTGTTATTCTTATAGTCAAGCGACACTTCCACGCCTCGCACGACTAGTCCCAACTTATCCGGAAAGCCTTTGGGTTTTGTATCAAGTTGGTTCATGTAATCAACTTACTCCTTTCTTGTTATATTGTCAATAATTATTTTTCGGTTTTTTTAGAGTTATTAGGGCTGGTCATTATGCCATTCCCCACAGGGTTACAAGGACTTCCAGTCCTCCAACCATTACGATGATGCTCAACGCAACACCCGCGATTGGGAAGATGACTTCTTCAAACATTTCTTTTTCGGTTGGTATTTTATTCATGGGTTTTTTCCTTTCCTAATATTAATGTAACACACTTTTAATTTTATGTCAAACCATTATCATACTTAACATCTGAAACAACTTCGTCAGCCATACGGGCCAACTCGTTATCACTTAAGTCTTCATCAAAATAGACATCTGATATTGGAATATCGGGTAAGTCATGGATACTCAATCCAAGCTCAGATTCTAATTTGTTATCTACTAGTTTGATAAACTCTTTTATGCTCATGGGTACAATATACACCACTATTAGTTCTGTGTCAACCCACTAAATGATTTTAGGCCATAAAAATATATGTTGACAATGTAATTAAACTGTGCTACATTGTACTAGATACAGAAAGGAAAAATGGATTACTTAGAACTAAAAGAATTAAAAAAACGAGTTAACGAAAAGGTAGATACGTGCCTGTTCAAGCTTCAAGAGAAGTTTGGCACTGACATGGTCTTCCCAACTATCGAGTATAGTTTAAGGGGCAAGGTGGCAGGACAGGCTAACTACGGCAAAAACAAAATCAGATTAAACCTCAAGGCATTTGAGCTAGAGCCAGCAGACATGATGGACGACACCGTGCCTCATGAAGTGTGTCACCTGTACGCACACAAGCATAATCCTCACAGGATTAAACCTCATGGCTATGAATGGAAAGAATGCATGAGAGCACTAGACCTTACGCCAAAACGCTGCCACAGCTATTCACTACCCAACGCTCGCAAGGTAAGACGCTGGACATATTACTGCGGCTGTGCGGAAGGTGAGTTTGTGCATATGATAAGCACGATTATCCACAATAGGATTAAACGGGGTAGAAGTTACAGATGCAGGACGTGTAGAGAAACCCTGTTGACCAAGAGCCAGAGGAGTCTAATCATTAGTTAGCCGCTAATGATTGGGAGGTAAGAGAGATAGGAGATAGGATGGTCACGAACCCATGATGGTCTTGCCCTTACTCGGCTGCTGATGGACCATAGACCTCATATTTGCTTCATGTCGCGCTTCCAATTCATCCAAAGCAGATTTAGATACGCGAGTGAATTTTCCATTACGAAAGTCTTTTGACATCTGTAATAGTTTCTTCTTTGTTTGATCTCTATTGATTGACACTTATTTGTCCCTTATTTGTCTTTAATTTTTTTCGCATTTATTTGAAGTAATCATCCTCATCTATTTTAAAACTCATAAAGTCCTTTATTTGCGAAAAAGATAATTTGCTTATCATGAACTCGTTAGCCGTAGCTATTGATTGCAATTTACTTCTTAAGTCATGTTCACACTCACTGTAAGCCATGCTTAGTATTCCGCTTGAGTATTTAATTAAGACGTACCCATCTTCTGTCGCACATTCCCATTCTTTATCTAGGAATAGTTGGCTTGTATTTTCATGTATCAAACCAGCACTTAGTAACTTCATGCCGACAAATTTTTGTATATAGTCAGACCTTTCTTTTATAATTACGAACACTCATCTTGGACGTATTAAGTTATGCTGCCATTTTAATTTCCTCAGATTCAGTATCCATCATCTTTAAAAACTCTTTTCCTCTAGGCGTGATATTACGTCCAGCCGTGCTTATCTCCATTAGGTCATGCTTCTGTAAGTACAACTCGATATCCTTCTGGAGCGAACACTTGCTCATGTTGGTTGCTGCGCTTAGATAGGTCAGGGAAGCATTCGTCTTACCCTCCAACTTTCGCAGTACGTTTAATTCATTCTGATTCACGCCAAGCGGATAGATACTCAATTCATCACTCAAGAGTTCCCAATCAATATATGTAAAATCCTTTTTCCTCATGAAGGAAAGGTAATTAGTTATATGGCCAGCCATCTGTTGCGCCTTACGTGCGTTGCTACGAAGGGTGGAGGCTATCCTTGCCAACAGACCATTATCGAACTTAACGCCCTTCAGGTTCAAGGCCACGATCCTACCCATCTCTTCGTGGGTGTACTCTTCCAGATCTACTCTCTCACACCTATCCATTAGCGCGTGAAAGACCTTGTGAGCCTCCGTGGTGGCAAACATGAATGTCTGCCTACTGAAATCAAAGTTAAGGCGATGCTCGTCCGTAACCAGTGTGTTTGCGTTATCTGGATTAGGATTGCAGATGGTGAGCAGGGCAGCAGTCACGTCATCCTTCATCATGTGACACTCATCAAAGAGAACTGTGTATTCCTCCTGCATGTACCGGATGAATACTGTATCACATAGCTGCTTGATGTTCTTGACTGTGGCACAGTTCAATTCAATGAATCGTTTAACTGTACCCTTATCATCCTTTTGAAATAGTAAATCCTTATACGCCTTGGCCAAGTGAGTCTTGCCACATCCCTTGGGGGCGATAAACATTACATGTGGTGAAATGTTGGTTGCTGAATATCCTTTATGATAGAAGGATAATCTCTTTCTTGCTTTCTTCTGTCCAATGACAGACGGGAATAATTTTTTATAATTGCTCATGGGTTTTTTAATGGGTTTTAAAAACTAGGTTTTATATTTTTATTTTATACATATTCTTTTATAGGCTTGGGCTCCTCTACGTTGACTTCGATCTCTTCCTCTACCTTGTGGCCGACATGTTCCTTAATGACAGCCGCTGAAATTCCTATTGGATTACCTGACAGCTTTAGTAGTTCTGCATATCGTCGATTAACCAGCACAGGAGCGTCCTCTTTTAGTATTCGGTTCAGTTCTCCCAACTTAACTGACACAAAAGAAACTGCTCCTTTAGTTCTACCGCTGCCAACTCTCTTCGCCATCTCCCCCTCCTTTTTTTTAATACGTTTTAATTGATATATTAAGACTAAAGCTTTTTTAAACCCTAGTCAAGAACATAGTTATTAAACACTTATTGGGTTAGTTATTAACACCAGACAGCATCTTCTGTTCTTTGACCTCTGCTCTCTTAGCCGCGTCCTTCGCGACCTCGTTTGCTATACGAGCGTCTCCATCGTCGTCGTAAGGCCAGTTGTTAATCATGATTTTCTTCTTCCAGTTAGGCAATTCCTGAACTGTTTTATTCCATGCTCTCTCATACAGAACAGCAATTCCAGTGGGCTTCTCCTTTTTTTTACTCATTTTTATATTTCCTTTCTATATTAAGTATCACATATTTTTACATTAAAGTCAATGAAATTATCATTAAAAAACAATAATATACAACAATAAAGTAAACTAATTAGTTATAGTGTAACTAGTTTTGTTATATGAAGGGCTAGAAAGGTACTTTATGCTTCCCACGATATTAAAAAGCATTAAAATACTCTAGAATATTAAATAACTTATATATTTCGCGTAAAATCGTTTATAAATTGCCTTATTTACGCAAAAATCATTCATAAATCCAAAAAATGACAAAACTCAAGTTGTGTTGTAATCCTCGAACTAATTAGTGAAGGTTTCGTGTTGTAATCCGGTAAACATTGTATGTTGTAACCCTCTATATTTGGCTCTAAATCATTTACAATTCTCGGAGAAATTTCCCTGTGTTGTAATCCTCTTTATTTTGCCTAAAATCATTCACATTTGGCATACTGACTCCTGTGTTGTAATCCTCTATATTTAGCCTAAAATCGTTTGCAATTAATACCTAGCTTGAGTCTGTGCCGCAATCCTTTATTTCACCTTTTTCCGCAGTGTTGTAATCCTCTATCTAGTACTATATATATATTCCCCCTAATGCGGGGATATTTAAGTCAGTGGATG
>NZER01000149.1 GCA_002690445.1 Candidatus Pacearchaeota archaeon
GCAAGTGATCCTTCAGTATACGACAAGTACAAGGAAGCATTTAGCTTGGAAAATTTTGATATTAAACTTTAACATAAATTATAAGGATTAACTATGCCAACACTAAGACCATTTAGAGATTATGACGAAAAGGACGTAATCAACCTGTTTGCTTTTGAAGTAGCGGCCGGCGAAGCCCTCCCCATGAATAAGGGGACTTTGGTGAAAGTCGGTACGGGTTGGACAACGGACCAAGAAATAGCAATGCTAGGAGACGTAGGAGCATCGTACAGTAACACTGTATCGCAGCGTTACGGAGTTGCCGCCAAGGTAGTCACTGCCGGAGCAGGAGAGACACCTATTGGAATGACACTCTTTGACGTAACGGAGACTGACGAAAACGGTGAGCTTCTCAAATTTAACCCAAGAAAAGCCGCAGAGATGGAAGCTGTTCTGACTGGACAAGCTGTCCCAGTGGTATCACGCGGAATCTTTCTCTACAGTGGAGCCACGCTTGCGAGCGAGACACCAGCTGCTGGTTTGAAATTGTATTGTGGTGCTAACGGAGAAATTACAACTGGTAGCGCAGGCAACATTCAAGTCGGTACCGCTCTCGGGGGTAAAAACGGCAACAACCACGTATTGGTTAAACTATCACTTTAACTTTTAACAACAAGGAGAAATTTAACATGAAATTAAAGCTTAAAAATACACCAGAACAGGTGGAATTGATTAAGGCCATGGGTTCAAAGAACCAGCTGGAGTCGCGCGAAGCCCAAGAGGCTTTCGCTGCTTTTCTAGGGCCAGTAATTCAAAAGGTAATCTTACAAGCTGGAACTGCTGGTGCAATTTATTCTGATTCAGAGTATGATGACGACGATAGCCCAAGTTACCCACTTGATCTTTACTACAATGAGGGAGCGGGGTACGTAACCGTATGGAGTCAGCATATGGCCGGCGGTTTGCCAAGTTCAGAAGTCACAGGAGTGTCTGAAATGAAAATTGCGACATATAGACTCGATAGTGCGGTTAGCTTTAACAAGCGCTACGCGAGACGCTCGAGATTAGAAATTATTAGCAGAGCGGTAGAGAGAATGGCGCAAGAAGTCTTGGTAAAACAAGAAAGAAATGCTTGGGCCGTTATCCTGAAGGCTCTTGCCGAAGGTTCCTCTGATTTAGTATCTGGCACGACGCTTCAGCACGCTTTCTCAAGTGGTGCGGCATCTGGAAGCCATACATTTGATTTAGACATGATGAACTCGTTGCTTACGAGAATGAAGAGAATCGGCGAATCGTTTGCAGGCGGAACACCTGACCCGGGTAACGGATTTGGTATTACCGACTTGTATACAAGCCCAGAGGTAATGGAAAAGCTTCGTTCTATGTCGTACCAACACATTAGTAGGGGTAGCGATACCTTGGCGGTAACAAGGAGCCAAGTAAATAATGTAACTGAGAATGTCAGGAATGAAATCTGGAATTCTGCAGGCATGGCATCAATTTGGGGCGTAGTTCTTCACGAGCTTATTGAGTTCGGCGTGGGACATAAGTATAATACGCTATTTGATGAAATGGCAGGCGCGACAACCTATAAGGATGCTGCTGGCGCAAATGCTTTAGCATTTGCTGCAACTGATGAAGTTCTTGTGGGGGTTGATGCTTCCAAGGGTGCTTTCATTCGTGCAATTGCTCGTAATGCTGATACTGGAGGAACATTCCAAGCACTTCCTGATGATCAATGGAATCTGAATCGTCTTGATAAGGCGGGCTTCTACGGATCGCTGGATGAAGGACGCGTTTGTATTGACTCTCGCGCGGTTGCAGGGTTGATCCTGAAGGCCTAATTAGTCTTAAATAACTTATCAAGCCCGCTCGTCAATTGAGCGGGCTTTTTTTTGTTCTATCTATTAACGTATTTGTGTAAGCAATATTGAAAGGAATAAGGTTATGGCTAAGAAAAAAACAAACAAAAAAACGAGTATAAAGGCTAAAAGTATCAAAAATATTTCTCAGATTCACGGGAAAGCAGAGGAAAAAAACGTAAAACCCTCAACTTTAGAACAAGTTTGGGGAGACACCGGAGAAACAAAATACGGGACGATGAATGAGAAGGAATACGTAAATCACATGAAGGAATTAAATCATAGTGATTTGCAGCTTCATGCTTCAAAAGTCGGGATTATCCCAATTCATAATAGAGAGATGCTTCAGAGAAGACTTCTAAAAGAGTTTCAAAAACATGTCGCCTCTTACAAAAGACCAGAAAGCAAAAAAAGCGTGCCGAAACTTTCGAAAAAAGCGAAAGATATACTAGCTGAAGGAAGATAATAAATTCGGGAAAAATGCAACGAAGGTGTAATATTTTAGTATGGCAACAATTTATGATTTAAGCATCACGCAAGGCTCCCAATTAGATGTTAGACTAAGAGTAAAAGATCAAGATGGGAATGTCATAAATTTAGAGAATTATCTTGTTCGTGGGTATATAAAACATAGATACGCTGACGCAGACAATCTTTTAAATTTGAGACCTGTAATCGTAAGTGGGGACGGTGGCAGCGCCTACGTAAGTGGTTATGTTGATATCATCGTAAGCGGAAGTCAAACTGCTACGCTCCCAATTTCTGAAAATGTATATGATATAGAATTATATGATGCCCAAGGATATACTGATAAAATAATCAAAGGTTATTTTAGTGTCTTACCCGAAGTAACTACAAGCGATAGTTAAAAAATGGCCGAAATAGATGTCATCCTAAATAAAAGGAGTGATGCTGAGGCTGAAGTAGTTAGAAGAACTTCGGCGGAAGCTACGCTTCCCGGTGTTCAAGGCGGTCAAGGCGACGCGGGCCCACAAGGCCCACAGGGCCTGCAAGGATCAATCGGGCCATCTGGAGGACCGCAGGGTCCACAAGGAGAACAAGGCCCGCAAGGAGAAGCTGGTGAAGATGGTGCGGCTGGTCCACCCGGGGGGCCGCAAGGACCACAGGGCGCGCAGGGCGAGCAAGGCGAACAAGGTCCGCAAGGAGACACTGGCCCGCAAGGCTCAGATAGCACCGTTGCGGGACCTCAAGGAGCGCAAGGGCCGCAGGGCGATCAAGGTCCACAAGGTAACCAAGGCCCGCAAGGATCAGATAGTACCGTTGCAGGACCGCAGGGTCCACAAGGTGACCAAGGCCCGCAAGGATCAGATAGCACCGTTGCAGGACCGCAGGGTCCACAGGGCGTACAGGGCGCACAAGGCGACCAAGGAGACCAAGGTCCGCAAGGACCGCAAGGTTCACAAGGTGACCAAGGCGATCAAGGACCGCAAGGATCGCAGGGAAACCAAGGTGATCAAGGTCCGCAAGGACCACAAGGTACGCAAGGTGATCAGGGCGACACTGGCCCGCAAGGACCGCAAGGTGATCAGGGTGATACGGGTCCACAAGGGCCGCAGGGTGCTCAAGGTTCTCAGGGTGATACGGGTCCACAAGGGCCGCAGGGTGCTCAAGGTTCTCAGGGTGATACGGGTCCACAGGGACCGCAAGGTGATCAGGGTAATCAAGGTGATACGGGCCCTCAAGGACCACAGGGTGACCAAGGTGATCAAGGTCCTCAAGGACCACAGGGTGACCAAGGTGATCAAGGTCCGCAAGGTCCGCAAGGACCACAGGGCGACCAAGGTCCGCAAGGTGACACTGGGCCGCAAGGATCAGATAGCACTGTTGTCGGGCCGCAAGGACCGCAAGGCCCACAAGGTGATCAAGGTCCACAAGGTGATCAAGGCCCACAGGGAAATTTTGGTGGGAATTGTCAAATTTATACTTTTAACGCTAGTCACAAAGCGGATTTAGATGGAGGGGATGGTAAAATTCATTTTAATCAACTTCTCTCGGATGCTTCTTGGAGTAATGTAAAATTTTTATTACAATCTGATTACGCTACTGATGGGACTTCTATTCCAAGCTCAGAAGAGTCAACGTCATCTCACTCCCTTTCTACCATTGGAGACCCCACTCAAGAAACTGACGTAGGAGATCCTTTCGGTCATCCCGCTGAAGTAAATGGTTCTTCTTTCTATTTTGATGAAGTCGGCGACATGATAAGAGCAGGTTCAGTTTCTGACTTTGTTCTTGCAGATGCTGCTGATTGGACACTTGATACGTGGGTATATCTTATAGACGGTTATGGTGGAGATGATGACGGATTAGTTATCATTGGTCATTCTGGGGATGGCATTGATACTGGAGATTCTAGTGACTGGTGGGACGGAGCCAACAAATATGATTGGCTTCTTTTTTATAGAGATTCCGGCTCTTATCCTAACCAAATAGTTTTCAGGTTTAATGTGGCTGGGGTCGCGAACTATAGAGATTTAATTGGTTCTTATACTCCGAACAAATGGCATCATGTTGCGGTAGTTAATAGTTCTGGAACCAAATCATTGTTTATTGATGGAGTGGAAGTTGCGACCTCTTCTGTAGGCAAAGATGATATTTCTACCCCAAGTGAATTACATATCGGTGGAGTAAGAAATCTTGCAACAACCACCATAGGGTATGTTGCGAATGCTTATTTTAACAACATAAGAATTACTGCAGGAACAGCTCGGTATCTCGGCATTTTTTCAGGTTCGTTACCTGCTTCTAAATTTTTAACTGATGCTCCAGTTTCTTTAGCCACGGCAAATATAACACATGTATATTTAGACAATTTAAATGCTAGTAGCGTTAATGTAGAGACTTGGCTGGATAGGATATTCAGAACATCAGGAAGCGTAATAACTTTATATAAAAATTCAGACACAACAAAACAAATTACGTTAAGAACAAGATACATTGGCAAAAAACAAAGTTCTTATGCAAGGTTTGGCATAGAAGTTGTAAACGAAAATTTATCATTTACAGATGGAGATAGCTTAACTGCTTGCTTTTCTCCCGCTGGAGAATTTGGAGGAGATAGTCAATCATTTGCAAACAAGTGGCAAAAAACTTCTTCTGATTCTTGGGACGCAACCCTTGCTCAGGACGTACCCCCACCAACTGGATACTTGACTTTCTGGGGTCAATCTTATGCAACGGGGACGTTATCACCAGATCAAAAATTTCATTCTAATGAAGTTGGAAAAATAGATTTTTCAAAAGTAGATAGATTATTCTATAGTTATTATAACTCTCATTCTGTGTCGGGAGAAACTTCGGGAATTTTATCTTCACTTATAGATGTTTCTGGATGGGGAGAATCAGTAAAAAGCCCGGGAAGAGTAAGACTATTCAGGGAGGATGATTCAAGTGTTTTTGCTGTATTTGATTTAGAATCTACTTGGAATAAAACTGATTACTTTTGGGCGGGACTGAAAGATACTTGTTCTAATCCCGAGGGAGGAACAGTAGATATAAAATATAGTTTTATGAGAGCAGGCACCCCAATGTCCGACTTTGGGGTAGGTGGCTCTGGGCGTGCAGTTGAACTGAAAGACTATGGATCGTCGGCCGTTTCTAATGCTCAATTTAAACAAGAAATCAGCGAAGCATTTGATGAATGGAAAGGCCTCTTTGAAAGCGTATTTCCCAAGGTCACTCTTAATTTTACGAACATGGGTGATGAGGGCAACGACTCATGGCCAGATTATTATGTAGCAAGTGATCTTGCTTCTGGTACTTATGCTATACCTCACTCAGTAGAAACGGGTATAGGTGACATAAGAATAGGAATGCATGACATAGATACTTATGCAGGTACGGTTGTTGATGTGTATCCTCCTGATATATCAGGAGTTCTTGGTTCAGTAGGATCTGTTGGAGGTGACATCCATTTTGATCAAGAAGAATTTTGGAAATTAGACACGAGTGTTGTGACCCCCTCTCTTGATTATAGCGTAAAATTTGTTGCAGCTAACGCGATAGGAACCGCTCTTGGTATAGGCACTGATACTTCTAGTTATTCATTGATGTCTGATTATTCTGGGGTCTCAAATCTAAAATTTATAGACAAGTTTCCGTCCGGTCTAAAATATTCTCCTTGTGAAAGAAATGCTATTGAAAATATTTTTGGACCCCCAACTGGCGGATGGGGATATCACAAAAGAAATGTTAAATACATAAGCAGTAATGATACTTTCGATGATACTTTTAATAATGATGATGTTATTGTTATGTCATACTCTCTTGGCGGACAAGGACCACAGGGTGCCGTAGGAGCAGTTGGATTTGATGGGGACGATGGGCCGCAAGGTGACACTGGTCCTCAAGGACCACAGGGTTCTCCCGGTGCTCAAGGTGATACTGGCCCCCAAGGTGAAGACGGTCCACAAGGTCCACAAGGATCAATTGGACCATCAGGAGGACCGCAAGGTGCGGATGGACCAACAGGGCCGCAAGGATTAATTGGACCATCGGGAGGACCGCAAGGCTCACAGGGGCCGCAGGGAGAAGCTGGGCCATCTGGGGGCCCACAAGGTCCGCAAGGTGCTCAAGGTGGCACTGGCCCACAAGGCTCGCAGGGTTCGCAAGGACCGCAAGGAATTGGTCCGCAAGGTGAAGACGGTCCACAAGGTCCACAAGGAGAAGCCGGGCCGTCTGGGGGACCACAGGGTCCACAAGGACCAATTGGGCCATCAGGTGGACCTCAAGGCCCCGGGGGACCGCAAGGAGTTCCGGGACCATCGGGAGGACCACAAGGCGCACAGGGTGATCAAGGACCGCAAGGTGATACAGGATCACAAGGTCCACAAGGCCCGCAAGGAGAGATAGGGCCATCGGGTGGGCCTCAAGGTGCACCGGGGCCGCAGGGCTCACCGGGGCCATCAGGGGGACCGCAAGGTGCGGATGGACCAACAGGGCCGCAAGGATTAATTGGACCATCAGGAGGGCCGCAAGGTCCGCAAGGTACTCAGGGTGACACTGGCTCGCAAGGCCCGCAGGGCCCAGAAGGGCCGCAAGGTGATGTAGGTCTATCGGGACCACAGGGCCCGCAGGGCGCACAAGGAGATTTGGGACCGCAAGGA
This sequence comes from Candidatus Pacearchaeota archaeon, assembly GCA_002690445.1. The sequence continues at coordinate 6,968 of NZER01000149.1, forward strand.
GGTGGGCCGCAAGGGGCGCAAGGACCACAAGGAGATGGCCCGCAGGGCCCGCAAGGCCCACAGGGAGCAATAGGAGCATCAGGGGGGCCACAAGGATCGCAGGGCCCTCAAGGTGATCAGGGTGATACTGGCCCACAAGGCGCACAGGGCGACGCAGGTGACACTGGCCCACAAGGCGCACAGGGCGACGCAGGTGATACTGGCCCACAAGGCGCACAGGGCGACGCAGGTGACACTGGCCCACAAGGCGCACAGGGCGACGCAGGTGACACTGGCCCACA
>NZER01000150.1 GCA_002690445.1 Candidatus Pacearchaeota archaeon
CTGAGTTATTGGCAAAGCCAAATTCCAAACAACCATCACCGCCATAACCACAACCAAAATAATCAAAACCATTGCCACAACAGAACTTATCCCCTTTTTACTCATCACATTAAATAGTTCTTATCTTTATAAATATTCCACTCCAAATGGCTATGTTGAAAAATCAAAACCTATTTTGATTTTAACAATCTTCGGAAAACACCCCCACAAAAAGGGCGGGTCTTTCTCACAAAGTGAGAAACTTGAAGAGGGAAATCTTAAAATCAAAACAAAGATCAACAGAGCTTATCTAAAAGCAGACGCCAGGATTTGAACCTGGGATCAGAGGGTTGCAACCTCTTGCCTTACCACTTGGCTACGCCTGCGCTTCACAATTCACTCTCACACCTATAGAGGTACGCAAGTTCGAGCAAATTGCTCAATGGCCCTGACAGGATTCGAACCTGCGACTTCTAGCTTCCTCCTACTAACCATTAAGATCTCTCAAGATCCTGCCTTATACTAGAAGGCTAGCACTCTATCCAGACTGAGTTACAGGGCCTTAACTACCTTTCGAAGAATTTGTATTTAAAGTTTCCGAATTACTGTAATATAATTTACCCGATAAATCTAGAATTTCGGATTTTTGATTAACAAATAATTAAAAATGTCGAAGACATTTTTAGGGAGGGAAGGCGAGCGATTCGCTTTTGCCCTATCATTTCCTTGACTGGCAAATGCAAATCGCGAGTTGGGATTTAATCAAAAATCCACCCTACCAAAAATACTAAACACAACACAAATAATAAAAACACCCCTTCCCCACTACTACCATGACAGAAAAAATAAAACTAACCTTTTTAGGTACAGGAAGCGCAATTCCAACAGCAAGACGAAACCACCCGGCCATGCTTCTGCAATTCAAAGACGAAAACATCCTAGTAGACTGCGGCGAAGGAACCCAGAGACAATTTAGAAAAGCAAAGCTCAACCCGTGCAAAATCACAAAAATCCTCATCACCCACTGGCACGGAGACCACACTCTCGGACTTCCCGGCCTCCTCCAAACCCTTGCTCTCAACAGCTACAATAAAACTCTAAAAATCTACGGACCCAAAGGAACAAAAAGATTTATGCAGCTCTACCTGGGACTATTTATCCACAGAGAAAAAATCAATATCCAAGTCCACGAAGTCACAACTGAAAAACCAGTTGACCAAAAAGAATTCTCTATACAAGCAAAAGAAATGAAACACGGCACCCCCACACTTGCCTATGCATTCATAATCAAAGAAAAAAACAGACTAGACAAAAACAAGCTCAAAAAAATGAAAATTCCTAACTCCCCCCTACTGTCAAAACTTGCAAAAGGCAAAACAATTACAATCAACAATAAAAAAATAGACCCCAAAAAACTCATCTACGCAGAACCGCAAAGAAAAATAACATTCATCATGGACACTGTCTTCACCCCCTCAGCAATTGCAATTGCAAAAGACTCTGACATCCTTATATGTGAATCAACATATAATAACCAAGGAAAAGACTTTGCAAAACAATACCTCCACCTAACCAGTACTCAGGCAGCTACAATTGCAAAAAAATCAAACTCAAAAAAACTCTTCCTCACCCACCTCTCGCAGCGAAACGAAGCCAATCCAAAAATAATCCTTTCTGAAGCCAAACAAATTTTCAAAGAAACTGAAATTGCCGAAGATCTTTTACAGGTTGAGATTTAACCTTTCTTACCACTCTTACCACGTGGAACAGGACATTGAATATGAAGTGCCCGAATAGAATAATTCTGCAATTTCATTGCAGTCGAATTAGGAGTTGGACTAGGAGAGGCTCCATCACTATACTCTTTCCTCAAATTAAAACCCAAACCTACAAGCTCTTCTGTCGGGAAAATAACTTCAATGCCTCCAACCTTCTTTAATCGCAAAAATTCCTTGTCTAACAAAACACCATACTCCCATACCTTTGTAAAAGGTCCAGAGACACTACCAATCAAATTCGCATCCCCTATAGACTCCAAAGTTTCCTTTTCAACACCAACACAATGACGTACAAAATAATAAAGAGTCAATAAAGATTCTGCAGCAGATTCAATTTCTGTTTTTCCCAAACCACGTTTAAGTACGGGTGGTTTAAACAATTGATATCTCCTGCTAAAATCTAAGCAAGACGCATCCGAATAGAGGTGACTAAAAAAAGAAACAATTTCAACAGGACTCCCTTCTTCATCAATCCATCTCTTTTGCTTACGAACATCATCCACCATCTCAAATCATCTTAAACCAACTTTATAAAAACATAACCCACTCCACAATATATAAAACTGCCCCGCCCCACACCACCCCCTCAAACCCACGCCCAACTAACATCAAACACAGAAGAAACCTGTGTCGCAGCGAAATCAAATCGACAAACGCTTATTATTTACCTGCAGCAGAAGGAGAAATAAAAATTATTGTATCCCCCCTCAAAAACGTCACGCCAAAACTCTTGGTCTGTTCTCCATTCTCAACTTCCTTAGCATTGTCCAAAATCACATTAATGTGGATGTCAAACGCTAACAAAGTCCCGACCATCTGCTTGCCGTTCTTAAGCTGCACTAAAATTTCCTTCCCCTTGGCTGAATTCAGCAAATCAAGAGGACGTTCAATTCCATTAACCATAATTCTACTTAGATACTAACTTTTTAAACGTTTGTACAAAAAAGTATTTCAGATACAGAAAAAACCCGTAAAAAAATACTACATAACCTTTTTATATTAGTTTTTTCTATATTCACCATGAGGTGGTATGCATTATTGTCAGTCTTGTCCAACGAAAAAATTAGCTTCCTACTTGGTTTCGTAATCTTCGCAATTGTCATTGCAGTCATATTAACAATCATAGAATTCCGTATGAAACACAAACAGAAAAAAAGTCAAGAAATCTCAAGCAAAACCATCGAGCTCAGAAAAATAAAAGAAATAATCCACTCCACAAAATCCCCACACGAAAAACTTAACGAAATCAATATCGTAGCCAAAAATTTCTTCCATCAAAATTTTCACATCAGTCAAAAAGAAAGTTACTCAGAACTAATAGAAGAATTCAAAAAAATCAAAAAACCAGAACTTGCAAACTTCTCACAATTAATGTTTAACACTTACTACTTCCAAGACGAACCTGACAACGCAAGAGTAAACCAGCTCGCTGCCCACCTTTTCACAATCATAAAAAATCAAAAAGTAGTACCTCCAAAATCCCCTTTCCTTATCAGAAAAACAAGAAGAACACTCCAAGTATCCAAGGAATACGCTATCAAATTAAAAGAACTCCTAAAAACAGGAAAAGAAAAAATCAAAACTCAACTTAAAAAATACTCCAAATCTCGAGCCATTAAAAAAGTAGAAAAAGAAACCAAACTCCAAAAAACCCTTAAATTAAAAGCAAGGAGGACAAGAGAAAAAAAGAATATTAAAGAATCTCAAAGAATAATCAAAGAGAGAGAGAAAACCCATAAATTATATTTCAAAAAAATTAAATCTCGAACAAAAGCAAAACTAAAACAGCATAAAAAAGAGAAAAAGAATTTAATAAAACAAAGAAGAAGAAAACAAGAATTAATCCAAAACCAAATAAAACAAAGAGAAAACGCAAAACAACAAGGAGAGCAAGAAGCGCGGGCACAAGAAAAACAAAAGCAAAAAGAAGAACAAAAGAAACTCCAGACAGCAGAATCATTAGCAAAAAAAAGAATAAAAGAAGATAAGAAAGAAAGACAGAGAAAACTTAAACAAATTAAAAAAAATAGAAAAATAATTAAAAAAACTAAAAAGAAACACGTTAAAAAAACACAGAAACTAATCAATAAAAAAATCCACGCTGAAAACAAAGAACAAAAACTTTTGAAAAAACAAAGGGAAAAAGAAATTAAAAAAGTAGAAAAACAAGACATCCAAAGAAGATATGCTGAAGAAGAAAGAAAAAGAATGTTCAAAATACAAAAAAAGAAAAAAGCAAAATTTCTGCAAAAACAAATCATCAAAAATGACAAGCAAGAAAAGCAAAAAAGAAAATCAGAAGAAAAGCAAAAAAGAAAATTAATCAAACAAAAAATAATTCAAAGAAAATTAAAAGAAGAAAATGCAAAGAAACAAATTAAAATTTCGAGGAAGAAAGAGGAAGAAAGAATCAAAGAATATAACAATAATAAAAAACAACAGGCAGAACTCATAGAAGAAGAAAAAAAGAAAAGACTAAAACAAAAAAGAAAAATAAGGAAACAACAAGCAAAGCAAAACATCAAACAAGGAAGAGAAGAAATAAAATCAAGAAAATTAATGCTCAAACAAAGAGAAAAAAGAATTAAAAATGCAAAAAAAACAATCAAACACCAATCAAAAAAACAGAAAAAACTTTTGAAAAAACAAAACAAAAATAAAAGAAAACTAGAAAAGCAAAACAATAAAGCAGAAAAAAGCCAATTTAAACAAGATCAAAAAAACAAAAAGATAATAAGAAAAAAATTGAAAAAGCAAAACAAAATCAAAATCAAAATCTTAAGAAAAAGAGAAAAACAAAGAGAGAAAGAAATAAGAAAAGAAGGTGAAAAAAGAGCAAGAGAACGTTTGCAAAGAGAAAAACAACAAAAAATAAACAACAACAAAAATCAAAAACTGCAAGTAAGACAGGAAAAAATAAGAAAGAAACTTTTGAAAAAGAATACAAAGCTTTTGAAAAAAGAAACTAAGGAAAGGATTACAAAAGAAAAACATCTGCCAAAACTACAAGCAAGACAAACAGCAAGGCAGGAAAAAATAAGAAGAAAGCTTTTGAAAAAAAATACAAAAGTATTGAAAAAAGAAGCAAAAAAAAGAAGCAAACAACAAAAACGTCTGCATAAACTAATTAAAAAAAGAGAGAAAGAGAGAAAGAAGCAAGAAGAAAAACACGCAAGAGAACTTTTAGAAAGAATAAGAAAACAAGCAAAACAAAGACTAAAAGAAGAAGAAAAATCCAATAGCAAAAAATCAAAGTAAATAAAAATATAAACCCCTTTTCTCTCTAGATAATATGCAAAAGAAAGTGTTCACAATAATCAACATAATTGCCCTTATCGCAATCATTATCGGATTCGTATTTTTTATTCTTAGATTCTCATCAATAGAATCCCCTCAAAGCCAGGAAGAATGCGTAGATGTCAACAATGTCGCAAGCTTTGTCCACAACACCTGCTACGATGCCTACAGCAAAAATATTATCATGGAACTAGAACGAAGCTACGACATTTACAACATAAAATCCATTGTAATCTCTTTCTTCGACTTTACTGAAAAATCATACAAAATAACAGACATCCCAAATATAAACCAGACAAAAACCTATAAAATTTTAGCTGAAAAAAATCCAGAAAATATTAATTTCAGACTAGATATTATCAAAGACTTCTCATCACCAATCTGCCCTGAACCAAGAGCATTCTTTGTAAAATACTGCCCGCCCGGAAGCCGGCAAAAAGAAATTGGCGGCAGAATAGAAGAAAAAGGAAAAGAAGAATATATCACAGTCGGAGGGGGAATGAGAGAAGAATCAGACACCCTCGCTCTAACACTTGTAGAAAAAGAAAGAATATGGCAGTCAAAATGCCAGTCACAATGGAGATGCTCAGAATGGGAAGGTTGCATTGACGGAGTGCAAAGAAGAGACTGCGAAGACATAAAAGAATGTTTCATACCAACAGACCTGCCAGACTTCACCAAATTCTGCTCAGGATTTTGCCAAGAAAGATGGGAATGCGCATGGTCTGAATGCAGCCGAGGATACACAACCCCTGAATGTCAAGACCTAAGCAAGTGCGGCACAAAACACGACATCCCTCAAAAACTACCCTGCCGCCAAGAAAGAGAAAAATGCCTTCCAGAAATAACTTGCAGCGAATGGACAGAATGCAAATCAGATTACAACTTTATAGACCTAATAAGCCAGACAAAAGAAATAAGAGGAGCGAAATCAAGAACCTGCGTAGACAGAAAAAACTGCGTCGCAACAAAATACGAAGTAAAAAACTGCTCCTTAAGAACTGACATTTACACAAAAAGAGTAAAAAAATGCGGAACAGATTACATCGGAATTTACAACAAACTTACTAACAACCTAATTGCAAAAATAGAACAGGGCAAAGCAAAAGACAATCCCTATCTAAACATCCAAATAACAGATTCAGAAAAAGAATACTGCGACTACTGCTTCGACGGAATCAAAAACGGAGACGAAGAACAAGTTGATTGCGGAGGAAGCTGCGAACCCTGCCATAAAAAACAATACATCGCCCCATACCAAAAACCCACTCTCTGGAAAAAAGTCGGAAATTGGTTTAAAAAGTTAGTTTCCTAATAATCAAGCTGATTTGTCTATCTCCCGTATAGCTCTTGTTATTCTCTTAATTTTCATAATTGAGTTAAATGAAAAGAAACTAACTAACCCCAAAACAAGTACAGACAAAATTCCTAAAATAGCTACATCAACAAAACTTTCCCAATTTATTTGATGTGTTAAAATAGCAATTATTATTCCTACAAAATATGTAAATCCAATAATAATAGAAACAGAAGCAATCTGTAAATATTTTTGCATATCTATATCCAAAATATTCTTCCTAATAAAAATCTTATCTTCCATGATCATGTCAATCACTAAAAGCCCAAGAGATTAGTATTACTCCTAAAACAACTAAAAAACTAGTTCCAAAAAGTCCATAAACATAAGGCACGCCCTTTAATGCCAAAGGAATAGTCCAAATAATTCCAAAAATAACTAAGATTATACCAATAACCCCAATAACTGTTTTATTCCTAATATTTCTTCTTTCAGCCATTCTAACCTCATCAGATCTTATCACTAAGAACCTTTTCTTTTTAAATATTTATGAACTAAACCTAAATAAACAAAAACCAACCCCACCCCAACAAAAAACTCACACCCAAAACCCCGCCCCGCCGTTCGTTTTTTGTCCCCCCTTAAGGAAGAATCTTCAATCTCAAATTATGAAAAATCCAGCTAAGAGCAAACAACCCAACTGCCCCAATCAAAAGATAAAAAGAAATATCAATCACAACTTCCTTTATTGTTGTCTCCACAATACTACTGAAAGAAGCATCCAAATCAGCTAAATCCGCTGCCCTAAAAAACCGCCCCCCTGTCGAACTTGACAAAGATTCTAAAAAATCTTCATCAACTTTTGAAATCGTATCAAATTCAGTAGCTCCCCCCTCCTTAGTCCCAATCGCAATCGTATTAACTGTCAAACTCTCTCTATTCGCATACCTAATAACCTGCGCAGCTGCCCCAACATTCAACTGCCCATCGCTTATCAAAACAAGAGACTTCAATTTCCGGTCATCCAACAATTTATTCACAACAACCAACGCATTAAAAATATTCGTCCCCTGCACAATCCCATAATCAATATTATCAATCGCCATCTTCGCTCTAACCTTTGAATTATCCGGCTCCTGCATTATTACTGCATCCCCTGAAAACGCAATAACAGAAATCTCCGCCCCAACCGGAAGCAAATCAACAAACTTCCCTGCAGAAGTCTTCGCAGCATCCATCCTCGTCGGCAAAACATCCGGAGTCTTCATGCTCCAAGAATTATCAATCAATATAGAATGCGAAAACGTACTTGTCTCAGCAACAAAAGAAACCGAAGTCCCAGCCAAAGCCAAAATCAACAAAACCAAAACAGCCAAATTTAAATACAAAAATAAAAAATTCTTAGAAAAAAACTCAATATTATAAAAACGCTCCATTGCCTCAAAATTCGCAAACAAAAGCGCCTTCTTCCGATTATACACAACACTAAAAAAATAAATAAAAATAAAAAAAGGAACTAAAAGCAGCAGCATCAAAAACTTAGGATACAAAAACGCAAGCATTGCCATTATTCCCTCAACCCCCCTGTCCTTCTCCTAAGAAAAGAAACAACAGGCAAAACAAAAGGAACCGAAGTATTCAAATCAAGCAAATCAATTTTCGCATCCTGCAATATCTTTTTCATCTGAGCTTTCTGTTTCAAAACCTGAGCCTTATACCTCTCTGCCGCAAGAACAGAATCAATAATCATCTGCTCGCCAGAATACGGATCCTGAATAATTAACTGATGCGAAGTATCTGGCAAAATTTCATCCAACGGATCTCTCACCATCATCGCCATTGTCTCAAACCTAGTACCAAGCAAACGAAAATGCCTATCGCAGTCCTTATGAGTCCTAATAAAATCAGAAATAATAACAAAAACCGAAAAAGAAGGTCTAATCGTCCGCAGTATATAATCAATAACCACCCTCATATCAAAGTTCCCCCCATAAAGAGTCACATCAGACAAAAGTTTAGTCACCAGCCCAAACTGATTCCTCCCTCGAGAAGGACGCAATATCTGCATAATATGGTCTGTAAAAAGAATCAAACCCACATTATCCCCAGACATAGTAATCACATTACTTATCGCAGCCACCATCTCTCCCACATACTCTGCCTTCAATTTAGCCCCCGAACCAAACAACATACTATTACTCACATCAATCACAAAATAAATATTCAAATCCTTCTCCTCAATATATTTCTTCGCCAGCAAATCATTTGCCCGCAAACTCGCCTTCCAATCAACCATGCTATAATCCTCACTAGAATCATCAAACTTTCTATAGGAATCAAACTCTATCCCCTTCCCCCGAAATAACGTTCGATATAAAGTTTTCTTAATCGGAAAATTTTTCATAGCTGCTCTAAACTGAGTAACAGCCCGCCCAAAATCCATCTGAAATTCACGCACCATTTTCTAAGGCGCAACAACTTTATTTAAGATCTGCTTAATTACACCATCTGGCTTCACCTTATCTGCCTCTGCCTCAAAATTCAAAATAATTCTATGTCGCAAAACAGGAAACGCAACCTTCTGAACATCCTGCGGAATAACATAATCCCGACCAGATATCAACGCCTCTGCCTTAGACGCAATATACAAAGCAATCGAAGCCCTCGGACTCGCCCCATAAGCAATATACTTAGCACAATCAGAATTCTTATCCTTGCACCTTGACTCATCTACAATTTTCACAATATAATCCTTAATTGCCTCAGAAGTAAAAACCTCCTTAACTCTCTTCTGCAAAGAAAGAATCACACCTGGAGACAAAACTCTCCTCAACTTATAATCTTCAAATCGATTTATCGTAATATTCTGCGTCAAAATCGTCTTCTCTTCATCTATTTTAGGATAATCAATAAGAAGTTTAAACAAAAACCTGTCAATTTGTGCTTCCGGAAGAGTGTAAACCCCACTAACTTCCAACGGATTCTCAGTAGCCATCACAAAAAACGGCTTCGGCAAATCATACGTCTTCCTCGAAATAGTCACCTTCTTCTCCTGCATCGCCTCTAACAAAGAAGACTGCGTTTTAGGCGGGCTCCTATTAATCTCATCTGCCAGCACAAAATTCGTAAACACCGGCCCCTTCATTACTCCAAAACCTTTCTGAGGCGTATAAGTTGTAATCCCAGTTATATCTGTCGGCAACAAATCAACAGTAAATTGTATTCTCTGCATCCCACATCCCATAACAATCGCAATCGCCTTTACAATCAATGTCTTAGCCACCCCCGGCACCCCCTCCACCAAAACATGCCCGTCGCACAAAACCGCACTAATAATCTCCCTCACAACATCCTTCTGCCCAACAATGATCTGCGAAAGCTCTTTCTCAACTTCTTCAACAATTTTCTGAATACCCCTAACATTCAACCTGCCTCTTTTTTTAAATTTCGCTTTTACCATTCTATATGTAATTATCTATCTTCGCTTTATTAAATCTTATCCTTTTATAAACATAAAAAAGAAACCCAGCAAAAAATATCACTAAAGTCACAAAAGAAATATAATAAAAACTATCCCTCACATCATCAGCATCAAATCTCACTTGCTCATTTGAAGATATTGCTTCCTCACACGCCTCTACCGCCTGCTGAGATAATCTATATGATTCAAAAAAATCACTCCTATCAAAATGAACCTTCGCCTCTTTCAACAACTCAACTAATTCCAAACACTCCGGATTTTCTGAAATAAACTTTTCAGTAAAAAGCAGCAGCTGCTCTGCCTCAGTCTCATTTGTCTTTCTCAAATCAATAAAAAAATCCGCCCAATCACTAAATTTAGGCGTCGTCACATTAGCAAAAATCGTCGCCTTATACCTGCCAGAACGCTGCGTATTAGCCCGAATCACCATCGTGAAATTCTCACTCTGCCCAAATTTCAACTCTTCAATAAAATTATCTTCCAAGGAAATCTTCACCCCATCTGTAAACTGATCATTAAAACTAACATAACTACTCAAATTAATCCCTTTCAAATCTACCTGCCCGTCATTCTGAATTGAAAAAGGAATTTCAATTATATTTTTCTCAGGCATCACAATTATATCCTGAGGAGTTATAAGCTTCAAAGAATAATGTTTAATTCTCGCCCCGCCGCCCCCGCCGCCCCCGCTTGTCGGCACTGTCGTAGTTGAAGGCGCTGTAAATGTAACCTGAAAATTCCCACTCACATCACTGCTATCCAAAACACTGCCATTAGATACATTCCAATCAGTCCCATTTATTTTCAAACTCTCAGAAGTTGCAATTAAAGAACTCAATGTCAAAATCCAGAGTCCAGACATCGAAGAAGTAATATAACTCGGAGTTTCATTACTACTAATTGTAAAATTAACTGTCTGATTATAATAAGGATCATCAGCATCCACATCTACAAAATAATTAGTAAGATTCAATTCTATATTCTGATTATAAGTTGCTTGCTGAGGAGAGCCAATCGGATTATTAGTATCAAAAACAACAGGAGAATTCTTATGAGTCACATTCAGTTTAAAAGTCACAGTAGTGTTCGCCAAACTTGCATTAGGAACATCAGGACTAGCAGGATAAACAACCAGTGTCAGATTCTTATCCAACCCATATGTCTCATCAGTAAAATTCGGAGTAAAACTCCAGCTGTAATTGCTTCCATTCCCATAATCATCAACAGACTCCCTCAAAGTCAAATTCCCATAACTATAATTAGCACTATCAGAATAAACAATCCTATCAATCCAAAAATCATAAGTCAGATTATACGCAACAGTATGATTCACAGTAAACTCCAGTGTAGAAGTCGTATTCTCAGTTAAATTAAATGTATAGCCCGACGCAGGAAAATCCACAATCGGCGTCCCGTAAATCGTAACATTAAATATTTCAGAATCCATTCCCCCTGTTGAATCATTAACAGAAACATTAAACTCCCAAGCTCCCAAACTCGTCGCATTAACAGTAAAACTAATTACCCCAGATCCATTAATAGTAAAAAAATCCCCGCCAGTTGTCTCACTCGAAATCGTAAAATTCAAAACCCCGTCTGCCTCAGTCCCATCCTCCTCATCGCTCGCGTTCACATCCATATAATAAACATTATTCGGAGTAATATTCGTAAGCGTCTGATTATAAATTCCTGACAAAACAGGGCTGTCATCTGAAGCACTAATTGTCAAATTAAATGAATAATAATCAGAAACCCCCGACGCATCAGTTATATTAAACGTAACATTATAAGAACCCACATCAGAATTACCTGGCGTATACTCCACATAAAAATCCTCATGGTCTCCAGAATTATTCTGAGAAGTAAAACTAAACAAATCAGTAATTATGTCACCAGTAGAAAAATCAAAAAAACTCAAATTCAAGCTTAACGTCTCATTATACACTGTCTCCTTTTCAGTCAAAATAAGGAAATCATTATCAGTCACAGAAAAATTAAGCGAAAGCAGAACATCCTCATTCCAATCCAAAACAGCTCCATCAGTTATCACAGTAGTAGTAGCAGTATTATTCAACAAACTCACACTCGGTTCACTATTTGTATTACTTATATTAAAAGTCCATGTTGTAGTATTTGCCAATCCAAATTCATCTGTCGCAGTTATATTAACTTCCCACGTACCAACATCCTGTTTCCACGGAGTAAAATTAAGCACACCATAAGTTGTCAAATTAAAATTAGTAAAATTCGTTGTATTTGAAAAAGTCAAGTCATCATTCTCACTATCATTAACATAAGTATCAGTAAGATTCGCCTCATACTGGCTCGTCCCTGCCTGAGTCGCTGCAACAGTCAAATTAATTGTATATGAAGACTGATTCCAACTTGGGAAAAGATTATTTGAAATTGTAATATTAAAAAGAGTAGAATTAACAACCTCATCAGCATCAGTTACAGAAATATTAACTGTATACCAATCAATATCAGTTGAATTAGGAGTAAAGACAATTGTAACATGAGTAAAATTCGCAGACGTAGTTCCGTTAGTAATATCAAATAAATAATTAGCATCAGTCCCACCAGAATCAGTAACATCCCGAACTATATTCAGAGTTTCATTAAAACCATCTTCCTTATCAGGAATCAACAAATCATCATCGCTCGCATTTAAATAAATAGTTGTCTCTAAATTAATCGACGTTGTAACATTCTCTATAAACGTCACAGCCGGATCATCATTAGAAGTCCTATTCACATATATCTGAATCTGTTCTGTAACCGGATCAATAGAATCATTCAAATCATCAGCAGTAAAATTAATTGTCCAGTTCCCAATTTCCGGCTTGTCTGCAGTAAAACTAATTGCAATTGTCTTAGAGTTGCTCTCTGCAAAAACAGTCTCATTCGCATAAAACCAGCTCGCATTTGCAATCCCGCTATCATCATAATTCCTTAAACTCGCAACAGTAGAAACATTAATCGAATCTATTGCCCCCTGAGTAGAAATATTAATCGTACAGGTAAAAGCAGCACTTTCATTAGCAGTAAGCCCAGTACAATTAGTTACATTAATACTCAACGAAGACTGAAGATTAAACTCAACAACCCGATACCAAGTCATATTCACAGCATAGGTATCATTATAACACCAATCATTAGGACACGAACTCCCTTCCCCATAATCCATAATTGTCACATTTGCCCAATAACTTCCTACATCATTATTAACCGGAGTAAAATTCATTTCTGCTGCTATATCAGAAACATTAGTCGGCTGAAAAAGCGAGCAATTATCTCGGTCACTCCACGCAGCATGAGTGCAATTTGTAAACCAAGTAATATTAAACCACAACGGATACTGATCCTCTTCATCGCTCGCATTAATATACTCATAAAACTCCTGGTCCTGAGTCATATTATATTCCAAATCAAGTGAAACAAAAGTCGGCCTGTCATTAGTTGCATTCACCATAAAATTATACGGCGCACTAGTCCCTGCCTCCGAAGTAGCATTCTGAACATAAATATCTATCTTTGTAAAATTCCCTGTCTGATTATCATATGTTGCATTTATCACCATCACCCCATCCCCAGAATCATCAAATCCAGTATCATCCCACACAAACCATATATAATTGCTATGCCCCACATAACTATGATTTGTCGAAGTAATATTCAAAACACTATAAAAAGCCATATCTTCCGGACCAGTCACATTCTCACTAAAATTAAAAAGATAAGAAGTATCTTCTAAAAAATAATATGTCCTGTCATAAGTATCTGCTTTAAAAGAAGGCTCCCCCACCGCCCCCACCACCACCGCCCCTAAAACCACCAACCCAAAAAATACCCACACCCACCTCAACAAAAGATCTCCCTTCCTATTCATCTGCCCCCTCATTTTTTCTTCCCCCCCTTTCCACCTTTATTTCCAGTTTTACTTTTCCCAATATTAACTTTTTCAACTTTATCTTCCTCTATAATCAAAAGTCTTTTATCAATATTAAACCGAATTTCTATTCCCTGCCCCTCTTTCAATTCAAGAGTATCCACCACTGCCTTTGGAATCTTTACCCGATACCCTGTCTGAATCTTGTTGTCTTTAAATAATATTTCAGCCATTTCAGTCATCTATCGCACCATAAACGTGATTTCATTTCATACTTCACCGGGGGGGCGAGTAATTTGCTCCTGACTATCTTCGGGTGGGAGGGTGGGCTATATTCTTTACAAGAGCAAATTGCGGGGCGGAGGGGTGGAATATGAAATCACGTTATAAGTACTTTTTATACCCCTCTTACACCCTCAAAAAGTACTTTTTAAAGTATTTAAACTTAACGTTATATTCAGTATCTCCGCATAGAAATTTATTTGCATTTTTAATTCAGATTAATTTCAAAAACGCCGAAGGTGTTTTTGGGAAAAAGTTTTGCTCTTGACTATCTAACCAAAAATTCCGAGAGCAA
>NZER01000151.1 GCA_002690445.1 Candidatus Pacearchaeota archaeon
AGTCGTGCGGCCCAATCCTCCTCTAGTAAGTTGATTAATCTTGCCAAAGGTCCATGCAGCAAACCATGCTCCAAGAATGTATTGAATTTGTGTGGCAAAAGGGATGAATTTATTTATGCCTTCTATTATTTTTGCAAAAAAGACAAGAACACTGCTCAATTGTTTCGCAATAGCAGGACCTTCTGATAGTAACCATTGGAGACCCTTCATCATATAAGGCATCATAGGCATCAACATCATGTCTACAAGCATGCCCATAGTCTTGAAAAAGGTCTGAGACATGGTTCCCCATATCTGACTCGCTCCAAAACCGCTCTTAACAATACTTACTAAGGAACCAATACCTGCAAGAACACCAACAAACAGACCGCCACTCTTAAAGGCTTTGCCAATATCAGTAAAAAACCCGCCACCGGGAATCTGATTTACGATACTGCCAAGAGCGCCCATAGTTCGGCTCATCTGCTTCTCGTCATTTTTAGGGCCAAAGCCGCCCTGTGTGACGTTCATGAAACCACCCCCCGCACGTTGCGCTAGGGTGTTCAACTGCTTTGCTACTTCTGCGCCGAAAGAAGCGCCGCCTGTTAGCTGTAATTGCATTGTCGCATCTGCCATAGAAAATACTTCCTAAACGTTGCCAGAAGGGAAAGAGTAAGTATCGCCACGACGCGTACGTGATGGAGCCGGAGACGAAGATCTACGCTGCGCTGCAGCACTGGTGTCACGTATCCCTCCAGCCGGGCCACCGCCTAGAGGACGTCCTTGTCCGTCTGCACCACCACCCGCCATCGACTGTAGTAATTCCACAGCGACGTAATATCTACGCAAAGCGCTAAAATCGTCCATCTCATCGATTTCTTCCTTGGTATAACGCATATACCGAAGGACAACCTCGATTTTAAATCGAAGACTTAGAAAGTCGTCTCCATCATCTATACTTTTTTTACTGCTTCCAATTCTGCTGGAGCTTCAATCGGATTTGGAACAATAGCGATAAGTCGTTCGCCTACGTTTCGATCTAACTTCTGCAGGGTGGTCTCAGTGATTGGACGTATTGGTGATTCCACTAACATCCTTGTCAGCGCAATAGCATAATATTTCTGTACGCTGAACTTAAAAGACTGACCTTCCCACATTTGTGCTTGATCTATACAGTAGTTTTTATCGCCCCAGTTAAGATCCTTGTATTTAAAAACCCATTTCTGACCTTTAAATATAATTTCAAGAGTCTTAGTTTCCTCCGAAGCATAAAGTTCTCCGGGATCAAGTCCATCAGGTACTTCTTGTATCTGTGGAACTTCCTCCGGTACTGCCTCTACCTCACCTTGTACCTGTGCCTGCCTTTGTGCGTCCGTCTTCCTTGGCCTTCCCCTTTTCCTACCTGTACTCTTCTGAGTCATGCCTTACCCTCCTTACCTTACCTATCCTTCGTTAACATACTCCGTCTGTGACCTTACCGTTACCTCAGTTACCTTTGCGCCTATTAAGCCAGCAGCCACATTTGCACTGCTAGCTACTACCTTTACATCTTTACGTGCATCCGCATCAGGAACACTCATTTCAAAAACATACTGCCTTGTATCACTTAAAGCCTCATCAAGTTCCTGTACGGCATCAAATTTTGGCTTTTTTCGTGACTTACGTGAAGTAGTCTTTGGAGCTTCTTCTTCTGCTACTGTCTCAGTAGTTTCTGTATCTTCTTCCTCTGCTACTGGCTCAGTAGGCTCATTATTCGCATTTACCATAAAATACCTCTACTAGGCTTCAGCAGTATTATCAAATAGCTCAATACCAATGGATGACGCAAACCCGTCAATATCCATAGCTTGATGAATCTGTGGCGGTCCTGCAATGTTCATAGAAGCCGAACGCATCACCAAACCGGGAGTGGTCGCACTTGAAGTACCATCATTAGGTAGCTGAATGACCATCCTATCCCAAGCATTGCCTCCACCCCCACCGTCTATAAGCCTCTCTAACGAGATTTCTATAGAAATACCTTGTAAAGCATTGCCTGTTTGTCGAACATCGTTAGTCCCAGAAAGATAATCCTGTCCTTGGTTCAACGTATACTGCAAGAGTTGAGCATCTACAGGGTTAGCACCTTCTACATTAGCGCCCGCATTATCTACATCTAAGCTTCCGCTGAAGGTAATATTACGCCGACCTTCGAGAATTTCCGAAAGAATTTGCCTATTATCGTCTGGACTACCCTCTGTGCTCTGACCGACATAATATCTGGGGTCAAGTCCGTTATCGATAGCAATAGTGAAGTTTCTAAATCGAGCGAACTCTGTTCCCTTCAATTTAAGCCTAGCATTTGAGAAGAAGTACGGTTGCTCAGTAACTCGCGTCTCTACCATTGGAGCAGGCATAACGACCATATCTGCTACAGCAGTACTACTTCCATAATCCGATTCTGTATACGAAGCTTGAAACTTCTTTATCATCGTCGCTGATCCGCTACCATCATCTTCCCCAATGTTATGGCGCATATCCTTTCCGATGAAATCCATCGAATACGTAACAGGCTCGCCTTCTGCAAAGTTAAAGGTAAGCCTAGAAACCTTATTACCGATATAAGAAGCAGCAAAGTTACTGCCGTCGTCAGCACGGAATCGAGCAGATACGGTAAATGAAGGCTGTGTGTTATTTTCTCGTACGATAACCCGATTGAGCGCTACACTACTGTTATCTACATATCGTCCTAAAGTAGCTGCTGTAGGAGAACTTCCTGTGGTAGTTATAGCAGTCTTCTCAACACTGTTTATACTATATTGAGTACTGCCCCCTCCCAAAGGTATCTTGCCATTAAATCCGGGTTCAGTTAAAGCGCGATCTCTAAAAACCTTCCATCTATTGGTGGATGCCTCTTGCCCGCCTATATATGCCCATGAATCCTTAAAGACATTTAAAGTAGCACCGGGGTAAGGAGCAACGATTATTATGCTACTTGCAGGAGCAGCAGTAACTTTATAACCGGAGAGAAGAGTAGCACCGGGATCAGTGATGCCGTTAGATATAGTCACACCGTATCCTGCAGAGCTGCCCCCATCTAAAGCACCGCCACCTGTATTGTTATGCGCGATGTTTATAGTACCAGTAACCGCGTTAGTAGCATGTCCTGCTGCTCGGTTATATCTATTAGCCATGAGACCCATGCCCATCTCTAGAGCAAATCTACTGGAATCATGACAAAGCAGAACATTCGGAACGGAGCCTTCCATAGACTGGCGACCTTGGATCGGGAACAACATGTTCCGACTGTCCACGCCAATGCCCATGAACTGTTGCCATTCGTATCTGGGATTTGGAAGAGTTATTCCACCTGTAACAAGACCCCACTGGCGAGTATACGTACCCATCGTACGTAGAGTCGTGGTTCCCATAGCATGTTTGGGAGGCATAACACCGTATGCATCCTCTATCGCCCAAGCTACATCTGTCAGTTCTGTGCGAAATCTTGAAGTTCTCGTAACCATGCGTTACCTCGTTTATATTAGGTCCGGAATACCTTCGTCCAGTGCTTTTTTTATAGTATCTTCGATAATTGCATCAGGTATTGTTTCACTTGTGATGTATTCTCCATCAGGAAGTTTAAAAACACGTTGATCTACATATTCTCGTTGGTGCGATTGTACCCTATTTCCTTCTCGATTGTGAGACTGAACATCTACTATCTGAGTACCTGATATTCTACCCGGTTCTTTAACAGAAAACGTTATTTCTGCCTCCAATCCTCTTGTCACATACATTGCTTCAACAACAGATTGAGAAGCAGACTGTGTCTCTAAGTCGATATTATCTAATTTATCCTGTAAATATTCAACCATTTGATCCTTTAAAGGAGATATTATTGCTGATAGAATCTTTTGTTCGTCAAGCAAGTCCTTCATGATAATTGCTGTACAGCTTCTCCATGACTTCTAAGAACCGCCCTCACGTCTCCTTGAAAGTACTGAAAGTTATCAGTTTTCTCTTTAAAGCCCGAATATTGAAAAAACTGAAATTCCGTAGTAGCAAGATCAATGTGATCAAAATCAAAAGTACGCCCCGATGCTAGATCAGTAAACGCAATCTCATCGATAAGACTTGCATTCCATGTTCCTGCTGAGGCGCTCGCAGTACTAGTAAGATCTACAGTGTATTCTTTCCAGTTAGTATCGATACCTGTCACATTCCATGTTCTATATAGGCCAGAACGATTACTAGCATCACGCATCGTTACACCAAATGTATCCGTGCTTGAATCTATTTTAGCAAAAAATGATATTTTTTGAAGGCGTTCCGGATAAGGACGTAATGTCCAATCAGATGTTCCGTGCATATATGTCGGAAATCCTCGATAAATATCTCCCGCCCCACCACTTATAACAGCACGCATCGAGTTAGTTCCATACTTTCTAGTATCTGTTCGAAGCGTCAAAGTAGCATTAGCAGCAGAGGACCAGACTACATTAACAGCCGTGCTATCAGCATAACCCTCAAAACCATCTAAAAGATAATCTGTAGGCCGAAACTGTTTAGAAAAAATAATACGTCGCAATTCTTCCTGATAGTCATAAAAACGTTGGCGCGATGTAAATACATGAATCTCTGCTAGTACGTCAGCGTAGATAGCACGATGCTGGAAAGCAATAGTTATATATTCTTCTCTATGTCCTTCCATAGAGAACACAATACTATCGCCCATATTTCTAGAATCAATTCTTTGGTACTGGGGTAATGGTTTTTCTACAATCATAGGCTTTGGAAGACTACCGCCCCGCGTATCCCAATAAGATTCCACTATATTGGCAAATACCTGCGACGGAAGAGCAGCGGGAGTATAAGCAAGAGAAGTCATTATGGAACCCACAGCCTTGTGGTGCGCAACTCTTCTATTCGTTCTTCAGAACTTTCACGCCACTGCTGAACTTTCTGATCTAGTGAAAAGCGATCTGTACCTTGTGGAACCATAGTTGTGTAGTCATAGTTGGAAATTATGTCAGATGAAACTAATTTTGTGGTGATATCTTCAACTAGTCCTGTTGCTACATCACTGTCTTCATCCCTTCCCCACACATAACTAACACGAACTGCTCGTTTAAACTCTCCAAATCCCCATGTATATATAGCAGAACGTGTATAAGTGAAAGGAATACTCATTAATCTAGTAAGAGGAACCACACCAGTAGCATTATCAATATAAAAATCGCTGGTTCTGCCCTCTGTAAGAACATTAAAACTCGATCCATCATAGACAGCTAGCTCTAAAAGTTTTATAACAGGATGTCTTTTAAGAACAAGTCCGTATCTACTGAACTCATAAAGCTCTTCATGGCGATAATTAGGTCGCCATGAGTTGGTGGTATATCTTTCTATACGACTTTCTATTCTACGAATAATATCTTCCACCTCTGCAATAGAAGGAGATGTTGTAGTTGAAAAGTTTTGTCGTAACTGAAGAAATGCAGCTATTTTCGTAGGCGTTGTGTAGTTATAAGAAGGAAATGGGAAAGATCGCTTCATCGTCGCTGCCGTTGAAACAGTAGAACAACTTACACGAATCCAATATCGAGCAGTTCCGCTAGTATGATCGCCTGCCGCACCAGTTTTAAGGTTGGTATTAGACGCTTCTACACCTGTTAGCAGTACTGTAGCCCAATCATTAGGCATTCTCCACTGCGCCACACCGTCGGCATCAAAGGCATAGGTCTTTATAAGAGGAAGATTCTTCCAAGCCGTGCCGTTGTAATACTCATAATCAGGAGTAGCGACGTACGAACCTTTAGTATCAAGTTCAAAAAATACAGAATCAAACTTCTGATCCAGACCCATGTAGATCTTATCAGTAGTTTGTCCAATAAGACTCGTAGCTGCCCCTGCTAGGTCAGCCGCTGCAAACTCTAGGTCAACATATGCACTTGCACTGTTGTCCCAGAGATAGATCGAGTCCCAAGATCTCATAATCTATCCTTGAGAATTTGTTGAATCTAGTTGCTCCTGTAGGACCTTCTCAGCAGCAGAACGTTCTTCTGCTGATACCTCTATCGATACTCCAAGAAGTTCATGCATCCATGTAGGAAGAAGAATAATCTCAGATCGTGTCAAAAATGCTACCCCTTGTAACTTAGGAAATGCGTCTCGCACCTCACCTTCAATGAAATCAAGAGATTTCTTAAGACGCGAAGCATTCTGTATTAAGGCTTCTTTTCTCTGGTCTTCTCCATCGCCTCCAGCAAGTTCTTCAGCTTCAAGCTTCCAAAGCTTATAGTTAGTACGAACCTGCGCCATTCCATTCTTATACTCATGCCATGCTGCAATCATAGGTCGAACTTCACGAGCTATTACTACTCTATTATCTACATAAGTTTCTTCAACAGAAACAGATTCTTCTTCGTCCTCGCCCTCTAAAAAAGCTAGAACAGCGTCAGCCGTAGAAGGAGAGGTAGTCGCAGTACCTTCTATTACCTTAGATCTTGCATCGTCTAACTCGTTATCTTCCACCAACGGACCCCTATCTGCATCTGACTCTTCTGGATCTGAAATAAGATTCAACTCACCGTTACTTACCATATCGAGCACCTCGCCTTACCTTTGATTAATTTCTAACTTTTCTTATTATACTAAGGAGCAGGACCAACAACAACGGGAAGGCTAGCCAATGCTCCAGAGTTTCTATGCGTTACTGTAAGTGTAATATTTCCTTCCGCTACCCCGGTAACGACACCAAGCCTATCCCCATTTACAGCTACGCCAGCCACAGTAGCATCTGAAGAAGTCCAATTAAGAAAAGAAGATAATCCTCGATTAACTTCTACGCCGTTATGATCATAGGTTATCGTATGTGCTTCCATAAGTGTAGAAGCACCAGCAGTCACACTTGGAGTTGAAATAAATATTATCTCTGACTCTACAGGATCAGGAGCATTC
>NZER01000152.1 GCA_002690445.1 Candidatus Pacearchaeota archaeon
AGACGCTGTAAGGTCTTTATTTGGTCGTGACAGTTATAATAAATGTTGGGGTACTGGAGAAGTTGAATGGAAAGACGGACACACGACTACGGAAGAAGAAACGGCACAGATAAATACAGAATATGACAGACTACAAGCTGAATACGACACACAAGATTACGCAAGAAAAAGAAAAGCTGAATACCCTACAATACAGGAGTTGGTCGTGGCTCTCTATGATGAGGATGACAAGGCTGCCATTGATGCTAAACGAGCAGAAGTGAAAGCGAAGTATTCGAAACCATAGGAGAATAAATGCTACTAGGACACACAACATTCGCCGAACAGGCCTTTCAGGACGCAAGACATAAATAAATAGGAAAAAAATTAAATGCCACATACAGATACACATTTAGCACCTGTAATACAACCTCAACAGGTACAGGGACAAAAATTAACTGTAGGAGCTACAACTCCTATTCAAAGTAATCCTGCATTGCAAAATATAAATTTGATGCAGAGTCTGATATCTCAGCCAACTTTACCTGCAGGAGCACCTATTGTATCAATACCTCAACAACTAGGTACTGGTACGGCAATGGCAACTCCGGGAGTGGGAACAACTGCTCCAACGGCAACTGGCCAAACTGCAGCGGCTCCAACAGCAATTACAGCACCAACTACTCCTACCGCAACACAAGTTGCAACAACTCCCTATCAACAAACAGCAGATACTTATTCGGCAGCTCTTGTAGGACAAACACTTGTTCCACAGGTAACTGCAGCTCAAGGTACAGTCACACAACCTATGGCGGCACAAACAGGGGCAATTACAACGGATGCCACTGTTCAAGGACAGTTAGCCCAGATGACGGCTGATGTTGAAGCAGGAATAGCAGGTGGTGCAACTCAAATGCCCACATGGGCAAGAGGTGCGGCTAGATTAACGGAAGCGGCAATGGCTGAAAGAGGCATGGGTCAAAGCAGTATGATGGCTGAAGCACTGGCTCAGGGCATTATGGCATCAGCTACACCAATAGCGGCAGCAGATGCTCAAGCTTATAAGGAAATGATTTTTCAAAATCTTAGCAACAGGCAACAATCTACTTTACTTAATGCCCAAAATTACATGCAAATGGACATGGCTAATCTGTCCAATAGCCAACAATCAAATATGGCTAATGTTCAACTGCGACAACAAACCATGCTATCGGATAACGCAGCATCAAATGCAGCATTACAATTTAATGCACAAAGTACACAGCAAAGTGACCAGTTTTTTGCCGGGTTGTCATCACAAATTGATGTACAAAATGCACAACGAAGTGATGCTATGAATCAATTTAATGTTGCTGAAGTAGATAAAATTAATGCATTAAATGTAGGGAATGACTTGGCAGTAGATGAAGCAAATTCCAATAGATTAAATGCAATAGAACAGTTTAACGCATCATTAAAGGATGCACGAGAAAGATTTAACGTTGAAAATCAACGGGTAATAGACCAGTCCAATGTGACATGGAGACGAAATGTTAATACGGCCAATACGGCACTAGAGAATGCAGCCAATCAAACCAATGCACAAAATTCATTAAATTTATCTAACTATGCACTATCATCCCTATGGCAACAATGGAGGGATGAGGCAACATGGACAAATCAAGCATCCGAGAATACATTAACTAGAAATTTTAATATGGCACTTGGGGCACTGGAAAGAAGTGTTGCATTTGAAATGATGGATGCTGAATCCAAGCAATCAATGTATGAGATGCTTGGTGCATTTGGATTTGAAATTATTAAACAAAATATATAAAAGGAGATACTTATGGGATTAACAGAAGCTTTAATGGTAGCATCAATTCTTCCTATTGGAGGCATGTTGCCGGGTGGTAAGCATGAAGCAGCAGCAACAGAAGAAGGATTAATGTCAGATAAAGGGGGATTACTGGGAGGATTAGATTTTATAAGTGGTCTTTTATCAGGAAAAATGAAAACAAGGGCTACTTCAAAATCCTATGACTATGACCCTGATTATAGTAGTTTGGCAGGAGAGACAAGTAAGCCAAGCAAAGCAGGAGATGTTATTAAATTAGCCACTGTAGACCCAGAAACAAATCGTAAAATAATGACAGCTCTTGTAACAAGATTTTTAACAGAAGCTACATATAGCGAAAGAATATAATATGGAACCATTTAGAGAAGCAAAACAGAATGAATTTGATGCTCCGATACCGGGGCAGTCTTTAACGGATACACCGGGGAATGCTCCTTGGGAACATCCGCCTCAGATGACAAATATTCATTCGATATCTTTATTTTTATTTAAAAGATTAACAAGCCCAAAAGCAGCAGAGCAAATTGTTCTATTATTGCAAGAGGGCGTACCGGCTGAAGCACTGGCTCGGGTTATTTTATTCGGTGGATTTACAGATGGTAAATGGAATGTTGATTCTGCTTTGCTAGTGGCGAAAACAGTTTTGGAAATAATTGTTGCCGTTGGAATGAAGGCCGGATTAAAATCTTTTAAATTAAGTTTGGAAGATAAAACCAATTCAAAATTCAGGCAAAATATTGCAGATATGAAAATAAAAATAGAAAAGACAGCTAAGAAAATTACGGAACCAAAAATGCAAGCATTACCAGAAGCAGAAGCAGGTGGGCTAATGTCTAATCCACTACAGGAGGCGTAAATGGCTATTAATTGGGGAGCAGTACTTACAGGAGCAGCCGAACAGGGCCTATCCGATATTAATGAAACAAATGCATTCTATAATGACATAGCAAAAAGTGCCTCATTAAATTTAAGCAATGCAACACAAACATTAAGTAATAACTGGGATGAGAATGTAGAAACTGGACAAAAGAAAATTGATAATTATCTAGCCATTGTTGATGTATTAGGCAAGGATAAAGCTGACTTTATTTTTGTGCAAAGGCCAGATATTATAGAGTCAGTTGATTTTATGTCATTGGCTAAACGAATCCCATTTGGAAAAGATTTTAAATGGACAGCTAAAACTGAACCACTTGACGTAATGACTAAAAATATTAACAAGGAACGCACGAATGTACAAAATCAATTAGTAAATGCAAGTTCCCTAAAAGGCATGAATAAAATGGTGCCTTATTTTATGGGACAATTACCAGAAGCATATACTATGGATGAAGCTTTACAGCCTGATGTATCAGGTCAAGTGGCAATGTCAGATGCCGAACGTGCGGCTATGTCAGAACAAGTTATTTTTCCTGAACAATTATTGCCAAAAAATACACAACATATGATGCACGCAGCTATGATTGATAGGTCAGGAGGAAATTTAGAAACGGCAAGTGAAATGTATAATGTTTCTGTATCTGATTTACAGGCATCTAAAGCAGCTTTAACAGAAGTTGACCCGTTCATGAGTGCAGCTTTGCAAACTGTTGATATAGCCAACTATAAATTAAAACTTGATTATGCAACAACTCCAGATGCAAGACAAATTATCATGGCAGATTTTTATAATGAAATTAGTACAACTGCAAATCAACTTCGCTTAATTAACGAATCACTTACAAGTGGCGGTGAATTAAAAACAGTAAGTTTAGCAGGAATAACAGATGATACAATGCTTAATATTGGTGGAAATAATATTACCTTTGGTCAAATTTTAAAAGAAATGCAAGAAAAACATGGTAAAAAAGCAACACGGGAAGCTGTAATTAAATCATTAGAAAGTAAAAACACACAAATAGTACAAACAACATAGGATAACTAATGGCTGTATTAGAACTTCCTGATAGGTTTTTAGAAAAAACAAAACCTGAATTAAATCTTGCAGGAAT
Organism: Candidatus Pacearchaeota archaeon; assembly: GCA_002690445.1. Next base: position 3,808 of record NZER01000152.1, read on the forward strand.
TGACCTTGATAAGAAAAAAGATATAAGTCTTTTCAAAGTTTATTCTGCTAAAGATGAATCCGTTTTAGAACTTCCCAATAGATTTGAAAAAAATGACCTCAATATAGATTTTGAGGATAATTCCTCACGACTATATGGTAAAGAACAAACAGATTTTTTAAATGATGTTCAATATGGTTGGAATCAATCACAGGCAGGATTTTATCATTTACTAGAAAATGTTCCGGGTGGACTGGATGCAATAAAAGATTTTGTAGGTAAGGCTCCCGGATTAGGATTTTTAAATGGCGATGGAGTTCTTGCCGGTATGGAATCTTGGCTACGGGAAAAAGCTGAGGCAACTACACCAGAGAATTTAGGACTTGATGCTCCCGATACATTGGCAGGTAAAATTTTAGCAGGTTTTGCCATGACACCTATTACTATCGCTACATACGTGGCACCGATACGTATATTAAAATCCGTGCCAATGGGCATGGCTTTAGTTGATGGTATTAGAGAAGCAGATGAAGGATTACTAAAGGCAGGAATTGCCGCAGGTAAAGGTGCTGTAATGGGTAAACTTATTGAAGCATCAAACGTTCTTCGATTACCAGAGAGAATGGGTGCATTAGGTGTACTAGGATTTACAACAGCAGGTGGAAATCTGGAAGACAGGATAGCAGGTGGTGTTGTTTTTGGCTCACTTGGTGTCATTGGTTCTGGAAAAGGAAAAACATTAACAGAAGTTAAACGAGATGTTACTGGAGAAAATACTTTAATTAGAAAGGCTTCTGAATCAAAAGTAAAAGAATGGGGTATATTTAACGAAAAATTAGGTGAAGCTATTAAGCTCACTAATATCCAAGAAGCTAAAATTGAAAAATATCAAAAGACAAAAAATCCTAAAAAGAAAGTACTGGAATCCTATAAAAAAGAACTTAGTAAACATTTAAATCGTGAGAAAAAATATACCGATGCAATGCACGCTATTGAACGTGTTTTACATACAAATGATAAATTAGCTAAAGGTATAAAAGGAAAAGATAACAGACCTGCCATGCAAGTTGTTGCTGATTTATTTGATAGAACAGGAGCTAAAAAATATATAGATTTGGAAAAGATAACACATAAATTTTCTGGAATGGTTCTTCCAATGAAATTTATAACAAAAAATCCTATCACAAAATGGACAGCCGATTTTATGAGTGACATTCGTGTTGGTATTGAAAATAAAGTTGAAACAATATTGTATGACCCACGATTAACTCCACAAAAACTAGGAAAATTTACTCTTGATAAAGAGTTATTAAAACAAGGACGAATTACAGATTCAATAAAATTTGGTGGATTTAGTGCTTTACGATATATTCATCGTAAATCCTCAGATGGTGCGGCATTAACTCGTGCAAAAGAATTATATAGAAAAGACTGGACAAAATTAGAAGATGTTATTCATAAAGCATTTAAAATTGAAATTGATAAAAAGGCTCAAGCAAAGAAAGCAAAAACAAAAATAAAAGAAGTTGAGGACGTTGAATTAAAAACAAAATATAAATTAGATAAAGAACAGATAGAAGTTTACAAGGATTTGCGAAATGGATTGGATAAGGCTCATGAATTTTATAACGAATATGTAAATAAATATGTAAAAACAATTCCCGGTGCAAAGGCAAGAAAAATTGCTGCCCAATTACCTTACATGCCAAACTATATGCCGCATATGTTTTTAGGAGATTTTAGGGTATGGGTTAATAAAAAATCAGATACGTCTTTTAAAAATCCTGTGTATGTTGCACCAGTTAATAGTAGATGGTCAGCTAATTCTACCGCTAAGGATTTAGCAAAAAAGTTTAGTCCTAGTAAATATAATATTACGATTAAAGCAGTAGAAAGTAAAAATATAAGCAATAAAGGAATAACGGCTTTTGAAGAGGCAGTGCAATATGCTGAGAGAATGGGAAAATCAGATGTTGCAAAAGAGATGCACGAAATTTATAGTAAATCAATAGCTACTCGTGGATTTAGAAAACATAGTATTAAAAGAAAAAATATTCCCGGTCAAGCAGGAACAAAAGAAGGTTTGGAAGGTGTGTTAAACTTTCTTAACGGTTATGAGGTTTATGTACGAGGTGCTGTACAAAAATCCTATTCTTTTAAGGCACGAAAAGAAACAAATCATGTACTTGAAAATCGAAAAGTCATGAAAGATTATGCTAATGCTCGTAATTTAGCAATGAAATATAGAGAAAACGCATTAGGAGGTGAAGGTAATAAAATAACCCAAGCCTTGCAAAACGCAACTCGAAAATGGTTGGGAGAATCGGGTGCAATTAATGCTCTTGGTAATCTTAATAAATTTACACTGACATGGAAATTACTATTTGGTAACCTTAGATTCATGGCAGCTCAATATATTCAGCCATTTCAAATGATTCCTGCTAAATTAATGAACTTGCAATCACAGGGAATGCGTGGTGACATGTGGCGTTCTGTGATAGAAGCACAACGTTCTTTAATTATGCCCGATAAGGCAACACGGCAATTCATTGAACATATGATTAATGAACGTGTTGTTGAACCTAAATTTTTACAGGAATTTGCAAGAGAGGCTGAATTTACTGCACTTGGAAAATTTTCTGTTGGAAAAAATTTTGTAGTGGATATACCTAGATACATTGAAACTATAAGCATGAAAAATATTGCAGGAAAAGTTGAATCCTACAGCCGTATGAATGCAGGGTTAATGTTTTATCATTTCGCAAAGCGAAGCGGTAAATCGCAAAAAGAGGCGATGGATATTGCATCTTATAACGCAGATAAGTACATGGTTGAATACAATAGTTTTGAACGACCATTAATTTACAGTGATGCAGGGTTAGGTGCAGCAGGAAAGCCATTTGGATTATTTAAGACATTTCAACATAACTATTTTGCCCAGCTAACAGAGCATATTCAAACTATTAAATGGGGGGAATTAAAGAAAGGTGAATTTGAATCGTCAAAAGGATTTGTTGCCTTTACAACAACAATGATTGCAACAGCCGGTGCATTAAATATTATTGGCATAGAAATTGCTGATAGATTAATTAATAAAATAGCACCTGTATGGGAAAGACTATTTGGAGAACGACCACAAAATGTAACAGAGATGCTTCTTCGAAGTGACTTACCTGATTGGGTTAAATGGGGAGCACCTTCTGCCGGATTAGACGCTGATTTAACTACAACTTTAGCAGCACCCGGTTTAGGATTACAGGATTTAGTAAGCATTCCTTCATTGGAAATGATAGGATTGCATCCGGGTCAATTGGCTGTACCTTTATTTAAAAGAAGAAAAGGTGGTATTTTACAAACATCAACAAATTGGGCCTTTAAATCATCAATGGGCATGGCAACAGAAGCTGATGCTCAAATGTTCTATGAATCCATAGCACCGACATCCATGAAAGGTTACGTAGAAGCAGCCTATGGTGGAGGAGTAGGAGTTTTTTTTGATATTGATAAAAGTATATATGGTGATACTACTCTTGTAAAAGACCCGTGGAAAAAATCAAGAGGTGAAGTCAGACGAGATGTAAAAGATTGGCGTAAACGAATATTTGCATCTTACTCTTTAAAAGAAGCAACAGCATTAAAGACCATCTATGCATTAACAACAATGGATAGAAACGCATCATTAAACCAAGAATCAGTTGTTGCAATGGCGGCAGAACTTGTACTTGATGGGGAAGAAATTCCTAATTTTTTATTTGAATTATCCCTTGCACATAATGTTTCTCCAAAAACACTTCGAACACAAATAAAAAATAGAATTAAATTAATGAACACTTCTCTATTAGATAGAGAATTAAAAAAGAAAAACTTGGCAAGAAAATCAGAAACTTTTGATTTAATCATGCCGTTAATAAATGCAGAGTCAGCACAAAAAACAAAACCTGATTCATTGCAATTACCAGATAGATTTGAAAAAACAATAGAAAGTGCATTAGAACTTCCTGATAGATTTCAAATAAGTGCTAACTGGACAGATAATAGTTTTATGAATGCCTTGGCAATGGCAGAAAGTGGGGGCAATCCTACTGCTGTTTCATGGAGAGGAGCACAGGGACTGTTTCAAGTTATGCCTGCAACGGCAAGAAAACCGGGTTTTAATGTTAAACCATTATCTAATCCTTTTGACCCGGCAGAAAACGCACGATTTGCAAAAGAATATATGAATGTTTTTATGAGAAAATACAATGGAAATAAACTATATGCCTTAGTTGCTTGGAACTGGGGGCCTAGTAATGCAGATAAATGGATAGAAGGTGGAGCTAATTTTGATAAGTTACCAAGTGAAACAAAACGATTAGTTAGAAAAATGTCAGGAGTTATGGAGGCGTAATGGCTGAAGAAAAAATGCAGGAGAACCGTGAAGATATCATACGGGTTACAGGAGAGTTAAAGCTTATCAATCAAAAGCTTGACAATCATATGTCACATATAAGTCAAAAGATTGATACGATTTTTAAAATTGTATGGACAGTATCATTCATGGTTTTAGGGTTAATTCTGAAAGCCATATATACTGGACTGCTTAATTAAGGAGGAAACAATGGAGAAATTAAAAAATATGTGGAAGGATATGAGTAAAAGGGGCAAAATGTTCTTAGGTGCTCTAGTAGTTATTCTTTTAATAATTGCATATAATTATATATTTTAATAAATGGGGTCTTCTTTTTAGGCCCCTTTACT
>NZER01000153.1 GCA_002690445.1 Candidatus Pacearchaeota archaeon
AATGACTAACCAACGAACTAATATCGCTCACAACGGAATCATCTACGAAGTATTCCAAACATTCACACTGAAAGACCTCGAAGGCTGGGCGGAAAATGTCGCAGACCTCATGCGCAATAACGGCGTCATCGCTACTTACGGCGTCCGCCGCCCCAACGGTCGTAAAGAATACATGCTCGATGAGTACGCCAACGGAACCACCGGAAATCTAAAAGCAATCTAAGTGAGGTAACATCAATGCACCAAGAATAAACAACATCATATAAACTGTTTGTCAACAGAGATCCCCGGGAGATCCCCGGGGATTTTATGATATGATGCGGGCTGTCGTTGTTACCTCGATGACACGCCCCCATCGTTCAGTGCATTCCGATGGGGGCATTTTTATGGCACGATCCAGCACCGAGGCGTCGATCACCCGGGCGATTAAAAAATATCTGAACTCGATCGAGGACGTGTGGTATTTCAAAGTTCACGGTGGTCCATATCAAACGGCAGGGATCCCAGACATCCTCGCCTGCCGTGACGGTAGGCTGTTTGGATTCGAGGTCAAGCAGGTCGGCAAAAAAGCCACGCCGATTCAACAGCGGACGATCGACCTAATCAACGACGCTGGCGGAGTAGCCCTTGTGGTTCACTCTGTGGCAGACGTAGAGGCGGCTTGGTATTGAATAAGGTAGCCGAGTCCTATAACCGGCTGGCAGAGGGCTATGACGCAGACTACGGGACATCATTTAACTTGGCGGAAGAACGTGAGATCTCCCGACTGGTCAAGCCGTACATCCACGGCATGGTGCTTGACGCAGGATGTGGCACGGGACTTCTGCTTGACCTGCACCAAGATAGTGACAACCTTCTTATTGACGGTTACCATGGCGTAGATATTTCAGCAGGGATGCTTGAAAAGCACAAACAGAAGCACCCGTCATATCTCACGTCCTGCGGCGACGCTTGGGAGTCAGGGGTCGCAAGATTCCACAACGTTGTCAGCCTGTTTGGATCGCCAAGTTACACTGACCCACATAAAGTTTCGCGTGGGGTCCAGCAAATGTTGAAGCCGGGCGGAAGGTTCTTCCTCATGCCTTACGCCGCAGGGCGTTTCAAGACAGCGTCGAAGGGTAATCACCTAGTGGATTCCCATGCGGCTCTGTGGTACAACACCAGCGCAGCTATTTGGGAGGCGTTCCTGAGGTACGAAGGCGCAACCAATGTTGTGGTGCGTGGCTTCAACCTGTTAGGATCTAAGCGACTGCTGAGAGCCGAGGCGCCACTGACCCGACGCTTTCCCAACCGATGTCAATATCTAATCATTACGGGGGTGATGTAGATGCCGGGGATACGTGTGCAGAATGGGAAGGATGTTTTCACGTCCGCCCTTGACCGGCTAGTTGAACTTTATTCCAAGCCCGAGGATGAGGTAGTCGTCTCATTTTCAGCAGGCAAGGATTCGATGGTCGTCCTCGAAGTAGCGATCTTGGCAGCGACCGAAGCCAACCGCCTGCCCGTCAAAGTTCTTATGCGTGACGAGGAAATAATGTTCCCGGGAACGTATGAATACGCCGAGCGTGTGGCGGCACGACCCGAGGTGGACTTCCACTGGATTTATGCGTCGCAGCCAATCCTCAATGTATTCAATCGTGAGAATCCATTTATATGGGTATTCGATCCGCTGCTAGATCCCGACGACTGGATCAGGAAGCCGCCTGATTTTGCATACGAGATCCCTGAGAAAAATATCAACGAGATGATAACCAAACAACGGTTCCCTTGCGATGGAGATCTGTGGCAGGTGACAGGCGTCAGGGCGGCGGAGAGCGCATCCAGACGATATTCGGTATTCTCGGCAAAGGGCTGGAAAACCAAGCCCAACCGTATGGGCACCCGTGCAGCCAGACCTGTATTTGATTGGCTAGACAGCGACGTGTGGAAAGCTGTGCAGGACTTCAGTTGGGATTACAACTCAGCCTATGACACATTATTCAGAAACGGTGTGAGAGCGTCAGCCTTACGGATCGCACCACCGACGATGTCGGCAGCGGGCGTTGGGTTGTTGCAGGTCGCAGCGAAAGCATGGCCACAGTGGTTCGACAGGGTGGCTCAGAGAGCACCGGGAGTCAGGACGGCGGCGAAGTTCGGTAAGCGGGCTGTGAGCCCTGTCCGTCGAACAGGCGAGACATGGATGGACACATTCCAGCGTGAGTGTGTCGACGAAGCCCCGGCATGGATTAGTGACCGGTCAGCAAAGGTGGCGTCAGCGTTGACCCGGATGCACAACCGGCACTCAACCGAGCCGTTCCCTGACACCAAGAACTGTCGCAACTGCGTGGGTTCGATGGGCGCATGGCGAGCAGTCGCCAACGCTATGTATTCCGGGGATCCGTTCAGTATGAAGGTCGGCAAGCTAGTGCCGTTCATGGAGCCTGAGTTTTTCCGGGCGGGATCCGGTACTTGGGGAGGATCTCCCACTTATGGATAGCGTCAAATTATCGGTTGCTGTTTGTCACACTCCCGGTATAGCTTCCGAACGTGACGACCTTGTCAAACGCCTGCGCAGGCAGTACCCAGAATTGACGATCGTTCACGACTACGACCGAGAGGGTAGCTGGCCATCGACTTTGAAAGCGTCCCGAGCAATTACACCCGGGGCGACGCATCACATGATCATGCACGATCACGCTTACATTCCAGACGGCGCACCCGAGGCTTTGATCCGTGCGATCGAAGCCCGTCCTGACGACGTCTTGGCTCCATACACGCCACGCAATTTTGTGCATAAGGTTGTCGGTGCTTGGTGCCGAATGAACGGCGTGTGGGGGACGGCGGTAGTCGCTCCCGTTCAGCTATGGGACGAGTTTAGGTCGTGGGCATTGAATTGGACAATGTCCGCCCCTTCAACCTCGGCGGATAGGCGGATAGGGGTGTGGCTGATTGGTACAGGACGGGACGCCATAGTTCCAATTCCAAGCCTTGTTACGCATACAGGGGTTAAGAGCCTGCTTGGACACCCGAGGACAACGCCACGGCGAGCGGCGATCCTGTTCGGCGATCGACCCGAGCCTGCGTGGTCTGAATGGCACGACAATGGTCCACTATTCCCAACAACCCCACTAACAGACCTCGTAAAATGTATTGACCCCGACAAGATCGGCAAGTGGTTCAATATGGTGGCGAAACTCAAATGATGAAATACACGAAGGACGGTGGCGAGAACTACCCGGTGCAGCAGGGAGAGGTCTGGCACGTCGGTGAACATCAGATCCGATGCGGGGATCTAATGAACCAAGAAGATTGCGACTGGCTTTCTGATTTTAGACCAGCCCTTGTCTACACCGACCCGCCGTGGGGTCAGGCTCTCGCTACGGGATTCAGAACGAAAGCAGGGCTTAACGATTACGTGACCTATCAGTATTTATTTAGAGTAGCATTTCAATTAATAAATCTTCACTACGGATCTGTTCCAACCTACTTTGAGCAGGGCACAAAGTGGGCTCAGGAAATGCAAGACATCGCAGTAGCCGAAGGGCTGAAATTCAAGAATGTTTGGGGGATCACCTATTACAAGAAGTCCCCGGCAACGCTGACACTTTTCAACGCTGATAGCAAATCAGACATGACAGGAATAGATGACAACAACACTCCCGCCATAGCAATTATGGATCACACATCCCCCGGAGATCTAGTTGTCGATCTTATGACCGGGCGTGGGCTCACCTCCGCCACCGCCGCAGAACTCGGCAGGGTATTCGCAGGCATGGAACTCTCTCCGTGGCGCGTGTCCTGCGCACTTACCAAGCTAAACAAAATCACAGGATTGGAGCCTCAACGTGGCTAAACGACAAAAGGGTCAGGCAAAAGTCGAGACCATAAAACTTGAATCGCTAGAGGTTGTTTATGTCGACATGGGCGACATAAAGCCCAACCCGTACAACCCGAACCGACAATCAGATCACGAATTTGAAATGCTGCAATCATCCATCGAAACCGATGGATTCACACAGCCCGTGATTGTCCAATCCTCGGATGCACAATTCCTGCCGAGTCACATCGTTGACGGGGAGCACCGATGGCGAGCAGCAGCAGCCGAAGGACTGACCCGAATCCCGGTGGTGTACGTGAACTTCACCGAGGAACAGATGAAGATCTCGACCATCAGGCACAACACCGCCAGAGGATCTCACGACGTTGAACTTGAAGCGAATGTCCTTCGAGACCTTGAAAAGCTAGGGGCTTTGGATTTCGCGCAAGACGCTCTGGGATTATCCGACGTGGAGATCCAAAGACTGATCGAGGATATTCAAGCCCCGGAAGGACTGGCAGGCGAGGATTTCGCCGACTCATGGGACGTTGGAATCTCTGCGGACAATGGAGATCAAGGCGGCGATGAGAGCCAGTCAAATAACAGCCGCACTATTTCGGGCACACCCGAGGCTGTGGAGGCTATGCGGCGGGCTGAGGTAGCCGCAAGAGCCGCCAACACCGAGGAAGAACGGCAGGCGGTAATCAAGGACTTGAAGGTCTATCGGCTTATGCTTTCATTTCCGTTTTCTGACAAGGCTCTGATAACCTCAGTATTGGGCGACGAACCAGCGTCCAAGATACTGGAACTCATAAAAGCAGAGGCTGAGAAAGTATAGTGACAACGCAACTCAGACGCCCAGAGAAGTGGGAACGAATGCCCGACGAGGGAGCAAAACCGTGGGCAGCGTTCCTCACATTCCTAAGACTGGGTCCAGACCGCTCATTGGACAGAGCCTACTGTGAAGCAATGGGGCGTCCGCCGGGTGCCAGCCGTGCATCTGGGCGGTGGAATGTGTGGAGTTCGTCGTGGGCATGGGTGCAGCGAGCCGCAGCATGGGACGCCCATCTTGAGCGGGAATCACAAAAGGGGTTGGTAGCGTCGGGGATTGAAAACGCGCGAACACGGGTGAGGAATATCACAAATGTTCAGAACGCTGCGATGGTCATAATCAGCAAGGCTGATCTCGGCAACCTCGATTCGACCGAAGCCCGAAAGCTTTTGCCAATCGCTCTCCGTGCGTTAGATGAGACGGCGGAAAGCCTGCGTGAAGAATTCGGTGTGGCTGCACGTCCCACGACATCCCGTGAACTTATTGTCACAGGCGAGATGGAAGGCGGTGTAATGATCGCTGAAGATTTCGATGACGATGAATTACTGACGAAGATTGCAGCGAGGGAGCAAGGCTTTGACGCCGATGTTGAAGGTGATATAAATGGTCGTGGCGAATTCATACCGGAGAGAGCAGCCATTAGCGAGCACCCGCCAAGCTAGGCGCAGGGCGCGCAGGACGCTCACAGCATTCGGTGAGCACGTTTACCCCGGTTACATCACAAGCAAGTACACGAAGATGCTGGCGTCGCTGCTGGAAAAGGTTGTGACCGGCGAGATAACTCGCCTGATTGTGGAGATCCCGCCACGGCATTCTAAGTCTGTACACGTCTCTGAATTGCTCCCTGCATACGCTCTTGGGCACAACCCTGATATGCGCATCATCCTCTCATCCTATGCATCAGGCTTGGCGGCTGCATTTTCTCGGCGTGTGAGAAACACGATTGGCGGCGAGCGTTATGGCAAATTATTTCCTATCACACGACTGGCTCCTGACTCTAAAGCTGCGGCGTCGTGGGACATCAGCGGCAGGGCAGGCGGGATGATTGCGGCGGGCGTGGGATCCGGTATCACAGGGCATGGCGCAGACTTGCTGATAATCGATGACCCGGTCAAGGATCGGAAAGAGGCTGAATCGTCAGCACGAAGGCAGGACGTGTGGAATTGGTACACGTCGACAGCGCGCACTCGGGTTCACCCCGGCGGAGCGATAATCGTCTGTCAGACTCGGTGGCACCACGATGACCTCGCAGGGCGATTGATCGAGGGGCAGGATGACGAGGATCCTGACTCAGAGGAATGGACGGTCTTGAAGTTCCCTGCGATCGCAACCGAGAACGATGATCTTGGGCGCGAGGTTGGCGAGGCATTATGGGAGGAACGTTACCCTCTTGAGGAATTGCTCCGCATCAAGAGAGACGTGGGGACAAGGGATTGGATCGCTTTATATCAGCAAGAACCGACTGACGAGGAAGGCGCAATATTTCCAATCGCATCGTGGCAATATTACAGCCCGGCTGAATTTGATTTCAACAGTCGATTCCGCACATTTCAATTACTTGACACGGCGTACAAAGATGGTCAGCAGAATGACTATTCGGTCGTTGCTACATGGACACGATCACCGGACGGGATCCTGTACGCCCGGGACTGGGTCAGGGAGCGGTTGCAGTTCCCTGCATTGGAGCGGTTGGCGAAAGCGCAATATGATAAATGGAAGCCCGACGTGGTCTACATTGAGGACAAGGCTTCTGGCATTTCGCTGATTCAAAACCTGATAGCCAAAGGGATCCCGATTCAGCCTTACTCGCCCGACGGGGACAAGGTTGTCAGGGCACACGCCGTGACGCCGTTCGTGGAATCAGGTAGGATGATATTGCCTGACGATCACGAGATGCTCTCTGACTTTCTTCAAGAACACGCGAAATTCCCGGCAGGGGCACATGATGACATGGTCGACACGACAACGATGGCAGGCATAGTTTTGGGACGCAGGGAAAGTTCGGGGAACAACCGGCTTGAAGTAGCACCGAAGGAATCACGATGGTAAACCGAGACCGCACAGCAGAGGTTCAAAGCCATGAAGCCCCGCCACGGGATCCGGTTGAATCGCCACCGCCCGATGCAGGAACGGTCACGAAGATCCTCGGAGACGCAGGGCTTTCAATTTGGGCTGGCTATCTCGGTGAAGAATATCTTGTTGACCTAAAGCCGTGGAGCAACGAAGCGCGCTACGTCCTCGAAGCCCGTGACGAGACACTCATCGGGACGCTGCTCGACGCTGTCAAGATGCCGATGATCCGGTCTGAGATCGTCGTAGAGCCTGCGAGTGACGATGTTGCAGATGTCGCATTCGCTGAATTTGTTGACTGCAATCTCCGTCAGATGCACAAGCAGAGCATCCGTAAATGGCTCACCGATATGATCGAGGCAATCGAGTTCGGTTTCAGCCTCGGTGAAATTGTCTTAGAAAAGCGAACCGATGGACGCTTGTGGATACGGAACATCATGCCCCGAGGACAGGAAACTCTGAGGCGATGGGCTGCTGAAGATCCTGCACACCCTGACGAGTTCTCACATTTTATTCAAGGCATGTACCGAGGATCTGCGCCAAGGCGTGAAATAGCGATCCCGCTCAACAAGTGCGTCCACGTAACGTGGCGAGGTCGCAAGGGGAACCCGCAGGGCAAAGGGCTTCTGAGGTCGCTGTATGTCCCATATAAGTTCATCAAGAATTTCCGGGTAATCGAGGGCATTGGCGTCGAGCGTGACATCGGTGGGACGCCGATCATAAAACTCCCCGGCGGACAGAATTCTCTGAGCGACACTGAAAAGACGGAACTGAAAAAGCAAGCTGAGGGGTTGAGGAATGATGAAGCCCTTTATGTAATGGTGCCAGAGGGCATGGATATCACCGCCTACAATTCTGGCGGGAAGTCGACGAACGTCCGTGAAATTATCAAGGACTATGAGACGCAGATCCTTATGAGGATGTTTTCACAGTTCTTGAAACTCGGCATGGATAACGTCGGGACGCAAGCCCTTGTGGTCGGGTCGCAGGACTTTTTCACAATGGCAATCGAGTCAATACAAGACGAGTTGATCGAGCAGGTAAATGAGCAGATTGTTCCATACCTCGCCCGGTTCAATACTTTCCCCGGCACAACAGGATTGCCAAGAATTACTTGGACAAAGCCGGGGGCTATGGACGTCGCCAACATCGTGGAGTTGTTCACGAAGGGCGCAGCGCAGAAGATATTTACACCGACCCGTGAGGATGAGGTACGCCTGCGGGATGAGGCAGGGTTGCCCGAACTCCCCGAGGGCGTCGGGGATGGTCCACGGGAAGTGCAGAGCGTCGTCAACGACGTGTTCGGGGGTCTCGGTCTGCGACGAGATATGGGGCAGTTCTATGACGAGGTCAGGCGATACGATCAAGCGGCAGGCGGAGACCTGCGTGGGATCCCCGGGAATTATGAAAAATTCACAAATGCTTATCAGAAAGAACTTGTTGGCATTTACGACAAGTGGGCGGCGGAGACTAGCCGCCTGATGTCGCTGCCGGGCAAAGGCATCACGGAAGCCAACGCAACCTTGAACACTCGCCTCAACCAACTCTCTGCTGATTTGAAACTTCTTGCCCGGGCACGTATTGGCGAGGCGTCACAGATGGGGTTGGGGACGGTGCTCGGTAAGCGAACTCATGACCCTGTGGTGCAGCAGACAATCGCCACCCTTTTGAAAGAAGCCGAGATTAATATTGACGAGTCGGTTATCCCGGGCATCAAGGAAAAATTCGGGAAAGAATCAGGAGCGGTTCAGAAATTATCAGGGGCGCAAAAGAAGGACGCATTTGAAGATCTGTTCAGCGGTCGTAGGAACAGTGTGGCTCGGCAGGCGGGTGGTGCGCAGGTCGCTATTTTTGAGACGCAGAAAAGCGCAGGCAAGGTTGAGAACTCAGAGCGGCGCAGGCTAGGAATCAAGCCGATTGCCACCCGTTGGGTTTTAGATAAGACTGCGGATCACTGTGAAGATGATACCCACCGAGCGACTTTTGGTTGCCCGGGCTTGGCTAGAGAATACGCAGACGGGTGGGACTCGATGCCAACAGTTCCTGCGGGAGCGGTGTCATGCCTTGGTAATTGCCGGTGTTACATTGAAGCCGATCTTGAGGGGAACGGAAATTGGCAGCGAATCACGTAAAATATATGTCGGTGCGTCGGTGGCGTTCCCTACCCCGTCAGGGGCGACTTTCACCGGCGCATCGTTTGACATGGAATGTTCATCCATAGAGAATGTCTAAGTGTCTAATTTCAAAAAAGCCATATTGGGGTTGGAAATTTTCTCGATCGGTACTCATACCGACTCGGGGGGGGAGACCAACACGTTTACCCGCGACGATGTTGACTACATGGTCAACAAGTTCGCGAATGGCTATCCAGAGTTCGTACCTATCAAGCTAGGTCATACTAGCGACGAGTTCAACCGGCAGGTAGCAGCCGAACTTGGACTGCCTGCCGCTTCGCTGAACGGCGAAAACGGTGAGGGTCTTGATGGGGTTGCCGCTCTCGGTCAGGTTGTGAACCTGTACACAGAGGGCGATAAATTAGTTGCTGACCTAAAAGTTCCTGACGAGATGGTGAAACTGTTTCAAGAGGATTATTTTAGGGATGTGAGTTGCGAGCTTTCGGTGGATAATCAGGATCGTTGGATCCTCGATGGACTTGCCATGCTCGGAGCCGAACGACCGGCAGTTGGAGACCTTGCAGGAATCGCAGCCGCCGCCGTTCATAAAAAACGGACAGCAAGTGTTGTCCGTAGTTTTAGTCAGGCATTACCAAAGAAGGTGAATATGTCCGAGCAGGATCAGAGCAAGATCGACAAGATCTTGGGACTCGTTTCTGGCGACAAGATTTCATTCTCCGAATTGGAATCCGCTGGCTTGAAGTTCGAGAACGAAGCCGACAAGGGCGCAGTCAAAGACGCAGTCAGGGAATTGCAGGAGCGATCCTCAATGCTGGACGAAGTCGTTGGTTTGTTGCAGCAGGCGATTGAGTTGACCTCAACCGCTGCCGAAGAAGGTGACGAGATTGTCGAGGACGACGTGGCTTCTGAGCCAGCAGTCGCAGCCAAGGCACTCGTCGGGCGTTTGACTACGGTCATGTCCTCCGATAAGAATTTCAAGCAGGGCGCAGATTTCAAGGCGGCGGTAGCTAGTGCAGTCAAGGAATCGACTAAGGAACTCATTGCTCAAGTGGCAACCCTTACCGGTGACACGACAGTCGCTAAATACCGTGTGGAGACTGAAAAACTCGTCGGCATGGAAGGCACTCCCCAAGAGTTAGCCGAACAGTTAGCAGATCTTGAAGGCAAGGCAGGCAAGGAAACCGCCACTGCCATGCTCTCTAGCTGGAAACAGGTTTCCACATTCGCAGTCGAATCAGGGCAATTCAAAGCCGTTGGTGAAGGCGAGGGACAAGGCGAGGGCGTGAACAGCGAGCCGTCTGATCTCGAAAAAGAAGCGAGCGAATTCAAGGCAGCGAACCCGTCATTCTCTGAGTCTCAGGCTCTGAGTGCGGTACGCCTGCGCCGAATGCGCTCGGTTAGGGAGGTCAAGTAATCATGGATCAAATGCTGACCATTCCCGGGGCACACGCCACGGGTGATCTCTCGGCTCTGCAATATCAGGCTGTATACCTGACAGAAGATTTTGGCGTCGCCGGGATCACCAACTCCAACGTCGCTGCATTTGCGCAGGCTGGAATTGGCATATTGCAGGACGATCCCGCTGCTGACGGCGAACCCGCCAGTGTAGCCATACTTGGTATTTGCCGAGCAGAGGCTGGCGGGTCTATTACGCAGGGGGCGTATCTCACCCTCGACGATGACGGCAAGGTCGTAGCCGGTGCACTTGAAGCGGATCTTGCATCCGCCGATCGTGCGATCATTGGACGTGCGCTTGGAGACGCCGCTTCTGGCGACATTTTCACGATCGCCGTAAACTTCATCACACCAGTACCACACGACACCGAGTAATCGGGCGGAAGGAAATGAGAATGGTAACTAGGCGTAAATACGCTGGACCAACTCAAAACGACATGCGTCCGGTAGATCCGGTACTGACTGACCTCAGTATTGGCTACAAGAACCCAGATTTTATTTGGGATCTCTTGGCTCCGGTCGTGCCTGTCGATGAGAAGTCTGGCACGTACTTCATTTGGGATCGGGACTATTGGTTCCGAACTTTCGGTGAATCCGGTGGCGCACGACGCGCTCCAGAATCGCCATACTTGCGTCTCGCTTACGGTGCAACCACAGGGACTTTCAACACCTATGAAACAGGTTTTGAGAAGCCAACCGGCGACCCGATCGTCGCAGCTTCACAGTCTCCTGAGGCTCTACCGCAGAAGGACGTTAGCTTCCTGACAAACCAGATGGAAATGGAACTCGAAGTCGACACGGCTGCTGAGTTATTTGTTTCTGGCTTATACGGAACTGACAACACTCTCTCTGGCGTTAGCCAGTGGAGCGATTTCGCGAACTCCGACCCTGTCGGAGACTTCGACACAGCCAAAGGTGTGGTGCGTAAGAACACTGGCACCGAGCCACGTCGAGCAATTATGGGTATCGAAACTTGGAACGACTTGAAAGAGCACCCGCTCATTCTCGACAAGTACAAGCACACCCAGAGCGGGATTATGACGGAGGCACTTGTAGCCGCTGCACTTGGCGTCGATGAAATCATCGTCGGCAAAACAGCCAAGAACACGGCTAATGAGGGTCAGACGTTTGTCGGCGCAAATGTTTGGGGAGACAACTGTCTGCTCATTCCTGCGATTGACGCTCCCGCACTGGAAACCCCGGCAGCGGCTTATACCTACGTTTGGGACGAAGTCGGCAACGTGCCGTGGGCAGTTCAGCAGTATCGAGACGAAACAATCCGTGGCAACGTCGCCCGGATCCTAACGCACACTGACCGCAAGGTCACAAGTGCGCAGTCTGGATACCTGTTTATTGATACCTCAGACTAAACATTGAAGTCGAATAGGGAACGCCAAATGTTTGAGGCATACAGAGCAAATCGCCGGTTCGTGTGGGACGGCTGGATCTTCGCACCAAAAGCGGGGACACATACGTCTACCTTTCAAGTAGTTGAAGGTCTAGCCGCCACCGAACAGGCAGCAAATTTCAAGCAGCAAGGATGCTGGGATGAACGGTCATGCGACCCTGAACGATACGGTGGTGATATATGGATCGTGCCAGCGGGACACCCGCGCAAGGACGCCATTATTAGCCGCAATAAAGTTCGGGGTGACGCCTCAATCGCTAATGCTGACGACTTGCTGACCGAAGATAAATATAAAAGGCTTCTCGCTCCGCCAGAAATGGCTGCTCGGGTCTAGCCGGGAAGAAATGTAATGACTAGACCAGTTGTAAACAGGGAACGTGGAAGAACCGTTCAAGGATCTAGCGAGCGCAAGGGTGTTCTCGGTTCGGTCACTTGGACAGTCGGAGCCGAATCCACTAACGCCATTACGGTATCAGGGCAGGCACTCGACGAAGCAGGGAACGCCATGGCGGAAGCCTGCGCATTCTCTTGGTATTGGGCTAATGACTCGGCGGGTCTAACCCCGACGACGACCGCCCACGATGGAGGCACAGCCGCAGGCACAGACGGCGCAATCATCGAGCAGGTCACAGACCTGTCAGGGATTGCAGTCACCGAAGCCGACGGCGACATTGATATTGTGGCAACCGACGCAGGGGCGTTCACGACTTACCTCGTAGCGATCAACCCTGACGGCACTCTTTCGGTGTCAGGCGCAGTAACACACGCAGCGTAATTCAAAAGCCCGGGTGGAAAATTTCCCCGCCCGGGCAATACTTTTTTCCCTGAGGGTAAATAAATGGTTCGACTTATCAAAACAACCGTAAAAAATCCGGGCGGTTTTTCAGTCCGGGTTGAACCGAATGCAACAGACCCGGCGGGCAAACCACGATATGTGGAGTTGTCGCATGAGCCAGCCGAACTAGACGACGCTGATGCTCAACACATCCTCAACACTTACCCGGGCAAGGTCGAGGAAATTATCGTGGAAGTAGAGGTGGAGGCTAAGCCAAAGCGCAGGCGTCCCAAACTTTTTAAGCCTCGTAAAAAAACCTAAATTGTGAGACGGGCACATCGTGATCTATGTAAAAAAGGCGACATCAAATGAAGGGGCTTACGCTGTCAGGCTTGACGAGGATCCTGCCCGGTACGTGCAGATCACGTCGGAGCCGCAGGGCTTCCCAAACGATATAGCCAACCATCTGTTACAGACACACGCCAAGTTTGTCGTACAGGTAAATGCTCCGGTAGTGGACGCAACGCCCGCTGTGGCGTCCACAGGGCGGCTAAGATGTCCAGCAAGCGGTTGCGAAAAGACTTATGCTAACGAGACAACGTTGAACCGACACATCAACGCTACTGATAATCACAAATAGCAATCGACCGAATTTGGTCGGAGGACGAGACAATGGCTGGCACGTTAACGTATGAGGACAATAAGCCGAACTCAAAGGCTGCGATAGGGTCTGTGGTTATTTCGTGGACGGGCACGGCTGGCGGTGCAGTTAGCGGGAACTCAGTACCTTTTAACGGACGCATTGAACGCGTTGTCACTAACCCTACGGATGGACCAACAGCAAACTACGACATCACACTCGATGACGCCGACGGTCTGGATCTCGCTCAGGGCTTGCTGGCGAACCGGCACACGACCAACAGCGAGGAAGTCACTCCGCTCATAGGTACTTACCACCTTGTCCCGTACAGGGGTCTGATCACTCCGACTGTGGCAAATTCGGGTTCATCTAAATCAGGCACAATCACGATCTACTACTCGTAGGATTCAGCATGGCAATCGACAGCAATTCATACTGTGCAATAACAGACCTTGAGCGACGCATTTCAGACCTGCTCGTCGGGAATGTATTTACCACAGGGACTCGCCCGACGCTGGCGCAGGCGGAGCAAATGGTTGACGACGTGGCGGCAGAGATAAATAACGCCTTGATCGTCGCTGGATTTGTCGCTCCGATCGTTGTAGGTGACGATCCATTCCCTCATGCATCTGCGGTCGCTGCAAACAGCGCAGGCGCAGCGGTCAAAGTTATGAATACGTTTCCCTCGGAATCTTGGGATCCCAACGCTCCCGAGCCGACCCGCAACCGGATCTCAGGATTTGCGGCAGAATACAAATCATTTCTGGATAAGATCGAAGAAAATAAAATCAAGGCAACTCGATCAACAGGTGTGACTGGTTTATTTATTGTCGGAGCAGCCCGAAGCCGTAAGACAGGCAACCTCAATACGCCTGCTTTCACCCGGGACATGATGGACTTCCCGGGCAGGGTGTCGAGGGCTGACAGTACACAATGACACACGCTACCGTCCAGACGGCTGCGCTGGCGGTGTTGCGTAAGCTGTCCGAGTTCGACGCTGACAACTCATCAGAGAATGATTACCGGATCCTTGCCAACGGCAAGGCGTATCACGCAGTCCTGCGTCGGGGATCTAGTGACAACCGATCCATGCAGGACGTCCCTGCTAATGGTGTTTATCAGAGGCGTTCTGACCGTCAGGTAATAATCGAGGTCTATTGCCTCTACTCCGTGGACTCTCTGACGACACGGGCGCAGTTAAACACGATTACGCAAACCATCCTAGACCATTTCGATAAGTGGCCAAACCTCGACCAAACAGCAGGCGTAGTCGAAACCGATGCTGACAACACATCCCGACCCGAGGACACGATTCTTGGCGGGTCGAATTACCTGACCCAAACCATCGAACTAAATGTGATCGAGTTAGAGGTGGTGACGTTAGCATGAGTTACGCAGGGGTGCAGACTAAAGCCCTGACGCTTTTGCAGGGTATGAGCCAATTCGATTCCAACAATTCAGCCGAGTCTGATTTCAGACTGTTAGCCGCAGGAAAATCCTCTTATGGAATACTGCTCAAAGGCTCGACGGGTAAGCCGGGATCCTCGGGTCAGCTTGACATAAGAGACGACAACTATTCATATAAAAGGCGTGACGACTACACGGTTGAGATCCACGTATTTGCTCATTTCGCTGTCGATCAGTTAGCAACCCGGGCGGCAGTCACAACCCTTGCTGATGCAGTAACGGCACACTTCGATAAATACCCAGACCTTGACGACCACGACGGTATCATAGATAGTCGTATTGACGTCGTCGGCGAACCCGACGAGTGGACTGTGGGAACAGGTAGTTACTGGCGACAGGTAATCAACCTTGAAGTAGTCGAGATCTCGACGGTCTATATGGAGGAGAATCAAAGTGGCACGATCGCACGGTGGAATGGCTTATCTTTCTGGGATGGAACAGAGGCTTGGGGAGCAGGTATGGCTGGCTTGGTTTTTCGGTGGAATGGCGAAGGTCTTTGGGACGGATCGGATGGTTGGCACTAATGGGATTTGATTACGACTTAGAGCGCAGGGGAGGTGAGGGCTTAAGCAAGGCTGAAACGATTATTGCAGGGCAAGCGAACAGAGCCTTGCGGGACATCGGTCAGGTGTTTACGCCTGCACTCAAGGCAAACACTCCCCGGGCTACGGGGAAACTTGCCAACTCGTCACGCTTTCAACTTGTCGGATCTAATAAGAATCAAGCTGTGGAAGTACGGCAAGGCGCAAGGACGCCAGACGGTGCTTTCTACGGCATGTTTGTGAGGGGTGGTACGAGACCTCACGAAATTCGCCCAAAGAAAAAGGGCGGAGTTCTAGTTTTCAAAATCGGTGGGCGGACTATCTTCGCGAAGAAGGTCAATCACCCGGGAACGAAAGCAAACCCGTATCATGTAGAAACGGAACGTCAAACAAGCGGTGAGATTGCTGAGATTATTTCTCGGACGGGCGTCGAAATCGCATCAAAACTTATGGGATAAGTAAATGGCAAACACAAGATTTCCGGGGAAAGATACGCACTTTGCGATCGCAGACGCCGGTGGAACCAGCCGAGTCCTGACAGGTCTTACGTCTGTCACAGGTCTCCCGGGTGAAATGGAACACTACGACGCAACGGCTGTGGGCGACGCAGGGCGCAAGCATGTGGCAGGGTTAGCGAACGTCACAATTACGATTGAAGGTTGGTACGATAACACAGCCACCACAGGGTCACAGGTTGTGCTGTCAGGGTTGGCAGCAGTCCGAAACACCGACGCTGAAAAAGCGATCATCTATGGCCCATCCGGTAGCACTAGCGGGATGGAAAAATTTACAGCAACCGTGAAGATGAAAACGCTTGAATATCCAGCGGCACTCGGCGACCTCGTCAAGTTCCGGTGCGATTTACTTGTTCAAGGTGCAGTAACACATACAACATTCTAGCGAGGGACTATGAAAATCACCGAGACGGGGATTGACTCAGGTGGGATTCAGCTTATAAAGGTCGAGTTCGATGACGGTCAATGGTGGGAGTTTAGGCAGGAAATAAATTGGGGCACATCCCGGCAGATCCGAAAGGTGTTGTCAGGGATAGATATGGCAGACCCGGATATTGACGCAGCGCATGAGGCGCAGGTTTTACGGGTAGCTGGCTCCACGGAATCTTGGTCGTTCAAACTCCCTGTTTCCATATCGTCGATCGACCGGGTCGCTGACTGGCGGGTCAGGTCGGTTCTTACATACATGGTAGAGAGACACAGTATTGGAGGGATTACTGATGAAACAAAAAAAGCCTCAGGCTGGCGTTTATTTTTCGGTCGGATCTTCCAGAGGAATTCGCAGAAGTAGCGTCATATGTGAATTTGCTCGACGCAGGCGTCGTCAGCCCTTACACAATGCCCGAGGTAGAGCGTAGATCCCAGACGTGGGTTCACAGGCTCTACGCTTACAAATCAATTCGTGAAGAAGTACGGATAGCGCAAGCAGCATGACAAGCAATAACACACAGGATCTAATCTTCAAGGCAAAGTTTGAGGACGACGCCAGCGAGGATATTCAGAATCTTGACAAGGATGTAGAGGGTCTTGACTCATCAATGGGCGGGCTTTCAATGTCTGCGGTCACAGCTGGTCTTGCAATGTTCGGCGTCGGTGTCGGAGTTCAGCAGGTAATATCAGGATCCGTTGAAGCGCATAAACGGATAGTTGCAACTAAAGCGTTGATCAGCTTGCTCCCCGAGTCTGCTCGATCTGCATTAAATGATCTCGCTCCGTTCTATGAAGAGATTGGCAACACTGTTGGAGCCACGAACCTCGAAGTAGAGGAAACTGCAGTGGCTATCACTACCGCATCAGGCGGTATCGCCCCGTCAGTGGAGGAATTGGCGCTCGCTTACGATCTGATAGCCGCAACAGGCACAGACAGCGCAACAGCCGCCGCCGCCATTGGCGAGGCTCTCCGGGGCAATATGGAGCCATTACAGTCACTCTTGGGCGACAAGTACAACCTCCACGAATTGGAAGAAGTCATGGGAGACTTGGCGGGAACTGCCGCCGAAGCAAAGACGCCCATTGATGACGTGACAGCAGCGTTTAGGGAATGGAACGAAGAATTAGCCACAACCGAAGGGCAAAAAGATGCGGCGATTGATGTCATCGCTGCGATGATTCCGGGTGGCACGGCTCTGCTCGACGCTAAAAATCTTTGGGACATGTATTGGAGTGCCATGAGGGGAGAGGATGGCGAGGATCCCGACGCTCCTGAGGTCGAAAAGCCTCCGCTCGAAATGAGTGGCGGCGGCATGGGAGGCGGCATGATACCCAAGGCTGTGGAGCAGGCGTTGATACAAGAAGGCGTCTACGGTGTGGGAGCGGCTGGCGCAGGTGCTATGGCGACAGGATCTCAACCCGTGTCTGTGGGAATTACAATCAACGGTGATGTTGACTCTGCGCAGCGAGTCGCCGTGATTATGCGACAGGTGGAAATGGCTCAGCGAAATATGTACAGGGGCACAATCAACACAATGGGCATTGACCCCAGAATGTTCCCAAACTAATGCCTAGCCCATTTATTGAATACCACATAGATTTCGACGAGGACAAAATTCTCGAATCTGACGAGGAAGTCTCAGAGGATCTGAAAGCCGTACTTCTAACCCGTGGAAAGGATATTCAAAACCACCGTGCGCCTGCGGCTACGCTGCTGACGTCCATGCACAACTACGACGGGAAATACTCCCCGAGTAACGCGTCGTCACCGCTGCACCCTTTTCAACTCCCGGGTCCAGATGTCCGTTTTAGAATGGCATATCCATATGACTCGTTTACCGATACCGATGGCACCGACTTAAATGGGCGGGCTTTGCCAAGAGCAGACTTACAAACTGTCTCCGAGGATGGGTGGAGCGCATGGGCTGGATCTGCGGACTTTGAAATCAGGTCAAATCACATCGAATTGTCGTCAAAGACCGGGACTGACAAGGTTTGCGTTCTAGATTTTGAGACCGCCAACGCTCGGATCGGTGCAGACGTAATGCTTGATACTGGAACGAGTTATCCATATGTCTGCGATATGTTCGTTTTCAGATACACAAACACAAGCAATTACAATCATGCTTATGTTTATTTTGAAAGTGCATCATCTTGGTATTTTAGGGTTGCGACTATCGTGTCTGGATCTCGGACAATCGCCACCCCTGTCGTTACCTACAACCTCAAAGACGCCATCTGGGACAAAGGCGAATCTGCCCGTGTGGAAATAGGATTCCAAGATGAAGAAGTCCTAATTTGGTGTAATGATTACGCAGTCGCCGAATTCTCTGGCATAAGCGCAAACCTCACAGCGACCAAGCACGGGATTGGCGGCAAGGATTTTAGTGGGGTGGCGAATAGCGGGTCAGCGGGATCTCGGTCAGTACAGTGGGATAATTTCGGCGGCTGGAATACAGCATTCTCGGGGAGGACTGACTCGGTCGAACCAACACCGGGCATTGACGCCGAGGCGAACATAATGTCGTGGGATGATTTCGAGCGGCTAAACCGTCACCCTGTTTTCAAAACAGCCGAGGCGACCAAGACGGCAAAGCAACTCATAGATATTGTCCTTGAGGCTGGCGACGTCCCCGGAGATCGTCCGTTATTAAACGGCGGGACTCCCGTCACAGACTTGCTCACGATCGCTGATACGGGTGAAACTCTCATAGCTGACTTTTCAAAAGCTATGGGACTCACAGCTCTCGGCGAGTTATACCAAATTCAAGACGACGACGTCGGATTTATCTGGATCGACGGGCGTGGCACTTTTAGATATGAGGCGACTAATCACAGGGCGGCGGCACCACACGATACTCATGCGGCTTCGTGGGGTGCAGTGTCGGGATCTGCTCCGTCGATTTCTATGGAGCCCAAGTCTAAATGGATGGATGGGAAAGACGTTATTGAAAACGAAGTTTTCTTTCGATTCAACAGGGCTAGTGTGTCACTCGGTGCTACGGTGTGGATTTTAGAAGTCGACGATAACCCTGATATGCAAGGTGCTCAATCGTCAACTTTGGGGGGTTATCGTATGGTCGAGATCACCGCCCTTTCTGGCGGCGACACGCTCGGCAATATCAGGAATCCTATCCCGGGCTCAGGCTATACGATTTTTCAGAACGCTGATGGCACGGGCGTAAATTTCCTCACGCCTCTTGCGAGCGAGACCGGCACGGTGTCGATGGTAAACGCTCCCGGGACGACAGTGTGGCTTGACGATACCGGTCAGGACTTCACTGACTCCACGTCGGTCGGTGCAGGAACTTTTACGAGGATGGGGCAGTTCATAACTGTTCGTGATAACTCTGGGAGTACGGCGGTTGGTTTCGCAAAATATGGCGACGTCGACGGCGACGGAACGAAGGTGAACATCACAGACTGGCCACAGGATTACGAAAATGCAGGGGCACATGGGACTCCCGGCTGGCTCGCAAAGGATGACGGATTTTCCAGCGTCGACACGCCACTTACTTATGACGTGATGCTTGCAGCAGCCTACATTCTTCCGGGCTTCGAGGGTGAGACTTCAATAATTAGATACCTTGTTTACGATACTGCTGAAAATTCACATTTTCTGACCTCCGCCCTGTTAGTTGCTGACAAGACGGTTGACTCAAACCCGACAGCAGCAAGAGCCTCAGACTCTACGTCGCAGGCGAAATTTGGACGCCGTCGTGAGGATCACACAACGAAGTATATTGATACATGGAATATGGCTCAGAGCAGGGCTAACGCCCGGCTTGCAGCGAGGAAAGATGAGCGGGAGAGGTTCACGGTGACCCTAAATAATCTCGATAAGTATAACCTTATGGAAATCATGTATCGTGATGTGAGCGACCGGATACGGATCAGCATTCCAGAGATGGGGATCTCGAATCAGGATTATTATATTGAAAACTACATTATGAATTTGACTCAATCAGGTAAGTTCTTGACAATGACTTATACAGTCTCGAAGGTGGTCTAATGGCAAACGCATCATCAGCGGTGGCAGCGATCGACGCAGTCGTCCACACGCAATACAACAATCTGCGCTTAGATGCTATTGGACCATACGATGCTGACCGGGTGTGGAACGATAATCAGAAAGCCATATTCGGGACAGGCAGCGACGCATTCATAGCGTATGACGGGACAAACCTAGTCGTAGATCCCAAGCTTGTGGGTAGCGGCGTCATGTCTGTTCTTGGCTCGATAACGCTTGAAACGTCAGCGTCTTTGAATGTTTCGAGCGACGAGATTTTATCTGATTCCTCTGGCACGATGACCCTCAAGAATATCGACGCACTTGACGCCACCACAGAGGCGACGATTGAGGCAGCGATAGACACACTAGGGAGCCTGTCGTCAGCGTCGGCTCTGACGACTGTGGGCACCATAGGCACGGGTGTGTGGCAGGGGACTGCAATCGCCAGCGCATATATTGGGTCACATACACATACTGAATCACAGATTTCAAACCTCGGTACGGCGATCGCTTTGGTCGCAGATAATCTCAGCGTATTTGCTGCGACAACGTCGGCACAACTTCGGGGCGTAGTTTCTGATGAGACCGGCACGGGATCCCTAGTATTTGCAACCTCGCCAACATTGGTAACCCCGGCACTCGGAACCCCGGCGTCTGGCGTCGCAACGAACTTGACCGGCACGGCTGCAAGTCTTACCGCAGGAAACGTGACAACCAATGCAAACTTGACTGGTCATGTTACATCCGTTGGGAATGCTGCCGTGCTTGGCTCATTTACATCAGCACAACTTCGTACAGCACTCTCTGACGAGACGGGAACGGCTGCGGCGGTCTTTGCAAGCTCTCCGACGCTTGTGACGCCTGCGCTCGGCACTCCGTCCGCCCTTGTGGGAACAAATATCACCGGCACGGCTGCAAACCTGACAGCAGGCACAGTCACAACCAATGCAAACCTTACAGGACACGTGACCTCCTCAGGGAATGCTGCCGTGCTTGGCTCTTTCACGAAGGCGCAATTATCATCGGCGGTCTCTGACGGAACGGTGTTGTATTCCGGGGACGCTACATCTTACGTTGATGCTGATGCTATCGCTGCGGTTGAGGGTGAAGGAACTCTGGTTCTTCAATCCGGGGCTACCATCGGCGGATCTGTCGCTGCGACCGTGGGGAACAAACTCAGCGCATTTGCAGCAACGACATCAGCAGAACTTCGAGGCGTGATCTCCAACGAGACCGGCACAGGGGCTTTGGTGTTCGGGACTTCCCCGACACTTGTGACGCCTGCGCTCGGCACGCCTGCATCCGGTGTGGCGACGAACCTGACGGGTACGGCGGCGAGCCTTACCGCCGGGAATGTAACAACGAACGCTAACCTGACAGGGCATGTGACCTCCACAGGCAACGCAGCGGTGCTGGGATCGTTTACTAAGTCGCAACTATCAACAGCGGTTTCTGACGGAACGCCATTGTATTCAGGGGATGTAGGAACTTATACGGCTGGCGACGGTCTTGACGTAACAGGCGGTGGAGAATTTTCTACTGACCTAAAAGCTAACGGTGGTTTGGAAATTTCAAGCACCGAGTTATCCGTGGCTCAAGGTATTTCCCAGTATGACGTTGCGCAGTTCACAACTGGGGTAGTAGACGACGATTTCCTGCGGGTAGATGGAACGGCTGTGGAAGGACGCAGCGCATCAGAAGTCTTGTCAGATATTGGAGCCCAAGCATCTCTTACGTTCGGAATTTCAAACACCAATGCGGTCAAGGTAGACGCAGCAGATGTTGCTGACGATGAATACGCTAGATTTACGGCTAACGGATTGGAAAGTCGGGCAACATCAGAAGTCTTGTCAGATATTGGAGCCCAAGCATCTCTTACGTTCGGAATTTCAAACACCAATGCGGTGAAGATAGATGCAGCAGATGTGGCTGACGATGAATACGCAAGATTTACCGCTAACGGATTGGAAAGTCGTACAGCGGCGGAAGTTGCAGCAGCCATTGAAGGGAGTATTGATGCGGTAGGGGCTTTGGACGGAGGCTCTATAACTTCTAACTTTGGAAACATTGATATTGGTGCAAGTACATT
>NZER01000154.1 GCA_002690445.1 Candidatus Pacearchaeota archaeon
ATACTAGACGTTAAAGCAGACATTCACGAAGATGTTGAAAAATACTTTGAGGAAAAATGCCCTCAACTCGCAACTTCATGGGACTACTTCAAGTTCAAGAGGAAGCTAGAAACAGATGTCCTCGACATTGTAGACAAACACTTTGAAAAGATAGAACGACCGCCATCTGGATGTGACTACGGAATTGGAGGATAAAAATTTATGAATAAAATGATAATACTATCGTTGTTCCTTGTTGGCTGCGCCACAAAGAACGTGAAGCCAAAGTTTGAACCCTTGCCGCCCGAAAAGCTGTTTGACCTTCCAATTCAAAAGGATAAGCACTTTGCGTGTAGCGGTTGCAACGAGTGCAAGCAAGTCTTGTGGGCTTACAAGAGTCCAACCATTAAAGAAATCATCGGTGAAAAAGATTTTAATTAATTTTAATTATTTTTAATTATGAATGACGACGAAATGGTGTGGTTTCCAGACCCAATAGAATGCCCCGAATGTGGACTGCATACGCATGAGCTTTCGAGAACGAAGATGCAATCCCTTCCAAACGGATGGACAACGGTAAAGTGTGACGCTTGTTACGAAGACGATAGAATTACAGAATTGAACGACAGAGGCATAGTATGAGAAACTACGAACTGATTAAAGCAATCTACGATAGATGTCCCGATGCAACAGACCATCCTTATACCGTAGACCAATACTTTGACCGTTGCCAAGACATTATAGACATGATTGAATTGCACCGTCCAGAAATAGCAGGGAAGCTACCGACACATGAAAGTTTAATGGAAGAAATGAGGAAATACCCTCACAGAGATAACCACATGGACTAAAAAATGGAAAAACCATCGACAAATTTAACGCTAGTCGCAGAGACGCTAGACATTGCTAACGAGCATGGATTGGCAGCAGAGGTGATGTGGAGTGCATTGACAATGGCTGCTGAAGCAAATGAGCGTGGACAGACTATGGAACAAGTGCTTCAAGCGGCATTGGGGGAGTGGGATATTTAGTTTCAAAAAATAGCGTTGACAAATATGGGGTCGTACTTTAATATAAAAATATGCAAGATTCAGAAATACTAGCAACCGTTTACCGTTGGATGAGCCAATCCCTTGACCGATGCGAAAGCGTAGCAGTGATGGGCAACAGGCTCGCAGACTGCAAGGAATACATTGACGAACAATGGAAGCTACAAGACGAGCATAAAGAGTGGCAGAGCGAAGTATTTGCCAAGAATGATGATGGGCAACGATATAACATGGATGTCAAAGAGACAGAAAGACATCGCGGATTAGAAATTGGCCCTGACGGGACAGTGACAGATTTGAAATGAAATTAAGACTCACACTGTACGATAGCGGAAAGAGGCGCGTCCTTCTTAATTGGGATAACGTAACGCTCGTAAAACCAACGAGCAGTTACACAGATATTGAATATACAGAAATTTGTCTTGTTGGTGGAAAATCGGTAGGAGTGGAAGAAAGTTTAGAAGATATTGAATTAATACTTACGGCAAATGAAAACAGTAAAAAAAGGTAAAACGATTAAACGGATGCCTGACGGCATGGCACAAGAAATGGTTCTGAAGGGCTGGAAATTCTGTCCTAAATCTGAATGGCGCGAGAAGGTTCGCGATGCCAAGCCAGTAGAAACGAAGAAGAAAGTAACGAAGAAGGATTTGAAGAAGAAAAAGGATTTGAAAAAACTTTTCGGTACGGTTTCAAATCAGTGTGATGCCAAATATGTCGAAAACCCCAAGGCGAACGCCTTCAGAGATAAAGTTTTAGGAAAATCGACCGACGAATTTGGAACACACAAATTAGTTCCCATTAAAACTCGACCCATTAAAAAATGAGCGGAAAAGAAAAACAAGAGCGTAAGCAACGCCTAGACAGTATGTTGAGCAATAGTCTCCAAGAGACTCTTGAGCGCAAAGCCCAATACTATAAGAAGTACGGGATGGAGGGGCAAGCCAAGAAGATAAGAGCCTTTAAGAAGGAAGTAAGAAAACTCGTTGGCAGTCTTTAATTTTAATTATTTTAATTATGAGTGAAGATAACAATTTAACTGGACGATACGTTCACCGCACACAGAGGACAATGACAAGCCCCGAACTTCCAAGTAAGAATGATTGGTGGCAGGACGTATGCGATAAGGCTGGCGAAAAGAATTACTGGAGCAAAGCAAAAAAAGTTATTGACAAAAACGAGGACAAGAATTAACATACGCAAATGAGATACCTACTATTATTGTTATTCACATTTAATGCGGTTGCTGACGAAGTGCTGACCCGCGATGAACGAATCGTTGCTTTGACCATCTTGGGAGAGGCGCGAGGCGAGGGAAAAAAGGGAATGTATGCCGTTGGATGTGTAATCCAGAAACGTGCGTCAGAACGCAACCTCACGCCAGCAAGGGTATGTCACCAACCCTATCAGTTTAGTATTTGGAACGCTGGAAAGGGCAAGATTAAGAAAGAAAGTGAGCTTTATTATTTATGGAAGTCTCCATCCAAAATGTATGCTAGGCAATTAGCCAGAGCAATATGTCAGGGTAAGGAATTAGACCAGAAGTTCACAGTTCATGCTAATCATTATTACAGCACGAAATACATGAAAAAGAAGCCCTATTGGACAAAAGGCAAAAAGGCTGTTAAGATTATTGGCAACCATGTCTTTTATAGACTTTAATTAATACATACAATATGAAAAATACCACAGTAAGACTAACATTACATAACGGCGAGGATGTCCTCGTAAACTGGGATACGGTAGCATTTGCGACCCCATCGGTTGCAGAGCAGAGTCGTGAGACATTTACCAAACTGGTTTTTACGGGCAATTCCTCCCATGAGGTTGACGTAAGGGAGACTCTTGACGAAGTAAACGGAATACTTCTTAACGTAAATGCTCCTGACGTTATTAACCCTGACGCTATCAAGCCTGACGAAAGCGTAGTTAAGACGGCAGTTAAAAAAAAGGGCAAGTGAC
Source organism: Candidatus Pacearchaeota archaeon (assembly GCA_002690445.1). Next base: position 2,991 of record NZER01000154.1, read on the forward strand.
GACCCAAGCCTAGATATGCCGTGAGCAAAATCCAGCCCGAAAAAGTGGGCAACTGACTCAATTTATGAGCAAGAAAAAACAAGTAAACACTGTTTTAGTGGCAGACACTAAAATGCTTAAAAAATGCGTTGACTTACTTAAAAGTAAGAGGGACTCAAAAAGGGAAGTCATAGACATACTTGAAAAAGAAGTCGAAGATTTAACCAAGGCAGAAAAAGAATTAATTAATTAAAATTATTAAAATGAGCCGCCGTGTAGACAACCTTTACAAGAGAAGTAAAAAACTTGGATTAAGTATTTACAGGTACTATCATGCTTTTATGATGGGCTATTCAGACAGAGGGCAAAAGTGGAAGTCGAGTCCCTACGAGCAAAAGCAGTTGAATACAGCTTATTGGGAAGGGCGTAAAACACGCTATAATTACGATGCTATTTGTAGAGATGATATTAAATGCAAAAAAGTCTTGACTCGATTGAGGACGTAGTTTAGAATAGAGAAAGTTAGAACAACCTAAAATGAAACCTATTGCAACCAACAAAAATTCGCTACAATCACAGGGAGTCCAAAAATCTGTAAACTTTGGAATTAAAGCCTCTGGATTACACCACATCCTTGGAATCCTCCGCAACCAACTTTATTCAGACAAGGTACTCGCGGTAATTCGGGAATACTCATGCAATGCACATGACGCGCACATTCAAGCTGGATGCGCTGACCGTCCTATCGAAGTCACGTTGCCGACCCGCTTGAGTCCAATCTTTAAGTGCAGAGATTACGGTGATGCTCTTTCGCAGCAAGAGATTCAAGACGTTTACGCTTTCTATGGAGAGTCCACCAAACGTAACACCAACGACCAAATTGGTATGCTTGGAATTGGCTCCAAAGCGGCTTTTGCCTACGGAGACAACTACGTTATTAATTCCTTCTTGGACGGTAAGAAACATATTTACAACGCCTTTATTGACCCCTCACAAATTGGTCAAATTAGCAAAATTGGCGAGGAAGATACTGACGAAGAAAATGGTATTGAAATCGTTGTGCCTGTAAATGATGTTGATTGTGCTGAATTTGAGGAAAAAGCGAAAGACCTTTTCAAATGGTTTGCGGTCACTCCCATCATCAAGGGATGCTCTCAATTTGAATATGAGAAATCGTTTATCTTTAAGGGCGATGGTTGGTCTTGGCTTAAAACCGATAGCAATCGCTATAACAGAGGTGATGCTACCCTAGTAATGGGGAATATTGGTTATCCTATTGACGAATACTCCTTGGGAAGTCTCGATGATGATGAGGACAACCGTTTAGGTTCAATGATGTGCGACAACCTTGTTATTTACATGGACATTGGCGATGTGGAGATTTCGGCATCACGCGAAAAGCTACAATATACCGACTATACAAGGAAGAACATTAAGAACAAACTTAAAGCTGTTGCTGATGCGCTTGTCAGCACCATCAGCAAACAATTTAAGGATTGCAAAACGCTTTGGGACTGTAAGTGCCTAATGGGTGAGGTTTTCGACATGGGTTCCAATATGTATCACTTGAGGAATATCGTTGAAAAGAAGATGACATTCAACGGTAAAAAGATTGGGGATGCGAGTGTATCTGCATCGTTTACAAATGCCGATGGCGATTATGACCACATTGACTTACGCAACTGGACAAAATCATGGCGAAGCGGAAGATACCAGTGTAAGGAGACGAATACTATCGACGCGAAAAAGCAAACGGTTGTTATCGAAAACGACTTGGGGCATCGTCGAGGTATCACAGGACGTATCCTGCCGCTAATTCATAACAAAGAACAAAAACCTTTCTTAATTACCTTTAAGAACGCAAAAGAAAAGAAAACTTGGCTAAAGGTAACGGGGTTCGACGGGAAAATGGTTAAACTGACTTCCCTGCCACAGCATAAATTAAATGAATTTGCTGGATACGAAACTGCATCCGGTGGAACAGGCAGGGATACAAACAAAAAACATTCAGCTAAATGCTTTGAGTTCGATTTCGACTTTGAAGGACGCAACTACCACAGCAAAAAATCTGATTGGTGGAAGATTGCAGACTTGGACGTTGAAAACGAGTCAGGAGTTTATGTAATTATTGATGGTTTTAACATTGCCGCCGACAAACATGGACGCAATGACAATCCCGCGCAGCTTAAAAGGCTCAAGGAATCCTTCAAGGAAGCTGGAATCGAGTTTCCAAAGACCGTTTATGCTTTCAAGGTAGGCCAACGCCACAAAATTGAAGGCAAAGAGGGCTGGATGCACCTGTACGACCATATTAAAGTCAAAACTTCTATCGAAATTACTGACAACAATCTTGAACAAGCATGGATTGATACTGAAATGGTCAAAGATATTAAGCAGCGCAAAAATCGCCACACTGATATTTATGGGGTTGATGACTTGCTCAAAAAAATGAAAGACAATGTATTAGCCAAATTGGTCAGCAAAGACGAAGGCACATTTGGAGACTTCCTTGAGAAGCACGAATACATGAGCCACAAGGATGATACTGTAAAAATCAGCACAATTCGCTCAATTTGCAGCGATTACAGCATAGAGTTCAAAGTAAAGGGAGTGAAGCCTACCTACGAATTGGATACGCTCCGTAAAAACGTGAGAGACAAGTATGATATGATTAACTACTTGGCGCATGACGCATACGGGTGGAATTGGAATCCCGATTTTGCTGACAGCTTGGGTAATTATATCAACGTCATTGACGTTTGCCAAAAATCCTCAAACACTATTGAGGAATAAGCGAGTGGGCGGCGTGAGGTTTAGTAGGTTGTCCTCGCGCCGTCCCTCCTTTTATGATAAAAAGTGTAACTCTATTTGAATTAAATTAATTAAAATTAAAAAAATTATGACCAAACTTGAAAGACTCAAACTCGCAGTAGAAACGCAAGACTTTTATCACGAAAGATGCGTCCCTTTAGAAGAACAAATCGACAAAGACGTTAAGTATATTGTTAATGTAGACCATGAGGAATGGAGCAAAGAGAGAATAGAGAAAGCACTTGAAGATTGCCAGAATTTAATGATTGTTTCTGGTAAGTTTGTTAATGAAGCGGAAAACGTCCTAAACATATTATCTTCACTAACAAGAGAAGAATATGAAAGTAATGTAGAACTTGTAGGTGAGGTTGCTGTTAGCGTAAGAGCCACAATGAAGCACCAGAAGAAAATCTACAACAAGCTAATTGAATTACAGGCTATTTTAATTGAAATTATTGAACGATTTTAATTGACAAAAAGTAGGATAGACGTTAGAATTAAAGAATCAAAGGAAGATATGATACCATACATACTAACTGAAAAGAGCCTAACAGTCGTAATTGACGGCAAAGCTCAAACCATGAACCATGACCATCCATCATGGGGAGTGGCTAAACAAGCACTCAAGGACTCGGATTGGGAGAAACTTGAGAAGCAGTTCGACGTAGCAAGCGCAGTTGAAGACTATTTCGACAGTGCTGCTGGCGTTGAGGTCAAAGACGGTGGAGTATTCTACCAAGGCGAATCAGTCCACAACTATTGCGTGGACAAGATTCTGGAGTTCATGCGTCAAGGTTTGCCGTATGAGCCGTTGGTTAAGTTCTTTGGTAAGCTGATGCAAAATCCATCTAGCCGCGCCACAAACGAGCTTTACAGGTTCTTGGAGCATAAGAATATGCCCCTGACTCCAGAAGGCAACTTCCTTGCCTACAAAGGTGTGAACAACGACTTCACAGACTTCTATTCTAGGAAGTTTGACAATTCTGTTGGTCAAACCTTGAGCATGGTACGCAACGGCGTTTGCGACGATGCGAACATTGGTTGCTCTAATGGTTTCCACGCTGGAAGCTATGAGTATGCCAAGGGCTACGCGAGCAATGGCGGCAACTTGATGGTTGTTGAAATTGACCCCGCTGACGTTGTGAGTGTTCCGCATGATTGCGACTGCCAAAAGTTGCGTACAGCAATGTATAAGGTCGTAGGACATTACGAGCATATTGACGCTCCCCCAATGGAAGATGGTCTGAACGAGGACTATATTGATTGGGACGGCAATGACGCTTATGCTGAAGGCTATGCCCAAGCAAAGCAAGATATGCTTGATAACCTCAACAATTAGTCATGGTACAGGGGAGTGCGGGGTTTCCCTCTGACCTCGCGCTCCTCACTTTATTTAGATTAGAGGAACTTCAACCTATTCAGATATAAAACAACCTAAAATGAAACCTTATATATATAACTATTGGATAAAACAGAATGTGGTTCTTTATAGGAATAATACTTTGCATTTACTGGATAATACGAGACGAAAACGAGAAAAACGATTGTAGATGGGATTAATTTATTAATTTTAATTATTTTAATTGGTGCGAATAGGTAGTGCCAAAAATATATTTATTTCAAATATGCAGCGATTTTAATTCTTTTTATTTAGCTTTACTACTAGGTGTATAATATATATATGCCTAATACCAGTAAAATCAAAGTTATTGATAAAAAACTGGGGAGACAAAAAGCAGTAGGTCAAGCATATTCTGATGCTAGAGTAATTGAAATAGACCCAAGACAAACAAGTAAAAATTATTTAGATACTTTAATACATGAGCTTCTTCATGTCTATAATCCAGAGTGGTCAGAGACAAAGATAAGTAAAACAGCAACAGAAATCACTCAAATCATCTGGCAAAAAAATTACAGAAGAATCAAAAGATAAATAGCGGCCAATTTTAATTATTTTATTTATTAAAATTAACTTCGAAATTTTCAGCTTCGAAATATATAGCTTCGAAATATAGCTAAACTTAAATATAGGTTCGAAAAAAATAGCTTCGAAATATAGTGGCCCCAAATATAGAGGCTTTTTGCGCCATTTAGCAAATTATTCTAGTTTTTGCGAAAAAAGAAAGTGATTTAGAATATAATGAAAATTACATTGATTTTTGGCTATTTTAATTATTTTAATTCATTTAATTATTGACAAGTTATTGGTGGGCCGCGCTGAATTAAATTGTATTTTAATTGTTTTTATTATTGACACAAAGTGGGTCATGCCTCATAATAGGTACATGGCAGTTAAGAAGAAGTCAAACGCTGGTCGGAAAAAAGGTTCTGTAAGTTTCTGTATGGTTCCTCTATCCGAGTTAAATACAAAATTAAGTTCAAATGCTATTGTTATTATATCTCGCAAGTTTGCTTGTGCTATGGGCATTGAGGGGCAACCTATTATTGCTGCTCCTAATATGATTGTACCTTTTGCACAAGCACAAGTAGCGCAGTCCAACGTACAGGTTGAGACGTTCGAGAAAAAAGAAAGTAAAGAAGAAGAAA
>NZER01000155.1 GCA_002690445.1 Candidatus Pacearchaeota archaeon
AAAGAGATGGGTTCGGACGTATTACCATTTGCGGTACGTCATCTCATCAAGAACCAGAACGCTATCATCAAGCGGCTGAACGACACTCCCAAGTTCACCAAGGTAGCCGCGAAACCTGCGGCGAAGAAGAAGAAGTAATGGCAGGACCATACGGTGACCCCCAAGGATATTCTGCGGCAATCATGCAGCACCAGAAGCAACAGCAGCTTCTCCAAGCAGCGGCTCAACGGAAAGCGGCAGAGGCGGCTCGGCAGATGGCATGGCAGCAGGAGTACGAGCGCCGGATGGGCGAAGGGTTTGCCGGCCCAGCGACTCCACCACCTGACTACACTCCAGTCGGGGAGCCGGGGCAATACCATACATCGCAGTCTCCAGAGGCTCACACCTGGGGTCCAATGGCAACCGGAGAAACAGAGATAAGCCCTGCTGGCGACCTTGCGATTGACCTTGCCACGGGTGGCGGGTACGCAATTGCTCGTGCCGGGGGACGCGCTGCCATGGGCGCTGGCAAAGAGGCGTTCCGTCAGAGCCTAGCGAATACCCAGCGCGGGATGCCCCGCCTTGGTGACCCGCTTGCCACGGCGCGAACAGACGCTGTTATGGGACGGGCGCGGCACCAGGGCCTAGAGATGACTCCCCTACGACGGCGCGTTGCCAGCGTGGGCACAGAAGCACAACCCGCACCCGCACGAGCACCCCAGGGAGGACTGGAGACAAAGCGTATCGGGATGATGCCGCAAAGGGCACAGCCGCCAACAAAAAGGCCTGGACCCTTTATGAGGGCAAAGCATGAGGCAGAAGCCGCCCGTCGCGGAGCCTCCGAGAGTTCGGAGAGGGTGGCCGCACAACCCATGCCACGCCCCGCACCTGGCACTAGAATCAAATCGACCGGCCCAGGGGTTCGGAGACGGACACCTGCTGAGGGGAGCACGAATACGCCGGGTTATGCAAACATTCCGATAAAGGATCGCCGCGTATACGAGATGCAAAAAAGGTGGGCAGAGCAAAAGCCGAAGGAAGAGGCCGCCCGCCGCGCATCAGACGAAAAAATCGAAGCGTTTCTGAAGGCCAAGCCCACCAGGGGCGGCGAGGGGCGTGGAGCGGCTTGGGGCGAGGGAAAAGCCCAACCCAGGGAGCGGGAATACATTGACCCGTATGGCTTCCGCGATCAACGGTCCTACGAAGGCGCTCGCATCGAAGCAGCCCTTGAGCAGAACTATGCAGACGAACTGTATCAAAAGGCCATAGATCACGGGCTTAGTGATTCGCAAGCCAGAATGGTTTCAGAAGACCCGGACAGATACAAAGGAATAATGAGGGAGATACTCGGCTACTAAACTAGCAGCCCCCTACGGTCACAACCCCTCCAGCGCACTGAGCGCCTGCTCATCCATCCCGTCAGCCTTCCACCAGTCTACCCCCCGGCAATGCCGTTTGGCCTCGTTGTAGAAGCCCACAGGGTCCATCTTGCCCTTTCTCCAGGTGTACCCCGGCCCGGAGATGCGGATGTCGGTGACATCGAACTTGCGCCACTCTTGATTGGCCTTCTGTGCCTGCTCGTCGTAGCCCTTGCGCTCAAAGTATAGCTGGGGCATTCCGATGACTTCAGTGCTCTGCAGCATCTCCTCCCATGGCAACCGGTGCCACCGGGGGAAACGGAACGAACTGATGCCTATCTTGCAGTTTCTATGCAGGCTGTCTCGCAAGGTAGTGACGTACTTGTAGGCTCGCACTCTCAACTCATTTTCGCCTAGCAGCATTCCTCCACCGAATTTGCTCCAAGACCAAGGTGCTTCCATATTGGCGACGACGCATTTGGCTCCGGTCTGATGGGCGTCTTGGGCTAGCAGCTTGGCCTGGTCTTCGATGTAGGCCATACCTTTTCCAGGTGACATAGAGCGCACCCAGGACCACAGCCAGACGTCTAGGTCGCTCATCCTCGCAGTCAGAGACAGTGACTGGAGCATCTTCCGGTTGGCCTTGTAGGAACTTGCGCCATCCCGACTCTTGATGATGATGTGGCTTGCCTTGAGCCGCTTTGCCGTTTCGATGATACGAACGGGTCCACCGCAGCGGTCTATTTTGTGTATCCATAGTCCGTTGGTCATTACTCTTCTGTTGCCTTCTTTATTGCACGGGTAAACCGGAGGGCCTTGCTGCTAATCGTGCGGTTGACTTGCTTGTAGTAGTCTTCGACTTGCTCGTATTGCTCATCATATTTCTGAATAATATCGCGTCGGGCCTCACGGTCACCCCTCTCTACTCCACGCAGTTCGGTGTCACGGTCCCTTCTAATCCGCTTTTTGATGACACGCAAATCCTTTCGGAGTTTTCTGGGGTCGTCATCTCGCCAGTTGAGCCGGTAGCCAAGCATCTCTCCAATGGTTTCATCGTACTCTCGTAGCTTGCTGATACCACGCTCTACCCGGTAGTCGGGTGTACCCATGGCCGCTGCCATGAGTTTCTGCATCGAACCCCCGCCAGCCAGCAACCCAGCCCCAAGCTTGGCATAGTCTATCTTTCTACCGTGGTCATCGCGTCCCTCGGTGGGTAGCCCTGGGGTATATGGAGGTGCCCACGTTCGCCACAGTTGTTTGCCTAGCTTGTTGAGGGCAACGAAGGAACTGTCCTCATCCTTCCAGATGCGCCCTCCTTGGGAACCGTACTTGTCCCACTCTGGACGGTTTGCCAGTGACCATATCGATGTCCAAAGGGGATGCTGAATCGTAGCGTTAGCCACCCTCTCCCAGCCCTGTACGCCTCGCTCTGGCTCTGGTGCGCTGTATAAACCACCAATCTGGGTCCAATACTGAACGTCCCAGTACGGAGCCATCTCGACCCCTCGCTTGATTCGTCTGCGTATGCCCCGTTTGCCGTATCGCTGCTTTTCTATGTCGAACTCTCTCGCCGCACCTGTTGGCAACGTCACGCTGGTAGCTCTTGCCCATCCCGGCACCTGCTCTTTGCCTACCTGGGCTTCGTAGATGTCCTCCCAGTCATGCTCTCCGTACATAAACTCGTTGGTGAAGTTCATGTAATCGAAGGCTTGCCGCCACATAAACGATTGAACCGGGTTCTCGTTGAGCCACTTGGCTACCCTCGGAATGGCCTTGTAGCTGTAAGTAAAGAACGGCATCGATGTCTTGCGGGTGAAGTTGACCCAGCCCGGTACGTCTGTGTAGTCGAAGAACCACCGATGCGATTCCTTGGCTGCAGCCCGGTACGCCATGACCCCGTCTGGATGGTCTAACACCTCCATGAGGAACTTGTTGTCTTTGCCCAGCGTCCTTCTCATGTCACGGGTGATTTTGCCAGTTCGACGGAACTCGTTTTGTAACTCAAGAACTTGCTTGAATCTCCATAACTTAAAGACTTCATCGCCAGCGGTGTATGCCCATGCGGCCTTGTCAGCACCAGCCCTGTATCCGGCCTTGGATTTTCTGTAGACCCTCTTGAGCCCATCCTCGATTCGGACAGTGGTTTTCTGCCATAACGTGGCTGCAAACTCGGGCATGTTTTGAGGCTCTGGTAAATTCCGAAGGTCGGCGTCTGGACGCACCTTGCCGCCCTCTTCCCATATCTCGTATAAGTCTCTCTTGAGTTCGGCGCTGATAAAGTCCTTGCCGAAGAGTTGGCCCTGCATGGCCTTTTCGATTATCGAGCCCTTGGCAGAATCCCTGTGGTAATACTGCTTGAGCGTTCCCTTCCATGCTTCCCTGGCACTCTTAGATGTGAATGGGTTGAGGCCAGCCATGGTCGCCATGATTGTATTGGTGTATACATTTCTGATCTGCCCAGGTGGATTGAGAACCGTTTTTCCAAATTTCCAACGATTCATCACATTACGGTTGAACCACAACAGTATCCCGCCCTCATCTAGGTTTCGAGTGGCCTGGAGATAATGATGGACCTCGGGATGAATATACATTCCCTCAAGGTCTAGCCAACGCTCTGCATAAGGCTTCTTCTTACCAAGATACTTTCCGACTCGCTTGCCCCTTCTCCCGGCCCGAATGTATCCGACAGGGGCTTCTCCACCGTGTTTAGCTGGATTAAACACCAGAGGTATACCCTCTTCGGTCACGGCATTGACCAACCCGTTGGTGAACTTCTTGAACTGGATGTCGCTGATGATGGTGTGCAGCCCCTTGGCCACGTAGAACCGGGGGTCTTTCACCAGACCCACCATCTCACGCTCGGTGACGTTGAACATTGCCTTGTTGAAAGCATGTTGGTAATGACTGCCGTTGTACCCGTTCTGCACCATAAACGCCAATGATTCTACCAGCTTGGACGGGTCGTCTATCCCTGCCTTGTTGAACTCGGTCAGATACTGACGGTAGAAGTCGGGGGCGTAGTTCTCTACGTTCCTCCAGAAGGTGGATTCAGCTAGATTGCCCACCCTGACAGACTCCATGCCCCCGTGTAGCAGGAGCTTTCTCGCTGCCATTGTGTGTCGGGCTGTGTCATTCATTTGGCCGATATCGACCTTGTCTATGCCCAGCGGGAGTCTTTCGGAGTAGACCACATCCAGGTTGTCCAGAGTGGCTACGTTGAACTCCTGGTCAAGCAAATCCAGGTAGTTGTTGGCAGCATCGAAGTTATCGAATCGGCGTATCATCTGCTCGCCAGTGAAGCGATGCTCGCCGTGATTGATTCGGATTTTGGCAAATGCTTCCGGGTCTGTCTGCCGGATGCTGCGGAGTTGCTTCATGGTCTTAGCCAAAGCAATGTGGTGTGCGGGTATCCATCTCAGTTGCTTGCCCTGCTGTAGGTGGTAAGCCATGGTTGCTAGCGACGGCAACCCCTTCGTTGGCATGACCTCCTCTGCCTTGCCCAGCGTATTGAGATGGTCTGCAAGCCCAGACAGAATAGTAGAATTGGGGTCTTCCAGCTTCTTCAGCGTTTTCTCGCTCCACTGACGCAACTCTTTGTCATGCTTCTTGATGGCTGACTTGAGTTTTGCTATCTCGGGCTTCATCTTCTCGGAGCGAAGCTTGTTCTGCATGCTGACAAGGTCATCTGCCTTCTCCCCAAGCTGCTCCAGCATTGCCGGGTGCCCCTCCAGCCTCCGCTGCATGTAGACCCAGACATCGTGCGCGTTGCCCCGGTCCACCACCTGGGTCCACCGGCTATCCAAGGTGACGTTTCCATCGTCCAACTCATCGAGGACCGCTGCGATACGCTCATTGGCGTGGTCGCGGATGTTCTTGAAGGATTCTACCTCCGGGTCGATTTCGAAATTGGCCTTGCCCCAATCGGCCTGCTCTGCATCTGTCAGTGAGACTGGCTCGGGTTGAGAGGATGGACCCTCTCGCATGACAAACATAAACTGAGGGTCAACGCCATCGCGCTGTGCCACGGTTCTCAGCGTTCTGTGAACGGCCTCAAGCGTCTGCTCATCTCCGGGCATGTCGCTTGCCCATCGCTTGATGTCTGCCAGTTGCAAGTCGAACTCGGACTGGTTCTTCGTAATAACCGCATCGATTGTGGTGGCCTCATCGCCCCACTGTATAGGCTGGTGCCGCGCTCCTTCCTTGGCAAAGAAGTGACGGTGCTGTGCAGGGGTGATTCGCCTAGCGGCCATCAACGGAGCAGACAGAGCAAACATGATGGGGTCGGCGTTTTCCAGCACAGAGCCAGCGGTTCGCATCACATGTGCGGCTCTCAGCGAGTTCATCGCCTGGGCCTCTTGTGCCGCAGATATAGCCACGCCGTCATCTGTCTTTGTCAGGCCCTCTTTGAGAGCGCGGAACGCTCTACCGCCAACCAGTTGCTCACCAGCCGGTAAAAGAGCACGAGCCTCTGGACTGAGCGCCCCTGTGATTTGCCGCCCCAGTTGCTTGCTTGGCGCAGATGCGGAAGCAGCCACCGTGCCGCTGATAGTCCGAGTCATCGGTGCTGTTTTGGCCAGAAGAGATGCGGGTAGCCGCGCCGCTGTTCCCGCTACTGAAACCAAGCCCAGAAGGTCTATGGGGTTTTGCAGAAAATAACCACCCACGCCGTAGTCATCGACCTCAGAGGTGATGGACTCCCACATCGCTTCCGCGCCTTGCACCGGGGCGTCCCAGGTCGTTCCTTCGTCTAGGGAGCGCAGATACTTACTCTGCACGGTATCAAGCTTGTCTCGGGCTTCTATGTATGCGGCGAGTTGGCCTGCGTTGAACCGCTGTTGATTCAGCCTGAAATGGGCCTCCAGCGACTCCTCTGGCAGTTTGCCCCACTCTACCATCTCTTCATGGGAACCTGGCTCTACGCTCATGCCTCGCATGATGTCTTGCATTATCTCGATGTTCTTGTCTGCGGTTAGCCGGTCACCGGCATCTTCTATCTCCCATCTGGCGAACTCGTTGACTGTGTTGCCGTATATCCATGCAGGAGCATCCACCACCGCCATCTTCGCCAAGACCGGGAATGCCGCCAAGGTCTGAGCAGCACCCGTGTACGTGTTCTCAATGATGTCATCGATGCCCATCATCAACGCTTGTTCGCCTGTGCTTTTGCCAGCGAGCGGGTCTGTGTATTCTGCGATGTTTGCGCGAATGGCCCCGTCTGCGTCTTGGTACAATGACACACGCCTACCTACTCCCTCCTCGGCACCCACAGACATCGCCATATCAAACGCGATTGGGTTGTCATGTTCTATGGTGTTCTCTGGCCTGTAGCGAGTAGTCTCTAGGACATCGACTAAACCCTGTAGCTGGCCTATTCTGCGCTCTGCCAGGTTCCTGTCGCTCTTTGCCATGGGATGAGCAACGCCGTGCCAGAAGCCCTGCTTGTTGGCGAGGTATGAGGCTTCCAGGGCTATCTTCTCCTCAAGGATGTCAATGGCAGACAGAACCCGCTCGGGCGTCATCGGCATGTCGGCCATTCTCTGGTCTAGCTCGGTGCCCCATGACATTGACTCTTCTTGTGGCGTGATAGGGGTGCGGTATGGGTCGCGGATGGCGATTTGTCCCTGCTCCCTTGCAGCACCAAAGAACTCTGAGATGGCCTCTCCAGCGTATTCGGCACCCGCAGCTATGGTTCCTGGGGTTTCGGCTGTGTATATCTCTGCCAGCTTCTCTGCGTAGACTACGGCACGGTCCCTGGCTGCGGTTGTCACCGGGATGGCTTCGGTCGTTCGGGTGTGCTTGACCTCTTTGTCGATGCCAGTGCCGCCCGTGAAGAAGTGGTACATGTCTTCGTGCCATGGTGCGTCTTCAGTGGGCTCTATGACTGCGGGTGCTAGCTCGGGCTCTATGGGTGGCTGGGCTTGGGGTTGGTATGCGGGTTGGGCAGGGGCTTCTCCAAAGTCCACATCGGCAAAGAAGCCATCATCTTCGTCAACGTCTACCGGAGCCCTGGACGGGGCTTGTGGCATTGCCTCTGGCGCGGGGGCCTCTCCTGTTGCCGCTTCTACATATGCCTGTTCCGATGGGGGCGCGTCTTGCCCAAAATCCACATCATCAAAGAAGTCGTCTTTTGCGGCACTCATTTGGCAGGCCTTCCTTAAAGCTGAGTTACAACGCCTTCTCTATAATGGGCGGTCGGCCTCTGCCTCTTGGCTCGCCCCTTGGCATGCCCTTTAGACCCGCGGATTTCACCCTTCAGTTGCTTGATCTTTAGCTTGTCTGATCGTGACAGAGGGAGCATAGCCCTCTCTCTCAGGGTTCCTGACTCATCCTCCCACTCAAGCAGAAGGTTGTCCAAGATTCCGGATGCGTCATCATGTAGCGACTTCCGCTCCGATTCAGACGTGCCTGTCATGCGAGATTTGGTAAGGAGTTGGTCTACCATCAACCTGGCTTGTTCCACGGGCTCTTTGCCCCTTGCACGGGAGCCAAGCTCCTCTTGAGCAATTTGATACCATCGGCTCAAATCCTCCTGCGGGGCTCTCTCTCTCAATGCCGCCGCCTGGGCATCCACCACGGTTGCTGGGGCCATGACTGACTCTATCTCCTGAATCTCGGACTCGGGGATTCCATTTTTCCTCAGAAGCCTCGTATAGTCCCTTGCTCTTTTCTTATGGAGTTCCGGGTTCTTCCCCCGCAGGGCTGCTATCTCTTGTGCCTTTTCCGTGCGGCTCTTCTTTTTTGGCTGAACTTGCCCTGCGGCACTTGGGGTCTTGGTTGGAGGGGGCGCTAGACGCCTCTGAAAGTCATCTATCTCTTTCAATACATCATTCAGCATCCTGTTCTCTTTGCTGGCCTTTCCAATCTCTGTTAGCTGTCCGGTTTCTGGGTCAATCAATGGGTCTTCCCCGGCCCTCATTTTTGTCAGTATGTTTACTGCGTCGTCCCGTAACTGGTTCAGCCTGTCTCTCTTTTTGCCCTCGGCTTTTGCGAGTAATTTATCTATCCTGTCTATGGTTGCTTTTGGCCCGGTCAAGCCACCCCTCTGCGGCAACGGACCTGGCCTTCCTCGCGGTTGCGTCTCGGTGTCTCCGGGGGCTACCTGTCGGGCAGTTAGCAATTTCCCCACAAGACTCTCGTTTGCAAGGTCGTCTTTGTTGACCAATCCCTGGCGAACCTGGCCTAGCTGGAATTTTACTATTGGGTCTTTCTTATAGGAGATGATTTCCTTTTCCGTTGCATACGGAGTTCCGTTCGGCCAGTTACCCCACCCGGATATGTACATAAGCCCCTTGCCTCTCCCGGCTTTTCTACGGGCAGACCTGTAATCCGATGCCATTTCTTCGGCGTTTTGCAGAAGAGCCTTGTATGCGCTTACGTCGCTGACTTCGCCAAGGCCCTGCTTTTCCCAATACTTGAGTTGCGTTTTGCCCATTCTTATTTGGCCCTCAAGGGTTTTTATTTTGAACTTCCCTTTCGGTGCCATTGCGGTGGCGAGTTTTGCATAATGACCGCTGACTCTCTTGATGTTGTCTACGTGGATGCCAATCTGCTTGGCTTCTCTGGCAACAGCCAACTCTTTCTCTTTGGTGAGCAAAGTCGTTTCTCGCTTCAACTCTGCCAACTCACGCTGCTGACGCACCCTCTTCTGCCCCTCGGTTTCCTGTAGTGGAACGTCTTCGAGAGTGGGGGCGACGGGCTTCTTGGGAGCCGCCGTGGTTGGTTTTCTGGGCTCCCTCAAGGTGGTGGGGAGCAATCTGTCTGGAACTTCACCCGTGGTGCTACGGGGCCGCTCTCTTGGTGTCACAGCCCTGGGTCGGGTTGTCGATGGCGGGTAGTCGTCTGCCATTGTATAACCGCCAGGGGGCTCTCCCTCTGTATCCACAGACAAGACATCTCTTCCGCTTGTTGGGTAGGCTTGAGAGGGCGCTGTTGTTCCAGCTTGTCTCCTGGCGGCTCTGGCAGCGGCTCTGGGGCCAGTATCCATCGAGATGTCCCTTGCTCTGATGGCCGCTTGAGATACGGGCCTTGGCCGGTCGCCCCTGTGTACTTGAACGGGCGGTTGCTGGCCTTCTCCGGTTCGCGCCCATTCCCCGTGCGGAAGGAGGGGCTCATCAATCCGGCCACCACCTGGCTCTGGACCCTCAAGAGGAAGACGCCCACCGCCAACCCCGTAGGTTCCGGGTTTCGTGAACGCAACGCCGCCTGTAGTTTCTGGCGGTCCTATCCCTGGAGCGGGAACGGTCCTATCAAGAACGTCATAGTCCTCGGTAACCGCCCCAAAGGGGTCTTCAAAGCCCCTGACGTCAACCGCCTCTCGACCCATTTGGCCATAGAGAGCCTTTCGCTCTGTCTGGATGTCTCGCTCTTTCTGCGCCGCAGTTTCTTTAGCGCCTTGGTACTCTTCCAACTCGCCTTGGTAGGCTTTCATCTGGTCAGCGTATACCTTCTGTGCCGCTGCTTGTGCCTGGGATTGAGCGGCCCTGGCCTGTGGTGCGCCGCCGAAGTTACGCAGAAGCATTTGCTCGTTCTCGTATGTCCCTTCAATCAACTCCCTTTTTCTGACTTCTGCCGCCTCTGCCTCCTTAATCCGAAGCCCACTCTGCGCCTCTGCCTCCGCAGTCCGATACCCACTCTGCGACCTATCCCGCTCGACCTGGCGACCATATTCAGCCTTTGCCGCCTCTTCTTGGAGGTGTGCGCCAAACGCCTGTGTGCCGAAACCGATGCCGCCACGGATTACCTCTTGGGCTGCGCCAAATGCCAGTCGCTCCCAGGGGTTTTCCTTTTCTGGTCTTTGCGTGTACCTGAATCCACCGCCGCCTCCCCTGGCAGGGGCTTGGCGAAGCGCTTGGGGCATGTATGTTCCTGGTGGTGCTGCCATTTTGTTTTCCCTCGGCTTATTTGTTCTTCCAATTACCCCAGGCAGAGCCCTCGAATGGGTCGCCAGCAGGCGGCGGTTCCGCTTGGCCAATTGTCGCAGAACTAGACCCATACCCAGGTTGCCCTTCAGCGCTGACAAAACCGGGCATCTCACCCTCTTCGTAAGAGCCCAGGTCGCTATCCCTGCTCACAAAGAGATTGTATTCACTCTCAGCGAAGAACCTTTGCATCGCTATGAACTGAGCCTTGATGAATGACGGGTCGGCGTTCATGCTCTTGAGTTCTTCTATCTCAGACATCATCCAGCCGTAGAACTTCTCGTTCAGCATCTTGCCCTTGGCGTCTGCCTTGTTTTCTAGCTGGTTGATAAATTCGGTCACTGAACTATCAATACCTGTTCTATACGCCTCGTCCTCCATAAACATCTGCGTACTGAATCGGTTGTTCTCGTTGTTCATCGCTTGCGACATCGCGAGTTCCGCGTCACTCTGCTGTCCCGCCCAGTGGGCAGTCAACTTCTGAGCCTGGTCAGTCACAATATGTTCGCTTCCAGACAGGCCTGCCCCTGCCATAATCTCTCTGAGATTTCGACGACTGGCGTGTTCTCTCTCTGCCATGGAGGACATGGTGTTGTTGTAAGCTTTATTGATAACGTCTAAGTTCGCGTTGTGGGCTTCCGTGCCCAAGGACGAATAGCCTTTGCGGAATTGAATTGGCGTTCCTGTGGCTGTGGTTGCTGTTGCAGCGGTGGTTCGGTCTACATCGGGGTGCAATTCCTGCCACGGGCTGGTGCTAGGCGCTGGACCTGCGCCCGGTGGTGCCCAGTCTTCGTCGTAGCCAACCCAGCCCGTGCTTTCTGGCTCATCTCCGGCGTATATGGGATTGCCCATGGGGTCGTGGCCGACTATGTTCGCGCCCTCAACCGGGGTCGGCGGGAAAGCAGTGGCATACGCACTCTCCATCCCCTCTGGCACAGCGCCATATGCAGGCATAAAAGCACCTGGCGGTGCCCATCCAGTTACATTCTGGTCAAGCCCTGTCTCTCCACCACCCACGTCGAACATCTGCAGCCCACCAGCCCCACCCATTCCAGGCTGTGCCGCTGTTGCCTGCGTGAACGGGTCATACTGAGAGACTAACGATGATGTTGGCATGCCTCCACCCTGTCCCATGAACCCAGACAGTGGACCGCCTGCGAAGCGATAAGGGGCCGCTTGAGGGGTCTGCCGCACCGTTCGTGGCATTCCCATGGTAGGAGACTGTGCAGGAGCAGCCAAGGCAGCCAGGGACTGGTCAACGCCCTGCTGTGCAGCCTGCATCTGCTGCTGTTGTTGCTGCGTTCCCATGGGGGCGGCATTGCTTTTGTTCATCGAGGGTTGATTTCCGTTTGCCATTATTACCCCTACAGGTGAAGAGCCTTGAACCACAGTATAGCAGATATGTTCTGAAGACCACTCGTTTCAGTGGTCGAATCTGGCACCACCCGCAATCGAAACCGCTCATCTGTGGCGAAGAATGACTTGCCTCCTGGTATTCCGATAAGGACGTTTGTGCCAGTCCCCTCTAGGGTTTCGGCATCAACAGTGCCAAGCTCAATCGTATTGTTGTTGAATTGATACTGGTCAAGTATGGCGACCTCGTCTCCAGCAGCGTTCACCTTTTCGACAAAGATGGTGGTTGTGCTGGTTGCTAGAGGTGTTGAGTAATAGGTTCCAAAGAACAGTTCTCCGTTGAGAAAGATGATGGGCTCTCTTACTTCATACTCAAACTCAAGAGACTTGCCTGCACCTCTTTGGATGGAGGCGGGATCCCTGTCAGGTGCCACAAGATATGCTGCGTCCGTTGAGCCATTGATGATGTCGTTGACCCCAGGTGGCTCAAAGAAGTTGGGTCCATGCATGGCTACCGCAAACACAGAGAACCTTGGCCGTATCTGGTCATACCCAAGTGCCTTGATTGCAGTCTCGTTGAGCCCATCGTTGCCAGTTCCGCTACCCACCTTAGCTGGGTCGACTGTCTGGCCTATCGGCATGCGGTCTAGTTCACTCAACGTGTGTCTCCGTTACTGTTACTGATACCGTGATGATAGCCTGTGGCCTGTTCTTGCCTTCCGTCGAGCCGCCTATTTTGGAGTTGGTACACATTATTCGGATGTACTCTCCCTTCTTGTAGGTGTTCGTGTATGTGGACCCACTGCCCTGAACCGTTCCATCTTCGCCACCATTTAGGGTGACGAATGGGCCATCCGAATACGAACTCCAGTGGGCGCTGCTGCCTGTATTATATGCATCGGTCAACACGCTGCTGGATTCGACCGAAACAATAACCCCATCCGCAGATGTCAAAAGTATCTCATCATTGACATACACCTGAAGCCCGATGACCTTCATGTCTCTGGGTGCCGTGAAAACGAGCAGTGAGCGGTCTTCGGTTTCCCAGTCACCATCTTGGATGTCTGGCCCATAGTACACCGGCCCAACCGTGATGGTGCCGTCGCCATAGGGTTGAGTGAGGTCGGACATCTCGACATTGCCCTCTATCTCACCCCGGATAAGCGCATCGTTGGTGTACACCTCGGAGCCATCGAGGTATTGGTTGGGTCGCATTCTGTTGATGATAGGCTTTCCCATCAGCTTGCCTTGTTGTTGGCGTGTGCAAGAATGGTTATACACGCATGAAATACTGGTGTGCCGCTTTTTACTGTTTTGATCCTCACATGCCCTTGCCTAGCTACCGTCCTGTCGGAATCGGAACTCAGGTCAAGTGTAAACGAGTCCACGCTATTCACCACAAGGGTTCCAACAGATGCCCATGCACCCGCATTTGCCGTGTCCGTTTCAACATGGAAGGTTATAAAGTCTGTCCCATTCACGGTCCCCGGCCCCACGGCATCGCCGGTACTAGCGTCCATTACTGACACATGAAGCTCTCGTAGAACAATTCCAGACGCATCCATTGATGTCGGCACGGTCCACTGGAATAGCGGAGTTTCAGTCTCTGCACATCTCGTTCTTATCGGACCAATGACAAGCTGAGAAGTCTTGTACGTGACATTATCGGTGATATCCATCGCGCCAAACACAGCCACGAGATTGGCATCGTTGGTATAGACATCGTCGGCGCTGGTGGCTTGGCCTGTTGTGAATGTTCCAATTACGGGGTCTGTCATTCTAAATCAACCTCCCCGATGTTTGCGCTGTACATGTTGTTCTTGCCAGTTGTGAAGAAAAGTGTTCCCTTGCTCTTGTCACGCAACGCCACATTGCCTGTGACCGCGTTTGCTTCTGCATCATGCGTCAATATCAGAGCAAAACCATCGGCATGCCCTTCGACGTAGTTGCCGTGGATTCTGTTGTGGTCGCTTATGGCAAACACCCCTGTCTCCGTTGCCAGTATGGTGTTGTCTGACACTGAGCACTTGTCTCGACCCACATAAACCCCGTATGCCGTGGTATCCATATAGCATCCAGCCACATGGCCGTATGCCCCAGCCAAGTATACACCAGC
>NZER01000156.1 GCA_002690445.1 Candidatus Pacearchaeota archaeon
ACAAAAAGAACACAAGAATAATCAAACCTTCTCAACAATCACATTCACATTCCGCTCTTCCCACGACTTCAAAATCTTAAAACCAACTTGTCTTAATTCTGCTTCAAGTTCTTCTTTATCATAAACATATGTATACCTTTTTTCTTTCCCCTCCCCCTCCCTAACAGTCCACCCAATAAAACATTCCTTAGATTTATTCCTAAGTCTAGGAGACCCCCGCCCCCACACTGCCACCAACCCAACCCCGCCCTTTTTCAACACCCGATAAAACTCCCTCAGCGTCTTTTTCCTTTTCCTTTTATCAGGAATACAATGCAGTAAAGCCATGCAAATTCCCACATCAAAAAAATTATCATCAAAATCCAAGTCCCACGACTCAGACTTTTTCAATTCAAAATCCAGCCCAAGTCTCTCACCCCTCTTTCTTGCATATTCCAGCATCTCCCCAGAAAAATCCACACCATAAATCTTCCCCCCAACTTTCATAAAATTCCTCCCGCTCCCGCACCCCAGGTCCAGCACCTTGTCTCCCAACTTAACATTTTCACCTAAAAAACTTTGAACAGTCGGACTAGCCCTCTGCCTATAAACTTTCCATTTCTGCGCAATCCTGTCCCAAACTTTTTCCTGATCTGGAATTTTATTTTTCATATTTATCTTATATTTTTCATATTTACTCTATATACTTCACTACAATTATGTTTAAAAACAATTCTAAGGCAACACCCACCATCGCGAAATCTCCGCCTTGTCGGCTCCCGATTTTGCTCCATTAAAATTTATGATCAATTGCAAATTCCCTATGTTCTGTCCAGCATTTTACTTATTATTGATTTGGCATTCTACGATGTGAAAAGGGAATTGAATATTACTAAGAGTCTCCAGGAACGACAAGACGCAAGCGTCTTGGAGTTAAGGTATAGTGAAATTTAACCCCAATAATTACTCAAAACATCCCGCATTGGCTAATCTTTTAAACCCCCCTTCCCACAATTTCTTATGAAACTTTTACAAAAAAAACCAACTAAAACAATATCCGGAGTCGCCCCCCTAGCTGTCATGCTGCCCCCAAGAAAATGCAAACACGGAGCATGCCTCTACTGCCCAAAACTCAACGCACCCCAGTCCTACACCCCTGAATCACCTGCAGTCCTCAGAGCAAAAAGCGTAAACTACTCTCCAGAAAAACAAGTTCTACTCAGGCTAAAAATGTTCAAGGACATGAATCACCCAACAGATAAAATAGAATTAATAATCATGGGCGGAACATTTCTTCAATACCCAGAAAAATTCCAAAACCAGTTTATCAAATCCTGCTATGACAGCTTAAACAGCAAAAAATCCAAAACACTAGAACAGGCAAAAAAATTAAATGAAAAAGCAAAACACAGATGCGTCGCCCTATGCATTGAAACCCGCCCAGATGTCTGCGATGAAAAACAAATTAAAAAAATGCTCTCATGGGGTGCAACCAGAGTAGAACTCGGAGTCCAGGCTATCGACGACAAAATCTACAAAAAAATCAACAGAGGCCACACAGTCCAAGATGTAATAGACGCAACAAAAAATCTCAAACAAGCAGGCTTCAAAATTGGGTACCACATCATGCCCGGCCTTTACAGTTCAAATGAAAAAAAAGACACCCAAATGTTCAAAAAAATCTTCTCTTCCCAAGATTTCAAACCAGACCAAATAAAAATTTACCCGTGTCAAGTTCTCAAAGGTGCTGGCTTAGAAAACCTCTACTACGGCGGAGAATACATCCCATACACAAAAGAGCAGACAGAAAAAATCATCATCAAATTTCTCAAACTCACACCAGAATACTGCCGTGTTATGCGAATAATGAGAGAAATCCCCCCTGCCTTCCTAACTGCCGGAATAAAAAACATTGACTTAAGAAAAGATATAGAGCAGGAAATAAGAAAACAGAAAATCAAAATCAAAGAAATAAGATTCCGCGAAATCGGATTTGCACTAAGAGACAAAAAACCAAATCAAGAAATAGATACAAAAATAAAAATAAAAAAATCAGTTTACAATGCCTCAGACGGAAAAGAAATCTTCCTGCAAGCAGTTAACAAAAATAATATTTTATTTGGATTATGCAGGTTAAGGTTAAATAAAAGCAATAAAAATAACATCTACAAGCTAGGGGTAAAAGGGGGTGGGGCAGTTACTAACCGAGCAAAGCGAGGAAATAAATTATTAATTAGCGACAAAGTCGCGAAAAATGCTGAAAGCATAGACAGAGAAGCAATAATCCGCGAACTTCACATCTACGGTCCAGCTCTAAAACTCAAACAAAAAGGAAAAATCAGCCAGCACAAAGGACTCGGAAAAAAACTTCTCAAAACAGCAGAACAAATTGCCAAAAAACATAAAACACAAAAATTAAAAATCATCTCCGGAGTCGGCGTCCGTGAATATTATAAAAAACTCAACTACACTCTCGATAAAGAAGGGATTTATATGGAAAAATCTTTTGAATAATCATTTATAAAAAAAATAATTTCATCCCTATCCAAATCTCCTATTACCAAACTGCCGAAGGCAGCACGTGCCGCCAGGCACGCTCTAAATCAGCGAGCCCAAAGGCTCGCCTGTCTTGCCAAAAGGCACCAACGCGCCCGAAGGGCGCGTATAATCCACAACAACAACTCTTAAAAACCCCCCCGCCGAAGTCTAAACATGTGGAGCTTATTTAAAAAAAAAGAGGATGAAGATTCTATAATCGGCGGACTATCTGACTATACCCCAGAGTCAGGCGAAGAACTTACACCGCTAATTTTCTCAAACCAAAAATCGCAGGCAGACATAGTCAAAGAAATCTTAGATGAAATAGAAAAAGGAAACAAAATAATCTTCATCCGCGGAGTCTGTGGAACTGGAAAATCAGCAATCGCCCTAAACCTTGCACGCCATTTCAAAAAAACATCTATTGTCGTCCCAATTAAATCTCTGCAAGAGCAGTACGAATATGATTATACAAAAAAGAACTTCCTCTTAAAAAAAGACAAGAAAAAATTAGACATTGCAATTATCAAGGGAAGAAATAATTTTAACTGCCCGTTTCTCGGAGGAAATGCCGACGCTGACGACCTGCCGTGCACAATAGAACTAAGAGATAAAAACACAGAAAAAATAAAAAAGTATATTGAACAAAATCCGAGTGTAGAAAAAACAGATTTCTCAAATGTCTCAGATGTAAGAAGAATGTCCATTGCACCCGCATGCCCCCACTGGTCCCCCCTCCTCCCCTCCGAAGTTTCAAGCCAGCCCCTAAAAGAAGCAAAAAAAATAAAATACAAAGCAGTCTGCGGAAAAGAATTTGCTTTATTCCAGCGAAAAAAAGGATGCAGTTACTTTGATCAGTACGAATCTTATGCAAATGCCGACGTTCTAATTTTCAATTCAAGCAAATACCTAATTGAATGCGCAATCGGAAGAAAACCAACAACAGACTTAGAAATCATAGACGAATGCGACGAATTTCTCGACAGCTTTGCAAACGAAAGAAAAATCAATCTAAACAGATTAGTTATGGCGCTCTCAAACCTATTCCCAGAAAACCGCGAACAAAAACAAGCAATCAAAGACATCATCTTCCTCACCAACGAAATAATCCTCACTACTCAGGAAGACCAAGCAGAAATTCAAAACAAAGTCCAAAAAATAAAACAGACAAAAATCCTCGACCTCATAAATAAAGTCATAAGTGAACCTTACTTAGCAGAAAACGAAGAAAATAATTATTACAACAACATTCTTGAAATTGCAAAATCTTTCGAACACCTCCTAGATGAAACCTATATCTCTTTAGAAATCATAAACCCCGACGAACAACAGCATACCTTATTCACCCAAACATTCAGTAAAGAAAAAACAACTCTTGTAAATATTGTCTCAATAAATCTCGCGCAAAAATTAAAAGAAATTATAGAAGCAAACAACATTTTGGTTTTAATGTCCGGCACGCTCCATTCTGAAAAAGTTCTAAAAGATATATTTGGGCTCGAAGATTTCAAAGTCATAGAAGCTGAAACACAAATGCCCGGCACCATCACAAAATACAGAACCGGGTTGGAAAAAAACTGCAAATACGCAAACTTCCAAAACAATTCTGTCACACGAGAAGACTATCTAAAAGCTCTCTCAACCTGCGTCGCCAACGCCAGCCCCCCAAGTCTAATCCATGTCAACTCATTCAAAGACCTCCCAGCAAAAAGTGAAATAGAAAAATTCCAAATCAATAACCTAATAACGCAAGAAGAACTTCGGCAGCTCCAACAGCAGGACAAATTAAACAAAAGAGTAGACAAATTCAAAAAAAAGGAAACAGATATCTTATTTACAACAAAATGCTCCCGCGGAGTAGACTTCCCCGGAGACAAATGCAACTCAATCATTCTCACAAAATACCCCTATCCTAATATCCAAGGGCTTTTCTGGAAAATCCTAAAACAAGAACAGCCAGAAAAATTCATGGAATTTTATCTTGACAAAGCCCACCGCGAACTTATCCAAAAAATCGCCCGCGGTATTAGATTCAAAGGAGACCATGTTTTACTCCTCTCCCCCGACGTCAGAGTTTTAAATGCGCGGTTGAATTAATTCATTTTTTATCAACCCCTCGCAACATCCTTCACATACCCATTCACAACATCCATCAATTTCTCCATTCTACATGGTTTATGTAAATAATCATCAACACCCAAAGATCCAGCATATGCTTTATGTCTTGATCCTATATTACCAGTCACCATAACAACATGAGGAAGATCCATCCTACCTTTGCCTCGCTCAATATCTTCAAAAACAAGAAACCCACTCCTCTTCGGCAGCATCAAATCAAGAATAACCACCTCTGGCTCATGTTCATTGTATTGATTAATAGCTTCATTCCCATCCACAGCAGTTAAAACATCACAATCTGCAAATCTCTCATCAAACCTAAGTGCATTCTCCACTGCCCCTAAAAAATCTCTATCATCATCTACAACTAAAATTTGCGCAAGTGTCCCTTCAGGTTTTTCCACCTTAGCCATAAAAACACAATCAAAAACACCTTTTTAAAAATTGTTATACTCAAAAACACACTTCCAAATCAGAACACAACATTCTTATACCTAAACACCCTATCTTCTAAATCGTAAAAAAATATCTAATCTCAGCCAGAGAAAAATCAAAAAAATTCAAAAAAGAATTCCGAAATCAGGCAGTAGTTGCAATCATCGCTGCCTTCGGGTTTTTAATTGCCCTATCCTGGCGAGACTTTATCTCAGACACAGTTAAAAAAATCGTCACCACTCTAGGAGTTTCTGAAAAACTCTACCTCTACAACCTGCTAAGCGCAGTCCTTGTAACCCTAATCGCAATTTTAGGAATTATGATTATCTCAAGACTCAAAGTAGAAGAAGAAATCAAAGAAACAACTAACAAATAAAGAATTCCTAATCACATCCCAACCTCGCCATCACTCATTCCTACTCCCGCCCCTCTTAAACCCCTCAAATAAATACTTAAGAGCCCCTGCCATTAACCTGCCTCTCGATCTCAATCCAACTTCATCATAAAGTTCTCTCGCCCGCGCTGAAATTTCCCGAACTCCTTCTGCAGAAATTCCCATAGCATCTCTTATCGTTCCATTTACAAGCTCAACTCCCGGATCTTTTTTAGGATAAATTTCCTCTGCTCTCAAAACTGCAACTAGCGCACACCTTAACTCGCCTTTTTTAAGATAAACAGCAGACAAATCCTCCCAAAATCTAGGATTTTTCGGTTCTAATTCCACTGCAAACCTAACATGCGCCTCAGCCACATCAAGATCTCTGCCTAATTTAGCCAGAACCCAACCATACTTACTCTGAGCTTCAGCATATCCCGAATCTATATCAACTGCCTCCCTCAACACCCTCTCTGCTCTCCTCAAATGCCCCCTCCCTATTAACCTATAAGCATGTTCTGTCTTTTCTCTCGCCTTCCTCGTCCACCCCGACTCTCTAAAAAATCCCGATTTCAACATAGCCAGCAATCCCATAAAACACAATACCAAAACCCCCTTATAATCATTATTGTTTTTCAAAATATGTTTTCAATTAGAAGATTGAAAGTTTAGCTAAGCCAAAATCATTTTACGATGTGGATTTTGATTAGTCATTCACAAAAATGCAGGGCGAAAATGGGAAAGGACAAAGTCCGGATTTTCGCAGCAAAGCGAGGCAAATCAGTATAATCATTGAAATCTCTAATTTCAACTATCTACGCGCCCGAAGGGCGCGGCTTATTACAACACAACCAAAAAATCAAAACCCTTATATATCTCATACTCTTAAAAATAAAAAATGGTGCTCCAATATAAAAAAAAGACTTCTACTCGCTGGCAGGACTATCCAGGAAAAAGCAAAATTAAAGGCTCTGTAGAAAATTACGACTTCAGACTTCTAAACAAAAACAAAGAAAAAGTTCTTGTAGAAAAAGGTTCATATCAAAAAGTTATGAAACGCTTCCGCCAAATTGAATTTTTCAAGCATCACAAATAAAATGCAGACCAAACCCACCCCCACCCAAATCAAGAAATTCAAAAAACAAGGACAATATCCAAGGAAAACAAAAAACTGGCTCCGCTACCGACAGCAAGAACCATCAAGATTCTCCCAATTCAGAATTAAAACACTTTCACCAACAAAAAAATTAGTTGTCGGTAAATTAAAGAAAACAGCCAAGTGGGCTGTTCAGAGTATTTTAAAAAAAGGGAAACAATAGGAAAATAATAAGCTCACTAGAATTGAGATAGTTTTATATAGACAAAGAGATTATTAATAGAACATGGAAGATAAAATAGAAAAATGGGATCAAGAACAATATAGCCCTCGTCTTAATCTTATTATTAAATTTTTTTTGATCCCTGCCTTGATAATTGCAATTTTAGGAAGTTGGTTCTTCACAGAAGCATCCATCTCAACAAAAATTATTATGACAATTGTTTTACTGGTCTTTGGAATAATAGCATACTACTGGACAGTAAAATGGCATAAACCAATTGTTAAGGGAACTCTTAGAAAATTAGCAAAAGAAAAATAAAACCTAACCTCCATCATCCAACCCACCCCGCGCCAAAACTCCCTCACTATATTCTGCTCTAACTAAAAACCCCTGTGATTTTGATTTTGATTGGTAAATCGGATGAGGATGGTAATCAGGGAGGGGCCGAAGAGGTTCTACAGGCTGTTCATTCACACAACCAGAAGTAAGAACTGCTGCCAAAACCAAAGAAGCCAAAGAAAGTGCTTTTTTCATAAAAACTAAAAAGAAATTCCATTTAAAAAAATTATGGTGATAAAAGCACACATCAAAAACAAACAACCCTCGCAAAATCCGCTCCTCACGTCGCTTTCCCATTTTGCTCCAAATATTTTATGATCAATTACAAATTTTCCACCTCCTGTTCAGCATTTTACAATGTGAAAAGATAATTGAATATTACTAAAAGTCTTCAGAGACGACAAGACGCTTGCGTCTTGGAGTCAGAAAAAGTAAATATACTCTAAAACCGAACCCCCATCAAAAATGACCAAACCAAAACTCTAACCTCACCTTCCCCTTCTTATACAACTTCACAAATCCAAACCTCTCAAACTGCACAACATCCCCAACTTTCAACTTCTTCAACTCCGCCTCCCCCAACCCCTCCACAACTGAATTATCAGCCATCCTCACACTCACCTTAACATTTCCCGCGTCAGCAGGCAGCCACTGAATAAACTTAACATCCAACCCATCTTCCGGCTCCTCAGAAATAAAACTAAAATCTCTCGGCCTAACAGTCCCAATTTCTTCTGCCCTGAAATTCAAAAGATGCATTAACCGATAATCTCCATTTTTCATCAAACTAAAATCCTGTTTAGGAACAAAAAAATCCTGCCCAGTCTTATAATCTCTAAAACCCAAATTCTGTGACGGATGCAGCGGCAACCTCGCACTCAACTCCGGAGTCCCGGCAATATGAATCTTCACCGGCTCCGGAACAAAAAAATACCTCTTAGTAACCTTATCCTCAAGAAACTTCTTATTCAGTGCATAAAGCACATCAACAGCAATAGTAGAATTAACCTTAGTCAACCCCATATTCAAAATAAAACTCCGAATAATTTCCGGCGCAATTCCCCTGTCCCTCAACGACTGCAAACTCCACGTCCGCGGATCATTCCAACCGCTATACTCTCCTGCCTTAACTTCCTTAGCCCCCTTGCTCTTTGAAAGCCGAATACCCTGAATTGAAAAAAAACCAGTATGAATCACAGTCAGATGCTCCCACTGAAAAATATCCCAAATAAATTTCTCAACCCGAGTTTCCATCATCAAATCAACACCCCGCAAAATATGAGTCACCCCAAGCAGATGGTCGTCAATTGCCCACGAAAATTCCAGCAGCGGATAAACCCTGTACTTCCTATTCAAACGCGGATGCCTCCTGTCAGAAATCCGAAACATAACCCTATCCCTAAAAGCAGGGTCAGGGTCCTGCATATTTGTCTTCAACCTCACAGCAAGACTGCCCTCTTTTGTCTCCGGCTCAAACATCTCCTTCCACCGAATAACATGCTCGCTAGCAGACAGCTCCCGGCACCCGCACCCGACCCCCCGCTTCCGCAGCTCATGCCTCTCTTTTTGCGAGCAGTCGCAAACATACATATAACCCTTCTTAATCAACTCCTCAGCATAAGCATAATATTTCTCCAATCTATCAGACTTGTAAACAATCTTCTTATCATAATTAACACCAAGCCAATCCACTCCCTCCTGAATCAACGCATAAGCTTCCGGCTCAATCGGTTTTTCCTCGCTCCCAATTGTATCATCCATAACAAGAATCAACTTCCCGTCATACATCTTAACATATTCATCATTCAAAATCAACTGACGAGTATTCCCAATATGAAGCGGACCAGACGGAAACGGCGCAAACCTCATCACAACCTTCCCATCCTCTGCATTTTCAAGCGCCGGCAGCCCCTCCCGAATCTCCCTCTTATGAACCTTAACTTTCAATTTTTCAAACTCTTTCTCCTGTTTTTTCAAAGTCATAGAATTAACTTCATCAATAACCTCCCCAACCTGAGAAATAACTTCCTTAATATCTTCTTTTTTCAAACCTTCAGAAAACAACCCCGCCAAAACCGCCCCCTGACTCGCCTTCCCCTTGTACTTCAATGCATTTTCCAAAGCATAAGCCCGAATCACATTTTTCTCAATATCCATACCCACCTTAAGAATAAAGACATTTTAAATTTGTCTATTTCATCAAATTTTATAGTCAACAAACTTTATTAATTCAAAGCATTTTACGATGAGAGAAAAGAGATTATGACATTAATAAAGATGTGTGCGAGAACTAAAACCGACAAGGTGGAGTAAAAAATTTCGCTTTTTCAACAATCTTTTTTAATAATACTTGAAAATGCAAAAATTTTTTCGAGCCTAAGTGAAATCTGATATTACTAATTATTTTAAGGATAAATCACAGATCCCTTAGTCACACATCTATTCCACAGCACAAATCTTTAAAAATCGAATTCAATTATATATGACATGGCTGAAGAAGAACCACCAGATAACAGAAACATTCAACCTCACCTCTGGCTGCCCTGGACTGCCTGCTCTCCTAGAGTAATACCACAAATTTATCGACACAAATGCAACGGAAACTTAAAAGCTGTAAAAGACTTCTTAGATAGAATAGGTTCATTAGCTAATCAACATCTAATAATCACCGCAAAAAGAGATGGGGAAAAGAGATATCAAACATCGGGGGTCTTTTTACCAGGATTTTTCTACAACCAAGAAGGAGACAAAGTTCCTTCAGGAATTGTTTTAGAACAACAAACACAACAGGGAGGGAATCTTTATTACAGAGTATATTTTGACAGAATACACAGCGCAACGCCAATCATGTCCCACTAATCACTAAAAATCAAAGCTCTCCAATACCTGCCTTTCTCTCTAACAGCTCAATCCTCTGCTCCATCTTATACAGCTTATTATCTAAATCAGATATTTGCTTGGAAATTTTTCTTAAATCTTCAGAAGGTGTTGTTCTCGGAGATAAAGAAGGTGCACTCACTACCGAACCTGCAGCAGACGCAGCAGGATTATCCATAAAATTAAAAAAATCCCCCCCACCAGAACCACCCGCCCCTGCTGATTCCACCTTTTCCTCTTCCACCAAATCTACAGGATTCACCGCTCCCACAGAAACCCCAGCCCCCCCAACCTCTACAAAACCCTCATCATTTGTCACAACTCCAACAGAACTTTCCTGCCGAGGAACCGGAAGCCGCGGCATACCCATCCTCTGCAACTTTCTAATATCAATCATTCTCTTCTTTTTTCTAAACAAACCCATGCAAAATCTTAGAGCCAAGTTTATTTAAATGTTTTCAATTATCAAGAATAAGTTCTGTAATTCCCTGCCCTATATCCTCCCAAATACTTCCTGCTAAGATTCTCACTATCATAATCTTTCACCTCACTTATCCGCCTCGCAGGATACGGTCCCCCCGGAAGCCCGCCTGTTGAACCTTGATAATCTCCCATGTTAAAAAAAAGAAAGATGGTTATTTAAATTTAATTAAAATCCTTTATTTCGTCTGCATAGTATTTTGCTAATGCTTGTCTGTATGCATAAAGGCTTTTATTCCAGTCTGAGAATGGATTTTCAGGATTGTCAGAGTGATTAAATATTTCTTCCTGCTTTTGTTCGACTACAATACTATCCCAACTCATCCTTCCATTTTTTAATCTTAGAAATTGAAATCTGAAAAATCTTTTAGGGTCCTCTAAAGCTTTTATAGTAAAATCTGTAGGATTTCCAAAACATCTATAACTCCCACCATATGTTGTTCGCTCATAATCTTTGCATAATTCAATAACTTCTTTGCATTCTTCAGCAGTTAAGCCAGTATGTCCTCCTGCCACTCTCGGAAGACAGAAATCATCATGCCAATGTGGAGTCTTAAATAAATATGCCCAGTTTTCTAAATCAGTTGGAATAATGATTCCTGGTAGCCTTATAAGGTTAATTAATTGTTTTTTTGGAATATGCCCAGATACTCCTTGAGATTCTGAAAGTACTTTATAAGGAATAATAAAATTATCAATATCTTCTCCAATGGAGACTCGTCTTACTAATTCTGCTTCTAACCTATATCTGACTGGAGCCAAATAAAAAGACTTTCTTTCTTGTTGGCTTGCTGGTTCTTTTCTCATCTTATCCAGACCTCCCCCCATTATCTAATCGGCCATCTAATTCTCTTTCAGCTTCTCTCACTTCTTCTGGTGTTGTTACAAGAGTTGCTCTGAATAGTTCATCTGTCATTTTATTCAGACCTCCTATGCCACCCTTGGCAAATTTCCCATGATTCTCGTTCATTAGACTGAATAATATCATCTCTTATGTTATCACAGAGGCTTTTCTTTTTATTAGGGTCTTTTATCTCAGTACCTGTTGCACTTTTTGATTTTTCAGATGCAGAGATAATTCTGTAAATTCTGTTTTTAGAACTAAAAGGTGCAGCTGTAATTCTATCGCTACATCTAAATTGTTCAGACAGGTCTTCGCAAAACACATCCTGCAATCTTTCATTATAATCAAAAACATACAATGCTCCTGCAAAACTATAGGTTGTTAAACCTTCCATAGTCATCTGACTCATATCTGGATTTCCAAACTCATCAACATACCCTTCTCTTTTAACAGAAAAACCTCTAAATGTTCTAAGACTCATTTTCTCCCCCATATCTTGATTCAAGATAAAATCGATTCAGTAAAGCTGATTCAGAAAGATCTACAAGTTGTTCATATCTCTCTTGTGACATTTTTCTATCCATTAAAGCCCAAATTGCTTTTTCAGCTAAGATGTAAGGCAAGGTATCTTCTGTATTAACTCCAACATACATACTGCCAGATTTTCTTAAATTATCGAGTTTTTGATAAAGGGTGTCCTGATTAAAATTATCTCCCTGCATTCCTCCAGCTCTCTGACACATTATTCTCGTTCTTAATGGTGATTCATTTAAGACAGCTCTTGCTCTTTGTACCATTCGTTTTCTTGCTCTTCTCTTCTGTATTCTTTCTCCCATTTTCATCTCCATGCAGCAATTAACTACACACTAGTAAGTACAAAAATAGCATAATTAAAACTTTCTTCTCGGATTTTTAACAAAACGCAATATTTATATACTTAAAATGCATTAAGTAAATTATGGAAAAAGAAACCAATCCAAAAATTTATAAAGCTCAAAAACTAAATAATATCAATATACACCCCGGTGATCTGAAAGGGTCGCCGGATGAGTCCTTTTCTCTTAGGGATACATTAGTCTTTATTGATGAAGCTTTTTTGTCCAGACTAAGCAAACATTTTGGACAAGGAACTTATCTCAGATTCGACAGATTTTCTTTTTCAAAAAATTTAGCTAAAAGAGAGAATCTTAATCTAAAAGGAATATTTATGTATATTGCGCCCCCATTCCAATCAGAAAAACCTTCTAAACAAGAAGAATTAAAAAAAGAAGGTTACGACAAATTCATCAAAAAATTAAAACAAAAAGAAATCATTGTGAGAGAAGGAAGATGCCAAAGAATACTTAATGAAAAAGGAGAATTCGAATATCGCCAAAAAGGGGTGGATATCCTATTAGCAATAGATCTAATGAATGTTCTATCAAAATACTCAGATGTAAAAAGAACAATCCTCATTGCATCAGATTCTGATTTTGTACCTGTTATAAAAAATCTAGAAGAAAAGAAAATAAAAACAATCCTTTACACTTTTTATCAAAAAAAGCGAAATACCGAATTTTCAAGAAGCAATCATCTAATAAAATCAGTTCACAAATATGTTTTACTAACTAAACAAGATTTTGAAAACTCCCCGCTAAAATGATAAACCTAAGCCTAAAAGACAGAAAAATCTTAAATGAAATAGAGATGAATGCGAGAATCACCCATTCAGAATTAGCAAAAAAACTTAAAACATCAAAACAAGTTATCAAATATAGAATTGAAAATCTTGAAAAACAAAAAATCATTCAAGGATATTTTGCTATTGTTGATATTTTGCGTTTAGGATTTACTCCCCATGTTTTATATTTCAAATTCATAGGTCTTTCATCTGCAAAAGAAAAGCAGTGGATTGAGCAAATTCAGAAACATTCATCTGTAATGTCTATAGGGAAAAATGCAGGTGCTTGGGATTTGACTGTTGTAATAAAAGCGCAGAATAATCAAGAATTAGACAAGATCTATAAAGAAATAACAGCTGGAAAAGCAGATAAAATAAAAGAAAAACTAATCACCAGCCAGATTGAATCTACATATCTCACAGAAACTCTTTTTTATGATAAATCTGGAAAAGAAGCAACAACTGCTGGTGGTGAAATTGCAAAGATTGATGAAACTGATGAAAAATTAATAACAATTCTTGCTGAAAACTGCAGAATTTCTCTAGTTGAATTATCTGAAAAATTAAAAATGTCTCCAAACGGAGTAAAAGAAAGAATAAAAAAATTAGAAAATGAGAAGATTATTGTTGGTTACAAGACAAAGATTAATTATGAACTTTTAGGTTTCCTGCATTTCAGAGTTTTTATTCATGTTAAAAAAATGTCTCAGGAATTTTATGAACAAGTAAAGCAATATTTAAAATCAAAAGGAAATGTTGAGTCTATCTCCAGATTCTGGGGTTATGCAGATATTGATTTTAGAATTCATGCAAAAAATATTTTTGAGTTATACAATCAACTTGCTGGATTAAAAGATAAATTTATAGAGAACATTGTAGATATTGACTCAATGATAATTGTCAGCTGGGAGAGTATTAATTATTATCCAAAACAAACTAAACAAACATTTTAAAAATCTCAGAATCATATAAAAACATGGCAGATATAAAAGAGGCACTTGGAGAGTCCACAAAATACAAAAAAGGAAACCCACTATCTACATTTTCACTAGCTTACGACTCAGCCCAAAACCAGCTAGAGCCTGTCTACTACTGGCTGCTTGATTTTATGCAAGGCGATCTCGGCATGAAATCGCAAAAAATAACAGACAACTTCACATCCTCACCTGGCAGCGGCCACTTCGCAGAAATGGGCCAAAGACTAACCCGGCTTCAGGAAGAAGGCATGAAAATCTACGGCTTACTTAACCAGACAATAAAAAACGTCATCAACCTTTTATATGATTTAAAAGAATTTGAAATAAGACTCGCACATTACAAAGAAGCAAAATCCAAAGATGAAAAAGAAAAAGAAGCTGGCCTTCTCTCCCTAAAACAAATCTGGCTCGACAACGTCGACATGAAAAGAGGCAGAGGAGCAATCCACCAAATGGCAAATGAAATGGGATTCACCACACTAAGAGAAGCATTCATGATAGCCAATAACATCGATGACCTAAAAAAAATGGCGGGCGACGAAGGACTAATCAACGAACAAGTTATGAGAATTCTCATCCCAAGATTAGCAGAATTTTTAAAATGGCAGGAATACTCAGAAAAAGAATTGCGAAAAAGATTTAAAATTGAAAAAACTTACCTCAAAACCCAGGTAGAAACAATCAAACTTCAGGCATCATGGATTCGCCCGTATCTCAAAGCAGCAGAAGAACTAAGACAAAAAGGATTCGACAAAAACCCGGCACTAGTCAATGCATTCTCAACAACAATGTTTGAACTCACACTTCTCGGAAAAAGAAAAATCAACTTTGAAGAAGAAGTCAAATCTGACAACTTCCCATCAGGTCTCAGAGACTACAAATTAAAAAGAGACTACTACTCCTGCATTCTCATTAAAATGGAATTCAGAGGCCATGTAGGACAGCGAGTAACACAAAAAGGAGACTACAGCTTCGCACTCGGCGGAAGAGTAGACATGAGCTTTGACTCCTACGCTCTCAATGAAGAAGAACTTGAACTCTTTGAAAAAGAACTTGCAAAACAAGACATAGAAGAAAGTTTCAATTTCATAGAAAACACAGCAGAAGAATCACTAGAACAACTCAAAGAAGACATTGACCACTTCCTCCTTAAAGAAGACGACTTAGAAAAAGAAGAAACAGAAAAGAAAAAACAAGATGACACCAACCCATTTTCCGCCCTCTTTGGTCTGTTTAAACCATCTGACAAAAAGAAAAAAGAAAAAAAAGAAATCGCCGAATTAAAAGAAATCAAAAAAGATAATTTTGTAGAAAAGCAAGTAAGAGAATTTGCAGTTAAAGGTGCAAAAACCAGTTTAGCTGTAATCTACGACATTTACAAAAAATCTCACGGCATGGCTTCAGCTCCAGGAGGAGGTTTTATCAACTAGTGAAAATGGCTAAAAAAGAAAAAAAGAAAAAAAACCAGCAAAACAAAAAACCAAAAGTGTCTAAGAAAAAAAAAGAAAAGACACCAGAAAAATCTACTGAACAGCAATTCCCTGAAATAGAAACAACTGAACCAGAAAGAGTCTCCCGCCCAATAAATCTCACCCTATCTTCAGAACAAGCCCCAACACAATCGTGGCAAGAAACACCTCCAGAATTGAACTTAGAACAATCCCTAAGAGACGCACCAACAAAACCAGAAGAAGAACCAAAAGAAGAATCATACCAGCCAAGTACTCTGCAAGAAAAACCATCTTATGATCTTGAAACCGGAGAAGAAGAAAAACCAGAAAGGCAGTTAATGCAAACGCGCGGAATGACATCTTCCGGAATAATTCAAAGCCCTGATCTAGCTAGACAAAGAAACCCTGGAAATGTCAGAATGATGCGGTCTGCAGACTTACAACAAGCTCCTGGTTCTGCCGGCACAGGAAGTGAAAATAAACTTTACAAAACAAGGCAAAACCCAGAACAAGAAAGAGCAGGCAAAACAGGTCCTTTTGGCGAATCAGCAGAAGACACAGTTCGGAAGTATAAATAAGAATTCAAATCAGCAATAAAGCTTCTTCAGGACTAACAATCTTTATACCCTGATATTCTCCTAATATTAACAAATGCTTATCTTGACTAATAATCAATTCTGTTTCTCCACTTATTGCCGCTTCTAGAAATTTGTTATCATCCAAATCTTCCTTAATAACTTCAAGTTTGATTGTTGGTTCCACAATAATAGAATTCTGAATAATTAAATTTCTCCATTCAATTATCATTTCCTCGGGCATCTGAATCTTGAAATTCCTCAAAGTTCTTATAAATTCACTTAAAATTTCCTCAGAAATAACTAAATCAAATCTCATATCCTTCCATTTATCTATTAACTGAGAACAAAAATTTCCACCCCAAAAAATTCCAGAAATAAAAACATTTGTATCTAAAACCACCCTCATTTTACTCGAACCTGTTTGACTACTTCTTCAATATCTGCTGCTTTTACCCCTTTCTTTTTAACAAAATCTCTTGTTTTTTTAAGAAGTTTATCTACCCCAACAAAAGGAGGCATCTCTAATTTTTTCAATACAATTGTATTACCATCTCCAATAACAACAAATTTTTCTCCTGCACGAATTCTCATTCTGTTCCTTAAACCCTGAGGAATCACTACTTGTCCTCTTGAACTTACACTTGTTATTTCAATATTTTCCATTTAACCCTCTAATAAGTTTATAATACAAATAAGATAATCTTACTTATAAATCTTTCGTCTTATAAATTTAGATATCTAAAATCCACAGCAAATCACAAGAAAATAATTTTTATTTTTGATTAACCCAACACATAAAAACTTTTATATAATCCCCTTCCCTACTAAAACAAAGAGGATGGCATACGAAATCTCAAACTACGAAGCTTTCCAATCAGGAGGCTATTCTTCACTTAATCCTGATTATGGCAATTTTGTCGGCCACAGAATAAACGCAGGGGCAATCGGCTCTCCAACCGGAATCCAAACAGCAAACCAACTTAACGAAGTAATCGCAAGAATGAGAGAAGGTGTAAAAAATATAGAACTCCAGCCAATTCAGCAGGATGTTTTTGACCAAATCCCAAAACAGCACTTCCAAGAAATACGCGCTCTAATGAAACTTTCCGGAGTCAAACCTTCTGTCCACGCCCCTATGATAGACCCTGCTGGCTTTGACCCAGAAAAAGGTTACCGCGGAGATATAGCAAGAGAAGATGCAGAAAGAAAACTATTCTCAGTAATTGAAAAATCACGAGAACTCGACCCGCAAGGAAACACCCCAGTTGTAATCCACTCATCATCAGGCATTCCGGGTAGAGAGTGGCGTCCTAAAGAAGGAACAAAACCAGGCGAAGAAGAAAGATTCGAAGAGTGGAGGGGAATGGCAATTAACCAAGAAACAGGCCAAATAACCGACATTAAACGAGAAAAACTATTCCGCCCAAGTCATCCTGAAGATCTAGATTTAGAAGCAAAAGAAGGAACTGAAATGAGTCCTGAACTCAGGATACATTCAATTAATGCAGGAGAATGGGAAAACAAACTCATAGAACTAGCACAATTTAAAAAACATGCTAATGAAATAATGGGAGATGCTCCGCTTGTTCTAGGAGAAGAAAGCCACCTTCCAGCAATTCCTGAAAATACAAATGCTTTAGGAAAAATAGACCCAAGAAAAGCAGAAGCATATAATAAAATGCGCGACGCAGATATATTTTTAGAAAACACCAAACTTGGTTTTGATGCAGCTTTTGAAAAAGCTTTCAAATACGGAAAGCCAGAACAAAGAGAAATGTTAAAGGACATAGCAGAAGAATATAACAACAAAATGAAAGAAGCTTCAGTACCCCTAAAAATTAAAGACGGACGGGAAATTGACGTACCAGTGATCGGAGCTCCTTCAAAAAAAAGAGAAGCATTAAATCAAGCAATCCACAGACTTGCGAGTATAGTCCCGCCAGAAACCTTTGTCCCAGTTGAAGAATTTGCAATGGACAAAACAGCCACCACCTTAGGAAACCTCGCAGCAAAATCTTATGAAAAATACGGAAAAAACGCCCCAGTCCTCGCAATTGAAAACATGTATTCTGGTTTTGCATTTTCCAGAGCAGAAGA
>NZER01000157.1 GCA_002690445.1 Candidatus Pacearchaeota archaeon
GCCAGTAGCGTTTAAGTAGGAATGATTAGAAGCTGACCCGCTAGAAGCAGCGTTAAACTTCACGATTACATCTGGATACGCATCACTTGCCACTGTCCCCTTTGGAGGAAGACTGTTCGGCCCCTCAACAAAATCAATGATACGGAGAGGCAGCGTATTCGTTGTTGCTGGGGTGCTGCCATCAAGTGCGTTCTTGGACTTACCGATAGTCGTACTACCGGCTGTCACAACAACGGATGCATTAAGTCCACGATCCGTGGTGTTCAACGCTTCGTCGGACTGCATCTGAAACACGACGAAAGGATCGTCAAGCACATACGCCATCGCATCAGTGGCCGCATTCGATGCAGGCCACCAATTTGAAAACGTCTTCTGGCTGGTCGTCGGGTCCGTGTAGGAGCAACCCAGGAAAATTCCAACTGCGGTCAAAGCAGTAGTACCAGTATCCTTCGCGATAGTACCATCTGCCGCAACCTTTACAAAATCACCATTAGAAATCTGTGTGCCGTAAGTCGTGATAATCGGCAGATTTCTAGTCTTGCTGCTAAATGACCCGGAAGCACTAAGAGTGCCGATGGGCCTAGCCCCGTATGGAGCCGCCGTAGTAGCCATAATTACCTCTATCTAGTCGTATCGTGGCATCAGCGACCTTTACCGCCGAATGCTACACGAGTTTTACGGTCGGGCGCAAGAACAGGCATTCTAGGATCGTTCTCACGCATATAGGCATTATCGACGGCTTGCATCTGTGATTCTGCGTGTTTGGCGTAATACTTCCGCCTCTTATCAACAGTCTCTTCTGCTGCTTTGCAGAGCAAAAGTCCGCCGACCTCAATTCCACCCTTGTTCGACCAATCCGAATTATGATCACTCATAATCTGTAGCTCGGGATGATCTTCGGCACGAACCGGCTCCCATCCTTCACGAAAGCGTTTCGACACATTCGTGTTGTCTGGGTTGCCTACCATAGAAGTTCGTATCCACCGGAACACCCAGCCGTCTTGCGGATCAGGGTCTGGAAGAATAGATGCGGGTTCCCACGAGGAAGCACTGGCCTCGTTTTCACGAGTATCAACGCTTCTGGGTTCCCTTGGGGTGCGATCATCAGACATCAGGACATCTCCTCTTTCATTTTTTGTCTTGCATACTGCTCGGGTGTTACCCCTATGCGCTTTGCGACCGCCACTTCGCTTGAAGTCAAAACAAGCTTGCGTGGCGCCGGACCGTTGTTTCTAGATACTGAAGCGACCACAGGGTTGGCCCTGCGGCGAGATGCGGTTTCAACAACAACGGACCCACTAGACGCCGCTGCGTTGTTACCGAAGTGCGCTGGAAAGACCTCTTCCATACGTTTATTAATTAACTGATAATAGGCTGGGGTGTTCGGGTCAACACCTTCCTCAGTAATGAGCTTTTCATGTACACCATACGCGAAGCTTGTCATTTCCTTATCAACACCAAACCACGGATTGCTGTCTTGCCATTCCACGGCCATTGCGTCTGGCTCCGGCACCTCGGGCATAGCTTGCTGTTGCTGGGCCTGCTGCTGTTGAGAGACCGACACCTGCTGTTTCCAGTTATTGATGACATCCTGCGACACTCCAGGCGCAGCCGCTTGAGCTAGTTGGGCACTTGTTAAAGATTCCTGCGCGGAGGCAAGCCCATCCGCATCACCAGCTTCATGGGCTTTCTTGAGGTTATCCCGTGCGATGGCGAGCGTAGCATCAGCGCCGTGCTTGCTTCTCTCTGTCAAAGCTTGCTGCGATTCTGCGACAAGCTTCAACAGATTCTGGTTTTCCGCTTGCAAACTCTTCGTATGGTTAATCGCCTCTGCTGATAGTCTTTCAGATGCTTCTTTAGCCCTACGCTCTTGGTGGTATTGCCACTTTAGCTTTTTCATGCGCTTGAACGCTTTGAGTCCATAACTCTCGATTTCCTTATCCGTCTCCACATCTTCCTCAATGGACTTCACGCTCTGTTGATCGTCATCTACCTGATCCTCAAGCGGACGATCATCTACAACCTCAATCTCAATCTGTTCTTCCTGTACAGGAACCGGCGCATCTTCGGGTTCGGTGATCGTGTTTGTCACCCCGAAAAACCTATCTTCACTGCTCGTTCGCCCAATTTCGTTGCTCATGTTAAGCCCTCTCCACGCCCCTGGGGTCTTCTACAACCGCCTCGACAGTATCATCGTTAATCAAACGGAGTTCTTTGCCGTGAACCTTGATTCTTGTGCCACTAAATGCCCGAAATACGACCCAGTCGCCTACCTGGCAATACGGCCCACTCGGGAACCGGGCATAATTCGCATAGGCATCAGACCCCATAGACATCACCCAACCCACCACGGTTGAGATAGACTCCTCATGTCGGGAGTCAGACGGTTTTATGATGCCACCTTCGGTTTTTTCTTCGACCTCTGGAAGCGCAATTAAAAGCTTATAACCCTTGGGCTCAGGTAATTGGGACGCATAGAATTTCTTTGATTCTGGTATGATGTTAGCAATTTCAGGTACATCCGTTGCGAGTGTAGCCATGTCAGCCTCTCGTTAAATTTGCGCTCCCAAGGAGCGGTGGGACTTAAAACTCGTCGAGCCTCTTTTCCAACTCTACAATCTCACTATAAACCCATTCACAGCCCTCTATCTTTCCACACGTTCTCCGATATTCCTCCATATTTGAGACAGCACCGCTTGCTAGATGATCCGACAGGACGCTCACTTCGTCATTAATCTTTTTTCTGAGCAATGCCAGGATATTATCACTCATCCTTCTGATCCTTCGCCATCTCCCTACCGATCTTGATGCCCTCTAACTCTTGTGACGCCTCAAACTTCTGGTCGTCCTGTTCAGCCTTGAGCTTGAGTGCCGCCTCTTCAAGCGACAACTCAGCGATATCTATCTGATGCTTCCTCTCAAGCTTCTCTCTTTCAAGTGCGAGTTCAGCCGCGTCCCGCTGTGATCCGACCGCAATCTTCTGCTGGTCAATCTGCTGCTTCGCCGCATCGGCCTGCTGCTTGCGCTGAACGTCCATCTCACGGATTCCAAGCTCGCGCTCGCGCTGCTGAACAATCGGGTCTTGCTGTTGTTCAGCGTTCTGGGCGGCCTGCTGCTGTTGTTGTTTCTTGCCCAGCATCTGATCGGCGGCGTCCGCCACCAACGTGCTCAGGCGCTTCTCAACATCCTCGGGCAGCGGCTCATCTATCGGCGGCAATTCGATGCCAAGCTCCTGTTCAATCTGCGAACGGAAGATAAACGCCAGATGTTCGCGCACATGGGAGTCGAGCGCACCGTTGATCGCGGCACCAGCAGGGCTGTTCTGCATCTCCTGGCCGATCTGCGGGTCATTCTTCAGTGCCATATGAACACGCATATGGGCCTCGTGATCTTGATACTGATAGACCTTGACAGGTGCCTGCGTGAGGATGTCCTGATTCTCGGTAACCGGATCTTTCGGCGGAATGTCGTCAGGCTGTGGGACGATCTTTGACGCATTCGATATACCGATCAGTTCCATCATCTGGCGGTGCAACAACGGCAGATCGTACAGGTTAGGCGCTTGCGCGGCCAACTGTAGTGCTGCCTGATACTGCATAATCCGCTGTGCCATCGTAGAAGCGTTCGGGTCCGATACCGGAACCACGTCTACCCGATCATCAAAATCCTCTGCCTTGATATCCTCCCCGGCGTCCGTCTCGTATGGATAGCTCGGATCGGTATACTCGTGGATGATCGCGGCCAATATCTTGAATTCTTGCTTGAGACTCGCATGAATCCGCGCTTGAATCGCTGACTGCACCTTCATTGTCCGCTCTATGATGGCAAGCGTGGTGCCAACGGGAGCGTTTTGGTTCATATCACCTACTTTGAGGTCCGCCATGGAAGCGAAGCGCCTACCCTCTTCCACGATATTACCCAGTAACTGGTAAAGGACCGAAGAAGGTTCTTTATAAGGAAGGAAGGTGATATTGTCTTTAATAACGCCGCCCGGAACATCGACGTCCCTGAACTCTCCGGGCATGATCGGCGTGTCGTCGCCTTTGATTCTGAGTCCACGAGTCTTGAGTCCTCCAGGCAAATTGGAAAGTGTGCCCGCATCGACCAACTGTCGCAACAAGCTGGTAGCGGATTTGGCTAAACCACCGATCATGTGGATCAGGCCAAGATTGTAGAAGCCTATGCCAGGCACATACCCGTAATGCACAAAATGCTGTTTCTTCGTTTTCTTGTCGTCGTCCTCTAGCCAGTTCCTATAAATAGACAGGATAGTGGCGCTGGCCTTGTCGATGGTGATGACATAAGGAAGCGCCACG
The DNA here is from genome assembly GCA_002690445.1 of Candidatus Pacearchaeota archaeon. The sequence continues at coordinate 4,317 of NZER01000157.1, forward strand.
CCATCCGGGTCTTCAAAGCCCGGAAGGTCGAGATCGACGTGCATCTCCAGGAGCTGATGCCGCTCGTCGCTTTCGTAGGAGGGACTGACACCACCGATATCGTTATACTTTTTCGTGATCGGATTTTCTTCGATATGCGATGTCGTCAACTCCACATCACGATAGAAGCCGCTGACCTGAAGCTTCTTCACCTGATTCGTGCTTCGCGCCATCACATGGGTATAGCGTTCCGCCTGTCCCAAGTCCGCCTCGTTATACGCTACGACAAAATCTTCGGCTGGCACAAACATCGAAGTCGGTCTGCCCAGCGACGGATCGAAATAGATCTTGCGGAACGCGGACCCGGCGAGCGGCAAGCTGAACAGCAGCTTCTCGGTTTCTGAGCGATACTCGGTCATCACCTCCAGAAGCTGATAATTCATGTAATCCTGAACACGCTTCGCTTGTTGCTCGCGCTCCAGGCTCGCTACCCCCCATATATGGGTTTTGACCGGACCCTTAGCAGGGATGATTTCCTGAATAGTCTCGCTCTGGAAGCGCACCACTGCCTCGGACAACATAGGATGAAAAACGCCGCAGGCTCCGGCCCACGGCGTAGTACGATCTTCGATCTCCAGCCCTAAATTATCGAGTCCTTCCTTATACGTCTCTTCCCAGTCGCTTCTACTACTTTTGTCTGCGCTGAACTTGCCGATCAGATCAACGGCAATCGTTCGCAATTCGTTGTCGCTGACAGCCTCTGCAAGGTTAGAGGAGAACTCCGTCTCTATGTTGTCCAAATCGGACAGCGGATCGAAATCGATCTCGACTCCACCATCTTCCAGTTCGGTGACCAGAGTTTCGCCGGGAGCCTCTTCCTCCTCGACAACGACGAATCCTTCTGGCCCCACATCGAAATCATCCTGATTGAATAATCCTTCCAGAGACTTATCTATCGCCATAACATATATCCGCTTTCACAGGGTTTTCGCAGCCGAGACAAGTCGGGGGATATCCCGCGTATCGGGCACTATCTCTGAAACTGAAGCGTTTCTCGTTTAGTTTCACTTGACACCCAGGGCATAGCGAATCCACAAACTCCCTACGATTTTTCTGCTGCAACACATGGTATCGTTCCCAGCGATCATAGGATTTATCCGCCAGCTTCATCCACTCTGCGTATGATATAGAACCATCAGCACTAGAAATTGTGTCGAGAGCAAGCAGTATTACCTTCTGAGCACAAGCGTGGCTACACACGACAATATTCACAGACCCCACCCACAGACCACCGACATCTGTCTGCTCACCACACAAATTACACTCAGGAATCTCGCCCGCAGCCCCTGTGATGTCGTGCTGTAGATAGCTAATAGTAATCCGCCTTACGGTTAGGCACCAATTCACCCCACGGCTCGTCGCTACCCAAGCCAATGAAACCACCTTGTCTAAATCTTAGCAATGCCTGAGTCGATGAATCGACCAAGTCGTCATGGTCGCCAGTCGGGAAAGCAGCAAACTGCTCTATCACTTCTTCTGCCCACCTTTTCTTTGGTGCCCAGACATTACCGCTACTGAACAAATCCGATACAGCGTTGACTCTGGCTACCTTATCGCGACCCCTGCTCGGTGTATACTCCGCGACCGGGATGCCCATGCGGCGAAGCTCGAAAATGAGTGGGGTGCCCGCAGCCTTGGCCTCCACGATAAACGCATCAGGCTCGTATTCCTTGTACATATCAAAAGCGCGTTTCTTCAAATCAGGAAATTCCAACCGCTCCTGTAGGGCATCCAACAGGATGATGTTCGCTTCCTTGTCCTCATTATAGAACACACCCCAGGTCGTACACGCACTGTAATCCGCTGTTTCTTTAGCCAGAAACGCCGTGTCCCACGACTGAATCACAAACTCGCATTCAGGTGGATCACCCTTCGTCCACTCCTTCCACCATTCGCGCTTGATGATCGCGGACTCTTCGGAAGTAGGGTCTTGCTGATACTGCGTACTCCACTTCGATATCGGAAGTTCTGCTTTTAATACTTCCAACTGTTCTTTCGGCCAGAATCCGGGCCACAACGGATTGCCGCTAGGCAGAATCGCGGGTAGTTCGATGATCTCCCATTCGTCGGCACCACCCCTCTCCACAGATGCCTTGACGATCTGACCCGTCAAATCCTTCTTCGACCAGCGGGTCATCACCACGCAAATAGCGCCACCAGGCTGCAACCGCTGGCGCGGACCAGACGTGTACCACTCATACGTCTTGTCGTATACGGACGGATCGTTCATTGCGGCCTCTTGCTCCGAATGAGGATCATCCACAATAAGAATATCTGCGCCCTTACCCGTTACCGCACCACCTACGCCGATAGCAAAGTAATCACCCTGCTGGCTGGTGTTCCAACGACCGGCTGCCTTGGAGTCGGCACTCAACGATACGTTCGGGAAAATTTTGCCGTAGTCGGGAGAGCCGACCAAATTACGAACCTTGCGCCCGAAACCGACCGCCAACTCTGCGGTGTGCGATGTCTGGATCACCTTTCTGTCGGGATATCTGCCCAAATACCACGCTGGAAACAAATGCGAGGCGAACTCTGACTTGGTGTGGCGCGGCGGCATATTGATGATCAGACGCTTTAGCTCGCCTTCCGCTATCCGATTGAACGCATCTGCCATGACACGATGATGGTCGCCCTCTATGAACGCAGGCCAAACACGCCGCACAAACACGAGAAAATCAGACTGGGCAGCCTCACGCTCCCTCGCATCACCCAACTCCTCCAAAAGATCCAAGATCTCTTTCTGTTGGTCGAGCGGGAGAACGCCTACCTGACTAGAAATGACGGCTAGATCCATATCAACGAGACCGCTCCGGGTATCCTATAATCAAACAAGTTTCCCAAGACCATCTGCAAGCTTGTGGAGTGCGGCAACGGTATGCGTGATCACGGGCGGTGCCTTATCGGAAATGCCCAGCGTCAATCCCTGGGTCAAACCCTTGGCGAACACTTTGTCATCCGCTGTTGGCTTGCCTAGATCCTCGACGGTCTTCGGGTTGATGACCAAATCGGTGCCAAACGCCACATGGGGGATAACGCCGCAGGTAGAGAACTTAACATGGATATTGCCATCCTTGTCATACCAAACACCTGCGTCCACGCTCGCTCCTTCACCCGGCCCACCTTCCGGTCCAGCCCATACCGTCGCTTGATTACCATCCGGGTTGATATAATGCCACTTCATTACGTCCGACACAGTGACGCCGATATGGGCGCTCACCCTGATCTCCATACCCCTACCATCATGTGAGTCCACGGAAGCAGCCACACCCTGCTCCTCGTTCACAGTCTCCACGTCACAAATATGATCGAAATTCCACTTATCAGTGCGCGACCATTTATCTCCTATTTCCTTCTTGAAATAAAAATTACCGCTCTTGTCCGCGTAAAATACGTCCGCATCAGAACTGTTGCTGACGTAATAACCCGAAGGAACTTCTTGGCCTACCACGTTGCCCTCCTCCTATACGGCATCAGGTAACCTAATCAGAAATCCCGGCGTCTTGTCGCCAACCCACGCCCCTAACTGATTGAATTCGTAAAATTCGTTTGCTCCCTCATAACCATCGCAGCCGTCTTCCACAAGCTTGTTGATAACTTTCTCTTTGTCGTACAAAACTATTGGCTCCATACCAAACCGCTCCAGAACACCGATTACGCAATCGTCATAGCCGTCCATCACCAAGGCATCCTCGACGCCGATATCCAGCAGTCGATCCGCTAATAACGCTCTGGCTGTTTTATCGCTCATCTGGATCATGGCTTCGCAACCTTCGTCCACTCTAGGGGCACCTTCTCGCAATAGCGAAAGCGTTCTTTGGTCGTTTAAGACGGCCCATAGTTGTTCGCGGGTCTATCAGGCCATCCCCCTAGATTAGCTGACCCCTGTCAAAAGCCGCACCTATCATAATCCCCTAACCTAACAACTTGGTTCACCATGGTAAAGCCGAAATTTTTGCAAAAAATTTTTGGGGGCAAAGAACAATACTCATATTAAAAACAGAAGGGTCGAAAATTAGCCGGTATCTTGAGCAAAAGCCTGTTTATGGTTGGCCGCCCGCGCCAGCGCGTGAGCCGTTGCCCCCACCCCACTGGGGTCCGACGCTCCCGCGTTTAAATCACCTTTGCACCCGCACCCGCACCCGCACCCGCGACCACAGACGCCAGACCCGCACCCAGACCCGCACCCAGACCCAGACGAGTGGCGAAGGTCCAGGGTTCAGAGCCCAGCAACTGAGTCCATTTCCATACTCATCGCCTTTGCCCCTTGCGCAGATTGATCCCGTTGATTAAAATACCCTGTATGAAACACGACACGCCACACCAGCCGGAGACAGACCACATGACCTACATACCCCAACTCTACCCCATCACAACCCAGGCGGGCACCGCCTGCCAGGTTAGGGTCCAGCGTGACAGCGACCGCAACACCTACGTTGGCGCTATCCATGGAGTGCCCATCCATCGAATGATGGACGGTTCATATCGCGGGACGATCATTGGCATAGGTGAGGCCGATACCCCACACGAGGCCGCCGATAACGCCGGGGCCAACCTAGACGCAAGGAGAGGGTGGTGGAATGGGCGGTGGTGGGCAGCAGCAAGGAAGTAGCGCACCCGGTGGGGCGCGGTTCGACTCCGCGCCCCCGCCCATCCGAATCGAACGGCCCACGGGGGCACTCACACCACGACCGGAGCCAGACCACATGGCCGACACTGACAGCCGGATCGATCCAGAGGTTGTAGGACCGCAAAAGGTCGGCGGACGGTATCTGTGTGGTTATTGGAAACGTGCATACACTGTCACCGATATCCGGTACATCCAGGACTGGCGTGGCACGTCCATTACCTGCCTGTGGGAAGATGGGCACACAACCACACACAGCACCCCATGGGATTCACAACGTGACACGGTTCTCTTTCAAGCCACAGTAGACCCGGAGGTAACCAAATGAAAAACAGAGAATCCTTTCTAATCAGAGCCACGACGATCTTGCGCCACGAATACCGCAAAGTTGGGTACGAATTGCCCGAAGTCCACGTCTCCATTGGCTTCCCGTCCAAGCGAGCCACGTCCAAAAACAACCGATGCATCGGCCAGTGCTGGCATGGGGCCGATCAGAAAAATGGCAAGGCGCACCTCTTCATCTCCCCGGTGCTTGACGGCCCCGGCGCATTGGAGACGCTCGTGCATGAACACGTCCACGCCTTCCTTCCTGCTGGCGTCGGACACAGGCCGCCATTTAAACGGGCAATGTCCAAGGTGGGCTTGGTGGGAAAACCGACCGTCACGTCAGCCGGGAAAGCACTGAAAGCTAGGCTCGCCAAGCTGGAGGAGAAGCTAGGCGGCTACCCACACGACAAGCTGAATGTCAACGCTGGCCGGAAGAAACAGACCACGCGGCTCATCAAGGTCGAGTGTGCCCCGTGCGACTATGTCGCCAGGGTTACCCGCAAGCCCCTGGACGCCTACGGCCCACCTATATGTCCGGGTTGCTCAGAACAAATGGTCGAGGCGGGGAAGGAAGTCCAACACCCCACGCTGGCGCTGGAACTCAAGTACGCAACCTCAACAGTGAGGAGCTAGACCCATGGCTGTGAAAACACTCCCAGGTGGCACCAAGATCAGACGCACTACCTATGGTGAAGTGATGCTGGCCCCCGATGGATTCGCATCCATCGTAGCGAACCAACACGAGACGTATATGTGGGCGCATAAGGCCGGTAATGTTTGGCCTTGCTCCGATCTGTCGAGCCACGGTGTTGAGATCGCCATAGCGGCGAACGGCGACCTAGTGGACTACGAAGGACCGGAGGATGTTACGTCGGATGAGCTTGACGCCTACGTGTCCGACCTACTGTCCTATATCGTGGATCATCACCCAGGTATGCACTCCACCCCAAGAGCAGGGGAGTGACCGTTTAAACCCCGAGAGTGAGGAGCTAGACGTGGCACGTTTGCAAGTACGAATAAAAAGATGGGAATTGTTGGTTTCAGAGGAACGTCGTAATCTCAAGCAACGAAGGAGCTAGACCCATGCAAGCCATTAAATTGAACGATGAGAATTATGAGCCACGCACCACACTGGGTGGGGGTGAGGTGCGAGACCTGATGCCCTGGGAAGGGGCTGTGGCCTACGTGATTAAAGGCGACAGCCTTGAGGCACCGGGAGAGTATGGGATTCTCTATCACCTCCGAGAAACGTGCCCAAGGTGCGGGGACGAAGGCACACCGGATCGCTGGAGAGTAGACATCGATTGGATGGGTTCGGATCTATCTAGAGCATTCGGTGATGAGGTGAGCATCCTCGACATCGAAGACATTCCATCACTGCCAGAAGAGGTGACGGTTTAAACGCCGAGGCCGAGAGGAAAGGGGCTCCCCGAAAGGGGCGTCCCTTTTTTTTGTGTGGATGTTTCGCGCTTTCTGCCTGGGAAAATGGGCAGGTTTAAACAACAAGGTTTAAACGAAGAGGTTTAAACGGGAAGCTTTAAACGAGTAGGCCGGGGAAGCACTGTCTCCCTCCGGTCGCACGTCGCTTCGCCTTGCTCTTCCCCTTAGTAACTAGTTCGCTTCGCTCACTAGTTACATATCAGCGAAGAAACTAACAACACCAAAAGAAAAAGAGTAACTAGTAACTAGTAACTAGTAACTAGTAACTAGTAACTAGTAACAAGCAACCGCTCTTTAGCGTAAACGCCTGTCAAGGGGTTGTCAAGGGTTAAAACACCCTGACGCAGTCGAGATTCTGCCCTCGAAGAGGGTAAACGCTTTGTTTTTTTTGGTTACGTGTCCCGCACCAGCGTGATATCAGCAACGCCAAGGAGTGAGTTTAAACGCTCTCTCAGATCCTTTTCTATATCCGACGATGACCGTGATTCGACGGTGACGTTGACGGCGTCATTAGTGAGCAGCCCCTGCGATTTCGCCAGGATTTCTAGGGCTCGCACTCGCACCGACGGAGCGTTGTCGAGGTCAACAGCTTCGGACTTCAAGCGGTCGAGAAGCCACTGCTGGCTGAGGTTTTCCTGATCGGCCTGAACGGTGGCGCGGTTCTCTTTCAGTGCCTGGATACGTGCCGCGACCTTGGGTTTGAGCGCGACCTTGCTGGCCTCGTTCCGGGCGGCGGCTCGCGAGCCGTTTAAACCTACGTTATAGGCTTCGCAGTAGGCATCGACCTGTGACCTACCAGAGGCGATGAGGCTGGCGAAGGCGGCCATCTTCGGCGTCAGGGTGTCACCGTTATTTGTAGTGGTCATTCATCCTTCCCGGCAGGGGTACGCACCAAGGTATTGGAAGTGGTGTGGTAAAGCCAATGTAGATTAGGGGGTTGACACATTGCGGCGTTGCCACTAGACTACTGTCATGCAATACGACACACGACAGAACTGTGGGAGTGACTATGTCTAAGCACAATTTAAACAGCGAGGTAGCACAATGACCTACGATGACGAGGCCATTTATCAGGACGCCGACATCGAACAAGCCGAACTGGAGGCCGCTGGCAACGAACACTGGGCCAGGATCGGTAAGGGCGACAGGCTACGGGCCAAGGGTCACCCCGGTGACGCCGCAAAGTGCTGCCCTCACAGTGCTGGATACGGGCTCAGTGGAACCCACGCGACTGCTGTGAACGATCCTGACGCTGGGTCCGGCACCGTCCTGTTCCGCTGTAGCTATTGCGGTGCCGGTCTCGACCGCGAGCCTTGGGATGGCGATCCCCGCATCCTCAACATTCATCTGTCCACGATAGGGGTGACACCATGACCCACGAGACCTACGACACCGAAACCGGGGACGTGTCATTCCTCAACACCAAAACAGGAGCAATAAAATGAAACGCATCACGCTAAAGGACCTAGACCATGTGGTGGACGCCATCAACACGGCACGCGGTATATCGCGGGCGACATGGTCAGTGGACAGAAATGGGTTGGGCGGCAAGTGCGTGCCCACTCCGTGGCAGTACCATTTGAGTAGTGCGTACGGTGGGTGGTCACTCCACCAACGCGGTGCCAGCGGAACGGGAATCCGTGATGTCTTCCAGGTGGGCTATGTGCCCAAGCGGGTGCTACACGGCCTACTCAAGGCGTACCTTGCCGGGCTTACGGCGTCAGCAGGGTGGACGCATTTGACCTCTATCGGGATGTTCAGACGACGGACTGCTCTGCGGTTGAGTTCGTCCCACGGAATGCCAATGATGTCGGGATGGCCGAAGGAGAGGGGAAGGGAGAGGTACGGGCACGAGGTACAGGAAAACGATACAACACTTGATTGAGGGAGAAGCTCTTACCCTCCCCAAGTGGATGGGCTGGCTAACCATGGACGCGCTCACACGCGCCGAAGCCCACTTCGAGCAGCGGAGTGAGGGTGGTGCTGATGGGGTCTTTGAATTGGCCCTGACTTCGCCCCGCAAATATGGCGGTTCTATGCTGCATCTCTACCTCACCAGTAGTAGGACGGCATGCGGCACCCCCGCCCCATCACTGGACTCTCCGGTGGGCACAAACGTGTGCGACGCGGAACTGGCATTCTGGACTTACGAATGGGAGCGCATCGAAAAGTGCAAGCGATGCACCAAGAAAGAGGCAGAGAAGGTTGAGGAAGTGACCTCTTGACACCGTTGCTATCGTGTGCTACCTTACCGTGTATGAAACACGACACGCCACACAACGAGGAGAACGCCACGATGAGATTCCGACTCAAGAAGGGCTTCACCCATCTCGGATTGTCCTTCACTTACGCCGGGCCGGAGTGTTTGAATTGCTTTGGCGGTGTTCGCCCGGTAATCCATTGCTTCAAGACACGCGCCTTCGTTCTGAACAAAACCGGAAAAGACGTGAGGATCTGGTTTGTGGGAATGAGCATCCCCCAACTAATAGACGGCGATACGCGCATGGAGTTCTACAAAAAGAATGGCGCGTTCAGCACTCGTGGAAAGAATCGCCTGATCCGTTCCTTCACCTACCAGGGCGAGAAGCTCAAGGTATTCTACACCCGCACGTCAGCGGTGAAAGCTTTCGATAAACTGGTTGCTGCTAGAAAGGAAGAGAACGCGCAGGCCAGAAAGGAACTTAGCGAGGCTCTTGCCAAGGGCGACTACGCCACCGCCAGTGACTACATCTAAGCACGGTTTAAACAGCGCAGGAGAAGTTAAACCATGGAAACCAGAAAAGCAGGAGACGTATTGAGCGCAGTTGTAACCCGGAGAGGGCTCGCACTCGCCTTGGCAAATGAGGTTGTGCAGGGAATGGCATCGGAGTTTGGCTACAAGTTTACAGAGATCGTTGCGTCAGTTGCCTTGGGAACACCCGTGCATCCAGTCGATGATTCTGGTTGCCTGATCGACCACATCGAGCACATCCCACATCTCACCGACGCAACACGGGACAGGAGTGCTGCGTCCCTTGACACATCACCTCGCACAGTCGCTGAGTTTGTGACCTACGCACTCGCTGACCATGACTTCGCAAGCATAGACCACGCACTTCTAGCGGTACGCCCGCAAGACAATCAACCCCACGGTTTAAACAGCAAGGAGTACGCATAATGAGCCACGAAGGCAACGACTACATCTTGGATCGGATCAGAGACGAGCTAGAGGTGGACCCGATCAAGCGCGTGGTTGAGCAATGCCGCGCCCAGGAGGCCCGCTTTCAGGAGGAGCACGACGGCATGAGTAGTGCCGAATACTACGGAGAGAGCGGTTACTCCGACGCTCAAGATGAAGCCATGCGGGAACGCGAGGAGGATACACCATGACTGATTTCACAGTTGAGAAGCACGAGCGACACCGCAACGGCGTGTCAGGCTACCCCTTCCATGTCGGGCTCATCACCGACGAGGACGGCACCACAAAAGTCTTCGTTCACTTCGAGGAAACTGAAGAGGAGATCAAGGCTCACGGCTGGCAGAACCCACGCACCGCAATTCTAGATGTGGACCTACTCGCTAAAGGTGTCATTGAGTTTGGTTTAAACAGCCACCGTGGTGACCACTACTCTGATAAAATCGAAGACCACATTTCACACGAGGACAGCGAGTCCGACAAGCAGTTCAAGGCAGCCGATCCAAAGTTTTATGCCATCTGCAAAGAAGGAATTAAAGAGGAGTATGAAGAGAGGCGAGCACTCAAGGCTCGTCACAAAGAGATGGCGTGGTAAACTTGATTCCACTGACCCCCTTGACGCCGTTGCCGACTTGTTGTATACTTGGTTGTGACACAAAAAGCACCCCACAAGTGGAGACAGACGATGAGGCGATCCAAGGCGGCGCAACGTACTCAGAGACGGCAAGAAAAATCCTCCGACAGAAGGGCGTACACTGCTGAGACGGGAAGGAAGAAGGTGTCAGGGTATGCGGCTAAGAAGCTCAGGAGGGGAACGCCCTCGCTTATCCCCGCATCACAAAGGTGAGACTATGACCGACAAGCGGCGGACCGACAAGCGGCGGAAACTCGCACAGGAAGTGCTGACCAAGCTGGGTGATATCCACAGCACAGCCGAAGCACCGTACTTCGGTTATCTCCACCTCCAGGCAAAGCCATATTCGACAGGGCGTCCGGCACGGCAGTCCCACGCCGAGTACGAGAAGGTTGTGGAGCAACTCATTGTCGGCTCGCTCGACGGCGAGTACGGATACGAGGTGTTACGGGAGTGGTCGCCGAAGGTCCGTGTCAAGGATTGGATGATGAGCCTTGAGGTGAATGAGGAGATCACCCCTGAGAGAAAACTCATCTTCGGTGACTGGGCTCAGGGTATTATGCGCCTCGACTTTCAGGAGGACAAATGAAAATGGACAACCACGCAACGAGTCGCGTAGACACTATCGACGTTTACAAGCGGCTGTGGCAAGCTCTGGATGGCGATGATATCGCACAGGATGTTTCGGATTTGTTCGGTGAGATGGCGCAGAAATACTACGCCGACACTGGCGTCAAAGCTGGCAGGGTTTTCCCCGAACCAGTGAGACCTCTAGGTGGAGATGACGCATGAGAGCCATCCGATTGAACGACGAAAACTACGGGCCTCGCACCACGCTGGGGGGTGGTGAGGTCAGGGACGTGATGCCCTGGCCCGATGCCGTCGCCTACGTTATGGAGGGTGACACCCTTGAGGAGCCGGGACGCTTCGGCATTCTCTACCACCTCCCAGAGGATTGTCCAAGATGCGGAGACGATAGCCCAGATAGGTGGAAGGCACACGTAGACTGGCTGGGCTCCTCGCTTGAGAAGGCCTTTGGTGATGGCGTGACGGTTGTCGAATGATCGTATTTTCTGGATACGACCACTCCGAAGCTACACGAGTGGCACGGTCGCTACCGATTTCCGCAACGCGCACTGACGTTTTCCGCGCCTCCTACCACGCCACTCCCGTGAAAAATCGATGCGACAGTCGCCTGACAGGATACCGGAATCGGTTTTTCCGCCTCGTGCTTTCAAAGCACAGGATGCTGAGAGAGTGGGCTCGACATGGCTGACACAACGAAAGTGGATCAACTCACTCAGGGTTTAAACATCATAGAGGCAGAGTTGCAACACTGGGGACGTGGCAACGGCTATACCGTCATGCGATCACCTATGTGCCTTCCGAAGCACTTCACCTTGAGGATATTGCTACGACTGATAGGTATCGAGAAGATTACCCCTTGACACCGTTGTTGACTTACTATATACTTGGTCATGCAATACGACACACGCCAGAGGTAGGCGATGAAACTATTTCGTGGACAAATGGCTCAGAGGCCGGGGAGTAGAAGGGCCTTCCTCTCTCAGCCAAACCCGCAACGATCTCCTGCGTAACGCGAGTATGAAGACGCTGGAAAATTATCTGGATGCTCAGTACGACATCGGCGCTGCGAGCGGCAGCAAGTGATGGGCGGCCCATACGGACAAGACGAAGCCTTCGCGGCAACCATTCTGTTGATCGGCTTGGTGGTACTGACAGTGTGCTGGATCTCGGAATACTTTTCTGAAAAGGACAAATAAACATGACCATCCCGACCGGACACATCCTGCTATCGTACCGCAAGGTGACGTGGCCTTCTCGCTGGCGGCTTTGGTCTGACGGTACAGTCGAGCGCACAAGCTCGCGCAGTAAGCCCACTTACGAGCAGCCGTTTAGTGATGAACTTTTACCCCACGCAATCCGCAAGGTAGCCCACCAGCATGGCGTAACGATCAAGGGCCTCCGCGAGCGTGATCCACTCGACGGTCATGGAAGAGGCAGAGGAAGTGCTTGATGGTCTCAGAGATATCATCGGCGCAAGCAAAAAGGAGGGAGGCACTCCGTCTCCCCCTACTAAACTTTAGAGGAGAAAACATCATGCCTTTCGTCAAACCATCAAAGGAAACAACGGAGAAGTTGCGGGGATGGCTGATCTTGAATCCAAACAAGCCGCCGAGAAAACCAGTAGAACCAACGCTGGAGAAGCTGCAAAGAGCGGAAGCGGAACGGAAGAAAAATCTAGGTGATGAAACAGATGCGGACACGAAAAGCTAGACAGCTAAGGCGTCAAGCCCTACGCCATGCGCGTATACTGGGACACAGGCCCGCACTGATATCGCATGAGGGTGCGCTTGCCCTTTATGGATGCTATCGCTGTGACGCCATCATGGAGGTGTGGGATGCGCCTAGCATTGTTAATGGGCCTCTGAACCAACAGCCGTGTTCCGGCGCGAAGGTGGGTTGGCTTCGGCGCGTGGCTATCAAGATTATTTTAAGCTAGAGATCCCAGTATTCAGGGTCTGCCTTCTCAGGAAGGTAGTCAGTCCACCTCCCGGTGACCTTATCAAATCCTAGCTGACACGAGCCGTGTCTGCCCAGCCACGACCATCGGCACTTCCATATGTGTGCTTCCGGCGGCTGTTCGTCCTGCGGGTGTCGCCACACGGTGAGGCCCATGTCGCACTTCGCAAACCACGCCGCAGACCCACTGATATCATGCCCGGTAACGATCACCTTCTTCTCTGACGCTCTGGCATCGGGCGACATCTTCGTTGGGTGAGCGATGAAGAACACATGGGCCTCCGATGTTCGTGCCCATTTTTGTACGGTGGTCATCATTTTACTGATTGCATCAGTTTCCTTATCGTGTGGTGGCATCTCAACGAAGTTGTAGGGGTCTATCACCAGTACGCGAGAACCCTGGCGCATCACCGCCTTCGACGCGACATCCAAAATCCCCTGGATAGTCGATGGTCCCTGCCTGCTGTGATCCATGAAGAGGAAGTGTTCCTCGCAAAACTCCACCGCCCAGTCGCGTTGCTCTCTCGACATCCTTCGGGACGGCCCCTCAAAAAACGGCAGAGAATTTATCTTCTGGCTGAGTTGCGCGAGATGCAAGCTGGGGGGTTTTTCAAACGAACTGTAGACAGTTTTCCATCCTTCGGATCTAGCCAGATTCAGGCAGATCTGATCAATGAGATCAGACTTGCCCGAACTGGGGAAGCCCGTCACTACTGTCACCATTCCCGGTACGATCTGCATCAGTTTGTCCAGGGACGGGATGCCCGTAGCCGCGCCCTGTATATGGCCGTCTTCGTATAGGGACGTGAACTCATCCCTAAACTCTGCGACACCGTATAGTCCGACAGTGGGGATGGGCTTGGCAGAGTCCAGACAGTCCAGACAGTAAGCCTCGCCCCTGTCCGCGAGTGCCTCGCTGGTATCCTTGAACGCGCCCATGTCCACGAGCCACACATCCTTCGCAGAGCCCAGACGTCGTATGATCTCAGCTTGCAGGGCGAGCCCTGGCTTGTCAGCGTCGAAGCACAGGAGTATGCGCCTAGCCGAATCAAGTTGATCGGCGGCCCGCCAGATGTAGGCGAATCTCTTGTCTTCGGACGGCGAAATCTTTTGATCTTTGACCTTGGCTGGTGCGCCGTTGGGTATCGACAGCACCGTCAGATTTTTTGGTAGCTTGCAAGACAGCCAACTGAGAGCGTCGATCTCGCCCTCGACCATCAACAGATCATTGCCCTTCTTGTACCGATCAAGCCCCCAGAAATCCTCGCATACATTTTGCTGGCTGTAGCACTTGGTGCCGTCTACGCTACGCCATTTGATAGCATTGACCTCGCCATCCTCACGGTACGGAAACCCCACAGCAGGAGCCGTATGCCCGTTGAAGTGGTAGTCGCCCTGTACCGTGTGTTCAGCGATCACCTCGTCACTGATGTTGCGACTCCGCAGGTAGGCCGTGACGGTGGGGTTCGTGTCGGTGGCGACCTTTATTGTGGCCGGAGTCGGACGTGCGCGTGAAACACTACCAACATCTAAGGTGTCCTGTGTCATCCACCCCCCCTGTGTGCCGCAATGGTGACAGAGGTATTGGCCTCCGTCCTCATCAACCTTCAGGCTTAAACTCTTGTCATGTGTGTTCTTCTCCCTCAAGTGCCGACACTCAGGGCAGAATTTTTTATACTGACCAACGGATAAACCCGCCGCAATCTTTTTAATCTGAGAGGGTACTTGATGCTTCATCGTTATTGTTCCCAATTAGTTGCTTGTAGACCTCAATAGTCTCGGATGATTGCGCGAGTGGCCCGATAGCCATCACCACTCTCGGATTGTCCTTGCTCAACCCGTGCTCGACGTACTTCAGCTTAATGGCCCTGTCATTTTTATAGACCCTGCCCTGGAGTAAATCTAAAATCAGACTCTCGTCTAGATCTGGTCGTCGCGTTCTGTAGTAGATCATCATCGCAATAGCCAAGTCCCCGTCCATCAGAGGGTCTAGGATTCGGCACTGCTGGTCGAATGCTCGCATATAGGAGAGGGCTTTCTTGGATTTGATCGGCACCATCCTACCCTTGATCAAAACTAACTGTCTCGCATTCGCTTTGGATGCTGGCTCACCGTGTATCGTAAGAGTGTACACGTCGATGTCAAGGCCCTTGCGTAGCTGTGCTCGCACCGCTATCATGTTCCTGGCGATTCTAGAGTAGAAAGAATAGCTGCACGAGATATATCTGTCAATTGAGGAGAGATTATGATGCCAAAAGATACACAAAAATTTAGGATTTATGAGGATGTCGGTCCTCCTCCCGCAAACCCTGGACCGCCTAAGAAATGGGGCTATCTGCCTCTGGAAACAATTAACGTAGGGGATTGCCTGGAGCTTCCCATGGACCCAGAGCAGGCGTCTGCCAAGGCACAGGCGATTCGGAACTACGCTGGTCGCGTAGCTAAGAAAACACAGAGGAAATTTTCTGTTCGCATCACTGACTACGGCATAGGTATATGGAGGACAAAATGACCGCGCCCAAAAAATATGATCTAGATCCCGGCATCACCATCCACTCGGACATGGATGTCCCCAAGCTGGAGATCCACTCCTACCCATTTGATCTGTTGGAAGTGGGACAATGCTTCCTCTTGGATTTCGAAAGTCGCAAACACCTCAACTCCATCCGTTCTTCAGCTACAGCGTGGACGAGGAAGTACAAGGATGAGGGTAGGCAATATGTGGTACGCCGTATCCCCGACACAGATTCTCAAGTTGGCGTTTGGCGTCTATCATAGATTCAGCGTTTGCCCCCTTGACAGCTTTGTGTGATGCAGCTAAGTTGGTGATGTGATTAATGCGGTAACCACAGCGACACCACGATGGGGGATTTATGAGTGAGCGGAAACCCACAGAATTTTACGCGCAATCTCCCCCCAGACCAGACAAAGAACGGATACCCCTTGATCAGGTCTCTCATAGGAAGTTGTTAACACCGAAGCAAACGTCTGACGTTATCGGTAGGTCTGTAAATACCTTGTCCACCTGGCGGGCAGTCCGAAGGAAATGGAAGAAACTTCCGGCAAAAAAAAGGGCTCTCTTCCGGCAACAGAAAGGGCCAAGGTATATAAAAGTTAAAAGATCTGGAGGGATGAGGGTTGCCTATAGGATGACAGATCTGATTTCGTGGGTTGAGATTCGGCATATCCGCGAGATCCGTAAAGGTCTTGAACGGATTGATCGTGTGCTCGAAAGACAGGTAGCTACACTCGACGCTCTACGCTTGAGACAAACAAGTTCTTGTGATGAAGTGTTTGTCAGGCTGCAAGACATTACCCGTACCCTAGTCCCTCCGGGGGATGCAAGATATCCCGATCAAATTGAATGGGACATCCTAGATTTTGAGGAATACACATGAAACTGATCAACAAGTTCGATGCGCCAGATTCAATAGTCGCCGCCATCAAAGCTGATCCCTACACCAAGGCCGGTGCCGATTTCTCCATCACCGAACTGATCTCGCCACCACAGATCAGACGCCTGTGGAAGAAGCACGAAGAGGAGATTTCCATAGACGTTAGAGATGAGGTCTGGAAGCTCCTGGGTAAGGGTGTACACGCCGCCCTTGAGCAGGCTGAGGATGTGGGAATCAAGGAACAACGCTTCCACGCAACCCACGATGGCACCACGGTCAGCGGTGCTGTTGATCTTATCGAAGACGGTGTCGTCACCGACTACAAGGTGACCTCGGTATTCAGCGTCCAGAAGGGACTCAAAGAAGATTGGGAGTCGCAACTCAACTTATACGCCTGGCTTCTCAGGCAGAATGACATCACTGCTACGAGTTTAAACATCGTGACCATCTGCCGGGACTGGATGAAAAGCCGCGCAGGAAAGCCTGACTATCCAGACAGTCCTGTCGTAGTCCTCAGGGTGCCCGTCTGGTCCGACGAGAGGCAGGATAGATACCTCGACAGGCGTGTCCGTATTCACGCGCAAGAAGCCACGATTCCCTGTACTCCCGAAGAGAGGTGGGCACGAGGTGCCTACGAGGTTATGGGCGGGAGGGGTAGGCCGAAGATATTCGATACCCTCAACGAGGCGACAGGATACGTCAACGAACAGGAGAACCCGAAGCTCAGAGTCGTTAAGGGAAACGCAAAATTCATACGATGTGAGTCATGGTGTGATGTCGCTGAGTTTTGCCCACAGTGGAAAGGAGAAAAAGGATGACAGCAGAGAGTAAAGACCCAACAGCTAAACAGATTTGGGACAAGCTGTCCAAGGTCAACGTCAATGAACACACGGAGAATAAGGTGGTTGGAAACAGGAAGCTGACCTACTTGTCCTGGGCATGGGCGTGGACGGAAATGATGAAGCACTACCCACAGCTTGCCGTCAAATGGCATGGCATGACAGACGAAAACGGGGTAACCAGGGACATTACGACCTACCCCGGCGGCACCGCAGGGGTCACCTGTTCAGTAACAATAGGCGACGTGAAGCGGGAGATGTGGCTTCCCGTGATGGATCATCGGAATAAAGCGATCACCGAACCCGACAGTTTTGCCATAAACACGGCAAAGATGAGATGCTTGACCAAAGCCTTCGCCCTCTTCGGATTGGGAGCCTATATCTACGCCGGAGAAGACCTGCCTACGGAAGCGGTAATCGAGGCACCACCCCAAAAGAAGATTGCCAAGAAGAAGGCAAAAGCAAAGCCTGCTAAAAAATCCAATGCGGGCGTTTTTTCTGATGACGTCAATGAAGTAGATCGCGAGGAAGTGCGTGACGGGGAGTCGGAGCGAGAGCTTGCCCCCGTGCGAACGAGGTTAAGCGAAAGATGTAAGGAGTTGTATGCCAATGACTGGGAGGCAGATGAGGTTCTCCAAGGTCAGATCAAGAAAGCCGTAAAAGGTGGTGATGTAAATGAGATGGAAAGATTGCTGAAGGTGTTGGACGACGTGATGCCCGCACTACTTACACTGCACGAGGAGTAACAAAATGCCCAGCAGATATGATAACGAGTTGAAGATCGACTTCGCCCTATTTCGCAACGAACAACGTGCGACAGATAAGCATCCAATTAAGAGTGGCAAGATTGAGTTTACCAAACCCTTTTTGAAGCAGATGCTGGAGCGAGCGAAGTCGGGCACGATGCCTGTTTTGAATGTCGCAATTTGGAATCGCACGGCAAAGACCACGGGCAAGGAGTATGAGAATGTGCGCCTTACGATGCATCAGCCTCCTGTGCAGGAAGGTGAGGACGACGACGACGACTTCCCATTTTAGTGTCCCATGGCCAAGAAAAACTTTGTACTAAGAATAGACGAGGCACTGCTGAACGAGATCCGTAATCTTGCTAAAGCTCGCGAAGTCACGATGGCGGACTTGGTACGGGGGATCATCATGGATTACCTGAGCGGTAACACAACAACCCAAAAACCAGACCCTCCGAAAGACGCTCAAGAAAAGCCGTGGTGGATGTGATGGTGTGTGACCAATGGGATATATTCGATGAGCCACCGCCACCGCTTACGGGATCGGACGAGGAGCACCCACTACGGGCCAGGTCACGCCTCCCAATAGAAAAGTGTGACTGCTGCGGCGGTAATACGAAACTTTATCGACGCAAGCTCAACTCGGGCCAGGCGCGTGTGCTCATCGCCCTCTATCACGCATTGGACTGGGTTCACCTTGGTCAAACGATTCCCACGCTGGTCGCTGAAGTGCAGGGGGACACGAGCAAGTTGACGCACTGGGGATTGGCTGAAGCAAGACCAAATGAGGAAGACTCGACAAAGCGCGATTCTGGAATATGGAGGATCACGGACCAGGGGAGAGCCTTCGTGCTCCGCACTCGCAAAGTCCCCAGCCACGCCTATGTAGCCACCCCAGGAGATCGCCTGCTTGGGATGGAATCGACTACTGTCGATATAGTCGAGGTGCTGGGAAAGAACTTTGATTATAGAGAACTGATGCTGACGGATTGGCTTCCATTTTAATGAGTAAAATGGTGAAATGTTTTGGCTACCTCTTCTTTACGCTAGCCTCGACAGATGACCACCATGACCCTATTTTACTTTGTCACCCGCTCAGGAGATGGATATATGCTTACCTTCTTAGCCTTCTTAGCCGGTCTGCTGCTTGGAGCCGGGTCAATAGGCCTGCTCAGCTATGCCCATTGTGCCGACAAAAATCGCAAAAATCGCAGCGAAACCCCCGGCGAAAAAGCCTTTAATCAAGAGCATATCCTGATCGCCGATTCCCTGCAGCGATGGAAACAGTGGGGCGAATCCCGCTGACCCTTAGAGATGTGCGACATATAAATCCAGATAAAATGCATTAGTCGGCTGGCTACCATGACGAAAATAGATGAATTGATTCAGCAGGAGGATGGAAACCCTCGGTTTGCATGGGATTTAAGGTATGCGTGGCGTAAACTTACCGTCACTCAGCGACAGTCTTGTGCATGGTGGTTGGTACGACATGGCGGTCTCTCGCAGGCGCTTTGGCAAGACTTTATAAACAACACCCGTTCACGACTCCTGAAAATTTTTAGTGTTTCGCGCACCAAAAGAAGTCAGTGGTCGCAAACTCACTTACAACTCGACACTTACGGAGAAGGGCGGATTTTCGAGTTGTACATGAAGCACCGAAGCGTTCGCAAACTCCTCGCCAACCTCCCGGCAATTTTGGGCACAATATCTACCGCTCCATTCTACTCTTGGCTGAAAGCTGACGAGGGGAGGTGGGCGGCTTGGCAGGAAGTGAAGGCCATAATTGCCAGCGACCAGGGCCGTCCCGTATCCCGCCCTAACACACAAAAACAAAGATGAGCGATCACGCTTATCAGCGCGGGTTGTTTGATAATAGTGATCCACCCCCGCCAGTTCATTCGGACGGACATGACACCGAATTCGCTGCGCGGGACAAGGCGGCGAAGGGTGTATCGAAGTGGCGTAAGAACATATTCGATTTTGTGGCGAGTGCTGGTGCGCGTGGGGTCATACCATGGGACGCTATCGTCCACTTTGAGCAGCAAAACCATCAATCAACCGTGCGTACAAGATTCACAGAGCTTGCCAGCGAGAAGCACGGCGCGGTGATAACGAGAACGCCAACCAAGAGGCCGAACGCAAACGGCAACATGGAAGGTGTTTATGTCGCCAGCCCAGTGTTGGTCGATGTGATAAAGCGCGGGATGTACAAGTAAGAAAGCACATGCTCGAAGCAAACGACCCCTCTTCGATTGAGAAGATAAGGAAGACACTCTTGGAAACGTCAGCCGAAGACCTGGCGTTTCTTACTGGAGCCGTGGCTATGCACATTGCCACTACCTTGGAATGCCAAAAGCTGGATGGCAATTCCACGGAGCAATTCTCTACCCCCTTTCAGGGAATGTTTGATAAGAGACTTGTTGCCATGGGCCTGGACTCTGATACCCGAGAGGCTATGGGATCTATGGTATTGGACATTCTGTCCAGCGCGGTTCACGAAGCCCTTGTTATCGAACAAAGACCTGACTTAATACGCAAGATATTGGATAAATAGAATTGGTCAGGCGTGGGCCAGATCTA